>JASFIV010000059.1:0-19184 GCA_050122475.1 Desulfobacterales bacterium | reverse complement strand
CCGGAAAATAACGAGGTCAAGCTATGACAGAGCAGACACCGGTTCAAATTTTTCGCAGACAGGAAAGACAGAAGCAATACCGAAGCGGCACCTTCTTTTTGAAGCTCGCTGTATTGCTCCTTTTTATTCTGGTGCCCTTCCTTTTTCCGTCGTTCAAATCGTTGGATCTGGCCTTAAAAATCATGATTTTTGCCGTCCTGGTAGCCAGTTTCGACATCCTGCTGGGGTATACGGGGATTCTCTCTTTCGGGCATGTCATGTTTTTCGGTATTGGTGCTTACAGTATTGCCATGCTGATCGGCAAATACGGCAACCCGACCTATATTAATCTTGTCATCGGTTTCGTCGTTGCCCTGGGCATTACTTCAGCCCTGGCCCTGATTGTCAGCTTTCTCTCGTTGCGGGTAAAGGCCATATTCTTTGCCATGGTGACCCTGGCGATCGCCGAGTTTGCCATCATCCTGGCCACTAAATTGAGTGGTTTTACTGGTGGAGAAGACGGCATCATCATGAGCATGCCGGGGATCTTCAAGGTATCATTTAATATGGGAAAATTTTTGGGTGTCGAGATGACCGGCAGGCTGATCACCTATTATTTTATTCTGGTTGTCTGCCTGGGGCTGTTTCTGCTCATGATCCGTTTTATCAATTCCCCACTGGGGCGTGTCATGCAGGCAATTCGCGACAACGAACCCAGAGCAGAAGCCATCGGTTACAAGACGTTCGTTGTCAAGACCATTTCAATTTGTTTTGGTTGTCTGGTATCCACTATCCTTGGCGGGTTGTACGCCATGTGGGTGGGATATGCCAATCCGGAATCGGTCCTGGGTATTCCAATCATGCTCGATGTCCTTCTGATGGAAATTGTTGGGGGGATGGGGACCCTGTACGGCGGGCTTGCCGGCGCTGCCTTCCTGGAATTTGCCCACTCTTTTCTGCCTGACCTTCAGAATTTTGCCAAAAGCCTCTTCCCGGGTGCCCATTTTCTGCATGCGGCTATGGAGCGCTGGCTGCTTATTTTTGGGATGGTGTTTATCCTGGTCGTCTTCTTTTTCCCGAAAGGAATCATCGGGTCGGTTCAGGATATCATCGCACGGCGTAAGCCGATCCGGTCCTAACAGATGGAAAATATCTCTTCCGTTTTTTCGGTGTGGTTATTGATGGTCCCATAAAGCGATAGGTGATTAGTGAATCTGATACCATGGTTAGGGATCGGACTCCGGAATGCGGTTTAGCATTTGCCGCTTACAAAAGGAGGCTCGAAAACCATATGAAAATCAAACAAAAGCATATTTGCTCCGCACTGGGGCTGACCTTACTCTCAATTGTGATATTGACAGCTGCCCAAATAATGGCCGCTGAGCCTATCAAAATCGGACTCATTCAGGGCTTGGGCGGGCCCTTGGATGTTTACGCCAGACAAGAGATTGCAGGCTTTAAGTTGGGTTTGGAATACGCCACCCAGGGCACGAATCAAATCATCGGACGAGATGTGATACTGATCATTGCAGAAACCCAGAGCAAGCCGGATAAAGGGCAGGTGCTCCTCACCCAGCTATACGAAGAGAACGGGGTAGATCTGGCTGTCGGGCCCACCAGCAGTGCGGTGGCCCTGGCCTGCCTTCCAGTGGCCAAAAAATTCAAGAAGATCCTTATCGTTGAACCGGCCGTGGCCGATTCCATTACCGGCGCCCACTGGAATAGATATATCTTCAGAACCGGCCGCAATTCCGGTCAGGATGCCATCGCCAATGCCGCTGCTGTGGCCAGGCAGGGCGTCAGCATTGCCACCATCGCCCAGGACTATGCTTTTGGCCGGGACGGGATTGCCGCTTATAAGCGGGCGGCTGAAAACCTGGGAGCCAAGGTTGTGGACCAAGAGTTCATCGGTGGTTTCTGGGAAACCGGTTTTACACCCCCGATTCAGCGGATGATCAACGCCTTGAAGCGTAAGACCGGACCCAAATATATCTATGTCATCTGGGCCGGAATGGCGGGCCCCTGGCCCGAACTGCTGGCCAGCGGGCTTGAGAAACATGGCATTCAGATTGCTACCGGCGGCAATATTTTGCCGGTCCTCAAAGGCTGGAAGCGTCTCGAGGGGATGGTCGGGGCCACCTACTATTATTATGAATCGCCGAAAAACTCGGTAAATGACTGGCTGGTCAAAGAACATCTGCAGCGGTTCAAGGAACCACCGGATTTTTTTACCTGTGGGGGATTTGCATCCGCTATGGCTGTCGTCGAAGGTATCCGCAAGGCGCAAAGCACAGATACCGAAAAGCTCATTGCGGCCATGGAAGGGATGGAATTCATGACACCCAAAGGAAAAATGATTTTTCGCAAGGAAGATCACCAGGCCCTTCAGACCATGTTTTCCTTCAGACTCGAAGTCAGACCGGATGTGGAGTGGGCTGTCCCCGTGCTGGTTCGGGAATTATCTCCGCAGGAGACAGCTCCACCGATTATGGTCAAGCCATAGCAGTCCGGGTTTTATGGATTATCAAAGATAGGGTAATGTTTTTTCTAATCCGGACAAGACGGAATTGAAAATTAAATATTGAAAATTGAATATTTGTGGATGGCGCTCGCGCAGCGCAGGCGCTTGCGCCGCGTGTCGCTCCGTCTTTTTATAGTGGTTGTCAAAAAAACGTACCGATTGCGTAACGTTTTTTTGCGACGACACTTATGCCGCCATTCTTTTTTCGGAACATTATAATGACAAGCGGTATAAGATCGAAAGAATACCTTAAATATTCAATATTCAATCGAAAATACTCAATCGTTTCAACATGGTGAACATATCCAATTAGACTCTTTTGCACCAAAAAAGCACACAGATAACTTTTAAAGACGGGGGGTCAGAAGATGCTTTACGGCGACTGGATCGGACGCTGGGGACGAAGCTTTCCTGAGAAAGAGGCCCTTGTGGATGTCATCGATGATCGCCGTTACACTTACGGCGAATTGAGCGATGATATCCATCGCATGGCCGACTTTTTGAGCAACCACCTGGGTATCGACCCGGGCGATCGGGTGGCTGCGCTTTCATTCAATCGGGTAGAATACATCAAGTTATTTTTTGCGCTGAGCCGTCTGGGCGCCATCCTCGTTCCGCTCAATTTTCGACTGGCACCGGCAGAGTTCATTTATTATTTGGAAGACGCCAAACCCAAAGCCATCTTTTTCGATCAGGCTCACAAGGAAAGCGTGGGCGGCTTTAAAAGCAAGACCGACTTGAAACACTACGTCTGCTTTGATGAAGATGACGCCATCGGACAGCCCTTGCCGAACGTTTGGTCGAAGCTGTCTGCCGAGCCGCCCCCTGAAGTCAAGATCGGCCCGGATGATCCCCAGCTGATTATATACACTTCCGGCACTACCGGTTTGCCCAAAGGTGTCATTCTTACTCATGGGATGCTCACCTGGAATGCCATCAATACCCATCTGGGCTGGGATTTGTGCTCGTCCGACAGAACCATCCTGCATGCCGCCATGTTTTATACGGCCGGCTGGAATGTGTTTACCCTGCCGCTGTTTTATGGCCGCGCTGTCAATATTCTGATCAAAAGCTTTGAAGCGGATTTGATCCTGGATCTGATCGAACATGAACGGGTGACGGTTTTTTTCGGTGTTCCCACCATGTTCCAAATGCTGATAGATTCTCCCAAATTTGCATCGACAGACTTTTCCAACATCCGTTTTATGGTTTCGGGAGGCGCGCCGCTGGGCCAGGATATTCTGGAAACCTTTAAAACCCGGAAGTCCATCCGAATCTGGGAGGGTTACGGGTTGACCGAAGCCGGTCCCAATAACTTTTTGGCCAACGGGAAATTAGGATCGGTCGGTCATCCCATGCCGCATGTCGATGCAAAGATAGTGGACCCTGACGGGAATGAAGTACCGGCCGGAGAAGAAGGGGAAATTTGGCTGCGCGGCCCCCACATCTGCGCCGGTTATTGGAACAAACCTGAGGAGAGTGCTAAAGCAATATCAGGTGGCTGGTTTAAGACCGGCGATTTCGGTCGCATCGATGCAGATGGCCATTTTGCCATCGTGGGTCGGCTTAAAGATATGATCATTTCAGGCGGCGCCAATATATATCCGGCCGAGATCGAGCGGGCCATCGAAATGCATCCGGCAGTAGCCGGTGTTGCCGTTATCGGGGTGCCGGATGACAAATGGGGTGAGGTGGGCAAAGCCGTCGTCGAGATTCAAGCGGGAAGCACGCTTAGCTTCGAGGAACTGAAAGATTTTTTAAGCGACCGTTTGGGAAAATTCAAGATTCCCAAATATATGGTGGCCATAGATGAACTGCCCCGCACCGTGGCTTCGGGAAAGGTTCAAAAGTTTATTCTCAAAGACAAACATGGTAGAGCCGACAACGATTAGATACGTAAAGCTATTTGTGCGCATTTAAGCAAAACAATTAAAATGGTATATTTCCACTATCCTGATACAATTGAATATTTTTAATTGAATATTTAAGGTATTCTTTCTATTTTAGAAGGATGGAGCGAAGCGACATCCATAAATATTCAATTGGCAATATTCAATTTTCAATTCCATCTCAAAAGTAAGCGGGTTTAATATTCATTATTTTTAGCTTTAGTCATTCCAATCTTATTGGCAATAGGAGCCCTGATATGGATATCGGAGCGGATCTTTTTTTTCAAATGCTAAAGGGCTTATATCCCGGATATGCAGCAGCGGACCCCGAAAAATATCAGGAATGGTTTCAAAAAGCCGGCCAAAATTTCTTTGGCGACATGTCCGCACAGGCCGAGGGAAAAGATGCCACAGCCTTATTTAAGTCCTGGATGGAAGGCGTGCAGGAAGCCCTGGCAAAGGGAAAGCCTGCGATCGATGTTGAGATCCAAGATAAAATCTTACAAAACATCATTCAAAACGGGCATCTGTACATCGAATTCATGAATACTGTATTAGAGACGGCCAAGGCCTCTCATGCGGGGGATGCCACTGACGAAATGCTGCATGAGGTCACCAATAAACTGACGCAACATTATCTAAACCTCTATCAGGCAAATATCGGCAAATTCGTTGGTATGCCCCAGTTCGGTATTCACAGAGAAGCCCAGCATCAGATCATGGCCGCCATCGATTCCTATCACCGCCTCATGGGGGCTGTCGGCGATTTTTTAGTAAAATTCAGCATGCCTCTGAAAGACGCGATGGTCATGCTGCAACAGGCCATCAAGGACAGAGAGGCGGCCGGTGAGGATTTTAAGAGTGCCAAAGAAATCTATGATTTTGCCGTCAACATTCTTGAGGCGAAATATGACACCTATATCAAATCCCCCGAAGGTGTGCAAAACGTGGTGGACGTGGTTGAAAAATATTTAGACTATAAGAAAAAGCAAAACATCGCCAGGGATATATGGTTCAGGTCGCTTTCGATTCCAACACGAAAAGAGATGGAAGATGTCTATAAGGGAATCTATGATCTGAAGAAAAAGACACGCAAACAGGACGCCCTTATCCGTGAGCAAAAAAAGATGATAAAGGCGCTGAAACGGAAATTGCAAAATGTTGAAAGCACTTTGCCCAAGAAAAAGCCTTCAGCAAAATCCACTGCCAAGCGGCGCGTCAAATCAAAGGCCGCAGCTAAAGGTTCCAAAAAAGCGAAAAAGTCCAAAAGATAATTTGAGGGCAGTTTATCTTTAATTGATCGCGGAATGAAATATCAGCGACTTCATCGTGCAAACTCATGATCAAGGGAGTGTAGCGAAAGAACAGAATTCAGAAAATGACATGACCGGCACTCATTTTATGGAACACTGAACGTGTATACATTCACAGGAATTATCGTAATCTCTATACTTATGAACGGTTAGTAAAATGAACTATCAGCAAATAATTGAAAGCATCGAAAAAGATGTAAAGGAATTTCCGAAAAAAGTATTGCGCGCTTCAGAAGTGCTGGCCGGCAATCCGGATTACCGGGTGGCAAAGACGCCCGCCGATGTTGTGTATACCGAAGATAAGATGAAGCTGTTGCATTATCACCGCCGGCTGAAAAAGAAAAAAATACATAAAACACCGGTTTTAATTGTTTATGCCCTCATCAATCGATACATTATGCTCGATCTGGAGCCCGGCCGAAGCTTCATCCAAAATCTGCTCAACGAAGGCCTGGATGTGTATTTGATCGATTGGGGATACCCGACAGGCGCGGATTGCTATCTGGGTCTGGATGATTACATCAACTATTATATGGACACTGCGGTGGATTGGATCCGATCTGAAACCAAAACCCAAAAGATCAATCTAATGGGTGTTTGTATGGGAGGAACCTTCGGTGTGATTTATGCCGCCCTGCACCCTAAAAAGGTCAAGAATCTCATTACGCTGGCAACGCCGACCGAGTTTGACATCGATGATTCCGGTCTATTTCTATGGGCCCGGGGATTCGATGTGGATAAGGCCGTGGAAGGACTCGGTAATCTGCCTGGCGATCTGGCCAATATTCTCTATCTGCTTGTCTCACCCGTTGCCTCGGCGACCAAATATATTCAGTTTTTAGAGGGTATCGAAAATCCCAAGTTCGTCAGTACATTTCTGCGCATGGAAAAATGGATATTTGACAGTCCCGATATGGCAGGCGAATTCTTTAGAGAGTGGATCAGAGACTTCCTGCAGCAGAACCTGCTGATACGCAACCGGCTGATCATAGACGGCCAGAAAGTGGATCTGCGCAAAATTAAATGCCCGCTGTTAAATGTTTTTGGCAAAAACGACTATCTGGCCCCGCCGTCTACGGCCAAACCTCTTTCCAGGGCATTGGGCTCCAAGGATGTTACCACGATTGGCGTAGACACCGGCCATGTCGGTATATTTGTGGGCAGCAAGTCATATAAAACCATCAGCCCTAAAATTGCGAAGTGGATCAGAGAACGTTAGGCCCAGGAAGAATAGGAATCTAAGAGGAATGACCATGACCGAGCCCATCATGCGAAAAGTTAATGGAGACGGTATAACCATCCAGTTGGCCGTCTGGGAAGGGAAAGAAAGTCAGGTGCTGTGTGTTCACGGCCTGACCGCAAACTGCCGTTGTTGGGATGTGATCGCATCATCCTTGGCCCCTGAAAATACAATTTCAGCCATCGATTTGCGCGGCAGGGGACTTTCAGATAAGCCCTCCGCAGGATACTCGATGCGGCACCACATCCGGGATATTCATTGCATATTGGATGACCTCGAACAAGAGAAGATGGTTCTCATGGGTCATTCCTTAGGCGCATTTATCTCGCTGGCCTTTGCAGCCCATTATCCCGAGCGGACAGAAAAAATCATTCTGATGGATGGTGGCGGGCAACTGACGCAAGATCAATGGGAAAAAATCACGGTGGCCATCAAACCCTCCCTGGACCGACTGGGTCAGGTGTTTCCATCCTTTGATGCCTACGTGGCCCTTTTGAAACAGGCGCCCTTTTTTCAACCCTGGTCGCAGGCGATCGAGAGCTACTTCCAGTACGAGTCCGAAGCGGTGCAAGGCGGGGTGCGTTCGAGAATCAATCCGGCCAATATTAAAGAGGAGGTCGGAAATATCCAGCAGGAAGTGCCCTCTGAATACTATCCCAAAGTCGCCTGCCCGGTGTTGATCCTGCGGGCGACCCATGGCATTTTAAGTCACGATGACCTCGTTTTACCCGAATCTGCTGTCGAAAAGATGGTTTCAGAAATCCCCAATGCACACAGCGTAAACATAGAGGGCAGCAATCATTTTTCGATTTTATTTCAACCGAACGAAATGCGGGATAAAGCGATTCAAGAATTCATTACCCAATAGCAACCTGTCGAGCGAATCCATCACCTGCAGACCTGATCCGCTGTTTTTGGGTGATGTTTTCGGTGAAGCCGGCAGTTTTTTTACGGTATTCGCTACATTGACAAATAACCTCAACTTCGATATTCGGATTACGTATGTAATCGGTTACCGAAGGGCCCCTGCGGGAACCGTGCGAGGGACGATCAATGAATGAAAAGCATGATAATAATGAAACCGGACCTGATTATCTTTCAGCCTGGATGAAGACAGCCGGTGATGTTTGGGGTCATATGTTTCGGGCTTGGTCCGATGCAGCCGCAACCATCCGGCCTTCGGCCCCATCTCCGAGTGGCACGTCCGGTCATGCTCAGGCGTCGCTGGATGCCGCCATGAAAACCTGGCAGATGCTATCATCGACAATGGCCCGACCCGAGATCATGGATTCCATGTTTAAAGGATCCGGCACCATGCCTGAAATCTTGACTCAGCTGGCTCAATCGAGTCTTGCCGGATTTCTGGAGTTTCAGCAGAAGTGGTTTGAAAGGGCCGGACGGATCGGAAAAACCACTGAAGCTTATACGTTTGAGGACCTTGACGAAAATACATTCAGGGCCTGGAATGAGATCTACGAGAAAGAATTCAGGCAATTTTTCAATATTCCCCAGCTGGGACTCACCCGTTTTTACCAGGAAAAAGTAAATCAGACCCTGGACAAATTCAATTTATTTCAGACAGCCGTCGGCGAATTCATCCGGTTGCTATATCTGCCGGTGACAAAGTCGTTCAGCGTTATTCAGGAAAAGCTCGGTGAGCTCTCTGAAGCAGGTGAGCTGCCTGAAGACCCCCAAAAATATTATCAAATGTGGATAAAAATATTGGAAGGGCATTACATGACCCTCTTCCAATCCACCGAATATATTGAAACCATGGGGAAAACCCTGGATGCGATGTCAGAATTTACGGCCGCGAAAAATGACCTTCTGGAAGATATGCTAAACATGCTGCCCATCCCGAAACAAAAAGATATGGATGATCTTTACAAAGAGATTTACCTGCTGAAAAAGCGCATAAAGGCATTGGAAAAGAAATTGGAGCCGTAATCTGAACATCGTTTAAACCCGATTCATAATCCAAAAAAAGAATGGGGGATGATGTCATGGATGAGCCTAAAGTCCCAGTAGATCTTATCCTGTCAAAGCTCGTCGAAGATGCCGACAAAGCCCGCGCGCGGGCACACAAGGCCTCAGATGTCCTGCTCGGGCCACTGGATTCTGAAATTGCCTCAACCCCTTACGAAGTCGTGTTTCAGGAAGACCGGGTAAAGCTAAAACACTATATACCGGTGACCGATATCAAATTAAAAACGCCGCTTTTGGTTGTTTATGCGCTCATCAACCGGGAAACGATGCTGGATCTTCAACCGGGGAGAAGCGTTGTTGAAACGTTGCTGGCTCACGGTATCGATCTGTATATGATCGACTGGGGCTATCCGACCCGCAAAGACCGCTTCCTGACCATCGACGATCATGTCAATGGCTACATGGACACGATGGTGGATTTCATTCGGCGCAAGCACAATCTGGAAAAGATAAACCTCATGGGAATCTGCATGGGTGGCACCTTCTGTGTGATCTATTCATCTTTACATCCCGCCAAAATTAAAAACCTGGTTACCACGGTAACCCCGACCAATTTCGACACAGACAAAGGGCTTTTACACGTGTGGATGAAAGCCGTCGACCCGGACCGTCTTGCGGACACCTATGGCAATATTTCCGGAGATGCCATGAATTTCGGCTTTCTGCTGCTGAATCCGGCCCGCTTGATGATCGACAAATATGTGGGTTTTTTTGAGAACATGGACAATAAGAAATTTGTGGAAAATTTCATCCGCATGGAAAAATGGATTTTTGACAGTCCGGATCTACCGGGTGAGACATTCCGGCAGTTCATCAAAGATTTCTACCAGAAAAATTTACTGATTCAAAGCAAACTCGAAGTGGGGGGCAAGCAGGTTGATCTCAAAAATATCACCATGCCGTTAATCAATTTTTACGGCAGGTATGATCATCTGGTTCCGCCGGAAGCCTGTGAGCTTCTGACGGGGCGCGTCGGCAGCAAGGATACAATCGATGTTTGCCTGGAAACCGGGCATATTGGTATCTATGTGAGTTCCAAGTGCCAGAAAGAATTTGCGCCGCGGATAGCAGCCTGGCTGGTGGAAAGAGAAGGACCGGATCAAAAAGCACGCAAGAAAAAGTCAACTGCCCCCAAAAAGGCAAAAGCAAAGGCCGGCGTAAAATCTAAATTATCAAAACGGCCCAAAAAAAATGCCCAGCGATCCGGATAATGAGGAGAAAGTTTATGACAAAGGAAAAGGATTATTTCAGAACTTTTTGCACAGTGAGCAAGGCCCTTGGAACGACCCTTTCCAGTGAAAAGCTGCTGGATCTGATCGTTCAGAGTGCCATCGATACCATGGATGCCAAAGCCGCCTGTTTGTTTCTGGCCGATGAGCAAAAGGATGTCTTTGTTGCGGTGGCCCAGAAAGGATTGTCAGACAATTATTTGCATCAGAAACCGATGAAAGCCCGTAAGCTTGTCAAGGAGACCGTCAAGGCGGGCCATCTTCACTTCCGGGATGCCACAACAGATCCGCGTCTGGAGCATCATGGCGCTAAAAAGGCCGAAGGAATTGCCTCCATACTGAGCGTACCGGTGACGGTCAGAAACCAGACCAAAGGAATCTTATCCTTGTATACTGCCAAGACAAGGGATTTCAGCAAAGACGAGATTGATTTTCTGTCAGCCCTTGCCGATCAGGGCGGTATTGCCATTGAGCATACCCGGCTGTTAGGCCGGATCCAGAAAAATGCCACGCTTTTTCTAGATCTGGCTTCGCATATCAATTCCAGTCTGGATATCAAAAAGATCTTAAACAACCTGACAGTCGATATCAGCCAGGCGCTGGGTATGAAAGGCGCGGCCATCCGTTTGCTCGATAAAGACAGCGGCGATTTGAAACTGGTGGCGAGCTATGGCCTCAGTGATGAATTCTTGAATAAGGGACCGGTATCTTCAACCCAAAGCGCCGCCCAGGCCCTCAAAGGCGAAACGCTATTAATCAAAGATGCGACAACAGACGAGCGGATTCAGTACAAAAAAGAGATGAAAAAAGAAGGCATCGTCTCGATGATCGTTACCCCGATAAAGTCACGGGATGAGATTATCGGGGTGTTGCGGCTGTATGCCAATGTCGAACGGGAGTTTCCAGAGGATGTCGTTACTATGGTTCAAGCCCTGGCCCATCAAGGTGCGCTGGCCATCCAGAACGCCTCCATGTATCTGTCTCTTCAAAAAGCGAAGGAAGACCTGGAAGAAGATATCTGGAGCCACCGGTCCTGGTTTTAGGTAGGCGACGAAGGCGTTACGTCAAGATTGGATTGATGCAAAACAACCGAATTGTTCAGGACGCTGAGGCTGTGGTCAAGCCGCCCGAGCCATGCCACCCTAAGAAATGAAGATCATTCCTTTTTGAAGGCCTTGCCCAAACTGTTCATGAGTTCCTGGAATTGATACCCCTGCTGTTCCATCATACTGGTAAAGCCCTTTACCGCATCGGCATAGGGCAGCCCTTTCTCACTCAGCAGTTTTCGCAGTTGCCGGATGGTTTCATCCTGGGTTGCGACTTTTTTCTCGAGGGCCTCGCATTTTTTTTGCAGGGCTTGATACTCACTTTTGGGGATGACGCTCATAAGGTTTAGCCACTCATGATAGGATTTCTTGAAATTTTCCGACGCCTTTTCCCAGGCCCTGGTGTAATCCGGTGAAGCCAGCGGTAATTCATTCATACCGTAGAATTTGCGAAACATGCGTGTTAAATCATCGAAACCGCTCAATCCACCGCCGATCCATCGGGTCATATCTTCGAGCTGTTTTTGACCTTTGGCGGCATTCAGAAAAAAACTTCCCAGGAATTCAAGAAACTGCCTATCCATTGCTGCTCTTCCCTTTGGTTTTCTCGCGTCCTTTCTGTGACCGGGACTCTGAAGTTGAGCGATCCTGATCCAGCTGAAAGCGAACCGGTCCGCGCCAGTTTCCATCTCCAAACCGGGTGTGCAGGGCACAGGCCGACTTGGGGTCAGACCAAGAGGTTGCGATGGCCACATGCCCTTTCGGGAAGGGCGTGACTTCCGCCTCGATGTGATCCAACGGGGCCAGAGCGGTTTTCTTTTCCACCAAATCATCGCCTTCACCGTAGCAAATCAACCAGGGGATGGCCATTTCTTTGAGGCGCTTTAGATTGAGCTTTCTGCCGAACAATTTTACCGGTAGCGTCCCATCACTTGTAATCGGAACGTTATAAGAAGCAAAACTGAGCTTGGTGATTTCCAGTGGCAGGTCGAAACGCTCATTGTTGAGCCAGAAATTCAGGCCAGCCGCGGTTTTGCTGATTTGAACGTTTTTCTTGCCCTGTCGGGCAAGCATCATCAAATCACGGTAAAATGCGGAAATCGGAGATTCGTCTTCAATGCTCTTGAGCTTGTAGACCCAGCCCATCAATTTGCCGTCCGCTACCTGATTACCGTTGGGCAGCGTCTTGGTGCCGTAACTCAGGTCGTTAAACCGCTGGGGCAGGGTATTTAGAAAATTCGCCAGACCCTCGCTGCGCGTACCATCCATCGGTGCAACGCAGGTGATAAATGCGTCTACCAGCCCGTCCAGCTCGCCTGAAAGCAGATTACACAAAGCGGAAAACCCGCCCTGGCAATAGCCGTTTAAGGTCACCGGTTTGCCGTGGTGTTTCATGACGGTTTCACAAAACAGTCGGGTATCTTGGGCGTCATTTTCACCGGTCATGACCTGAAGGGCTTCTGTGGTTTCGATATCTTTTAAGATTCGGATATATGTCGGAATTCCCCGGTTGGCAAAGCAGTGCGCATAACTTCTGTTTTCACCGGGTAAAAAGCCCAGGATATTGGCACCCAGGACATACGGGGGAATGATGATGATCGGTTTGCCGGATTTTTTGATTTTTTGGGTTTTATCCGTCGGAGAGATTCGATAAAGGTAAAAATGATCCGTCTCTGCTGCCAGTTTATGTTCTCCCCGCTCAAAATGAAAGCCGTACTCGGGTTCAATAGCCTCGATCGCCTGGGGGTAAACATTGACGACCAGATCCATTAAGCGCGCCTGGCGTTCGACGAAGGCGTATAGATCCTCCCCTTCCGCATTTAAGAAGGTATTATAAACAGCAGCAATGAAGCTGCTCATTTCAAATTGTGTGTAACCGTTGATGGATGCCAAACCACCCAGAAGGCCCCGGTTGAAAATATTAAGATTGAAATCCAGCAGTTTGAGGTAGGCGGCCAGACTATCCAATGGGGAGGTGCGCAATAGCTTTTCATCCTCCACTTTTTTAAAATAACTGGTGGAAATCAGATAGGGGATCATAAAATCGCCGGCATATTTGGAGAGCCCGGCGAGGTAGTTCTGGGTGGTGTTGATAAGGTGATAAACGGCTGAAACGTTTTTGTCGAGGGTCTGGGTCAGAATCGATGAATAGTCAGAAGGTTCTTTGCGTTCGTTCATAAGCTGCCACTCCTATTCAAATTTGCTGCAAGGTTCATGCCGGTAAGGCCATGAACCTTGCATGCATCCGTCCGCACATTGCAATGTCTTAGTCTCCGGAGCCGGCGAAGAACTCCTCTACTTTCTGATAATTTTCGTCTGCCAGTTTTTTGAAATCTTCACAGCCCTTCTTGTACGACTGCATCCAATTTTCAATGGCCTTTCTACCCTCCTCGGGCATCCAGGTCGCCTGTTGCAGGAAGGTGCCGACCATTTTCTCATTCTGTTCGTAAACCATGGTCATGGCGCTGAAACTGTTGTCAAAAGCGGTTTTGTTAAACTGGATCATCTGAAGTGCGATTTGTTTTTGGTCCATTTTAGGTGCCTCCTTTTTACGGGGTTTTCATTATAGTTCTGAGCGAACATCATCTTCGGCTGTTATCAAATCTTCAATCCTGGTGAAAATATCATCTACAGCCAACTTATAATCATTGCGACCCTTCTTAAAGATCTCAATCCATTGTGTGACGAGCCGGCTGCTTTCCTCCGGAAGCCAGGTTGCCTGCTCAAAAACCGTATTGGCCAATTTTTCCGTATGGTCTTGAAGCATAACCACGGAATCATACACGTTGTCAAAGGTTGTTTTTTGAAAATCAATCATTTGTTTTGCAAACTGGCTTTGGTCCATGTTAAGGTGTCCTCCTGTTATTAAAATATTATCGTTATCATTTTAGGAGGTAATATAAGGGGTCTGGTTTGATTTGTCAATAAAAATTTGTGCAATGCACAAAAAAAATTTTTATTTCAAAATAATTCAGTATATGCTATAAAATACTGAAATAATATTATTATAGAATATTTTTATATAGTTTATAAAAAATATGCTATAGATAAATCACAGATATTGTTGCAATGTGACAATAAACAGGAAAAAGCAATGACTGAAAAAATTCTGTTAAAAAAATATGCCAACCGGCGATTGTACGACACCGAAAAGAGCCGCTACGTGACCCTTAATGAAGTTGCCGAGCGTATACGCAACGGTCAACAGGTGGAAATCATCGACGCCAAAACCAAAGCGGATGTTACCGCCTTTATCCTAACCCAGATTGTACTGGAGGAAGCCAAAAATAAAAACGTGCTGTTGCCGGTGCCACTCCTTTATATGATCATTCAGTATGGCGACAATGTGCTGGTCGATTTTTTTGAAAATTATCTGCAACAAGCCTTCAAAAGCTATTTGGCCTATAAAAGCTCGATGGACGACCAGTTTAAAAAATGGCTGGATATGGGCATGGATTTCTCCGAGGTGGCTCAGAAAAGCCTGAGGCAGGCAAATCCCTTTCAGGCTGTATTTGAGAATCTAACAAAAGAAAAAAAATCCGGGAAAAAGGAGCAGCAGGAATAGCCGATAGCACTGCGACACGGCAAATTTTGCCGGATTGCGGTTTTTATTGCGCGTCAAAACTTCCACCCTATACCGTCGTAATCCGATCGCTTCGTTCCAATATAAAGGCTGCTATTTTGGAATAAAAAGTCTTCAGAATTTTCTCTGATCGAAACAAACCCATATGTCCGCCACTGCAGATTAAGTTTAGTTTGTCGTCATCTGAAACGGAGTTGATCAATTCGAGGTGACCGGTAGCCTGCAGGGCTGGGGCGATTTTATCATTGCTACCACCGAGAGCCCAAATGGGGACATGGCCCGGGTAATCTTTGATACCAATAATCTTGTTGCCGATGGAAAGCGCTCCCCGAATTAGATCATTCTTAACAAAGATTTTCTTATAGGTATCCTGTATAAAACCGGCCGGAAAGTGATGCACCGTATGATACCAGCGGTAGAATGCCATCTGGCGCTTGGCCGATTCGGTGTTGCCCTGCTTTAAGTCCCGCAAAAGTTGCTTGAAGTTTCGAACATGCTGATCCATTCCCAGATAGTAAAATCCCAAGACCTGCTGTGCCCCGTCAAAGCTCTGCCTTCCGTGGCCCGGGCAATTGGATGTTATTGTGTGGCCGCAAAAACGCATCAGCTCATCGATATAATTTTCTCCCATCAAACGGGCAAAATCGGTTAAAACGCCTTTTTCGGCCTCGGTATGCATGGGTGATCCTGCCGAACCGAAGGTTTTCCCCAGATGCGGATTCAGGATCAGGGTGCTCATCAACAAAGGGCCGGGCTGACAAATGGCAATCAGATGGGGCGGGTATCCGGAATGATCTTTCAGATGAGCCAATACCTTCTTGTATTGGTCAATCTGGCTATCGAAGTTTTCCCTGTGCCGTGTTTGGTTAACATAGAGGGGAATATCATCGGCGCATTTTTGCTCCACAATCACCATACGGGTGAGCCCCTGATCTCTCAGATAAAGCGCTACCCGCTCGGCAATATTGGAGTGATGTCCGGCACGCGGCGCAAATACGACAGTGTAATTGTGAAGGACATGTTTAACTTCGGCAGACACATCGATAACCCTTAAACTCGGCAGCTCAAGCAGGATGCGGGTAGGGTCATAGGCTTCCGACCAATCCTGGACAGGAAGCGGTTCGGTAAACAGGCTGATAAAATCTAACTCGCCCCGTTTTTCCCGGTGTATTTGTTTAAGGGCATGTAACCATAGATCTTTGAAAATACCGTAAAAATTCTTAAGTGTTCGGTACTGCAAGGTATTGAAACGATTGAAGGCTTTGGGACACTGACCGCCGAAAAGGCCGTACCATCGATGGGCCAGCTTGTAACCGAGTTGCTGGAAGTTGTTATTCAGGTCGAATCCCAGAGAAAGTGATCGAATTCCTTGATCGAGAAATTCTGTACCTGCTTGGAGGGGTACCTTGATAGCTTCAAGATGGTTCAATGCACAGGGGAATCGGTTCATCAGGTTATCCGGCATTCGCACGCTCCTTCGGGTGTAAAATTGAGTTTCAAAAAGGAGCAAGATACATGCCAACGCTGATATTATGTCAACGCCTTAACCGGATTGATTTCATTAAATCTCCTTAGAACCGACTTTATTTATTTGCATAAAAAATCGGTTATATGTTTTCCAATGGCTTTTCCCTCTTGAACGCATCCCATGTGTCCCCAAATGGAATCGATTATTTTAACTTGAGCCTGACTGGGATTTTTTCGGTTGAGTATTTCTGCCAGTTCCTCGGCCCAGTGAGGCGGGAATTCGGCATCTGTAGATATATTAATGAGCAAAACCGGGCATTTTATGCGTTGAACCCCTTTTTCATAATCGCCTACATCTTTTCCCAGATCATAACTATTGATCGCATTCAGAATCCGGATATAGCAGTTCGGGTCTCTGCCCTCTATTTGCTCTTCAACTCCGGTAAGCAGATAATCCCTGGCGTTCAGACTTCTTTTTGCTTGCGAATCTTTGCCTTCCGGTACTGAATCCCAGTATCGTTCTTTAATAAAGCGCTCATGGGTGTAATATATTCTGGCAACCTGTTGTATTAAGTGTAGCGCCAATTTGGGAGTACCAATTTCATAGCGACCGTCTTTAAACGCTGGATCCATCTGAAGCGCATTGATCATAAAATGATGGATGCACATCCCGGATGGTGTCATTCTGCCCGCCGTCGCAACACTAACGACGGAATCGACATAATCCGGATAAAGGGCTGCCATCTGAAGCGCCTGTAAAGAGCCCATGGAGGGCCCGGCGATCAAAGCCAGGCTTTTGACACCCATCTGATCCAGAAAGGCCTTATGAAAACGAACCATATCGATGAGCGTTATCTCTGGGAAATCCGGGCCATATGGATTGCCGGTATCCGGGTTGGCCGTCAAAGGACTGGCAGAACCGTACATGCTTCCGAGAGAGTTTGCCGAGAGAACCCAATACTGATGTGTGTCAATCGCTTTTCCAGGGCCGATGATATCGTCCCAGAATCCAGGTAAAGGATCCTCTGTTGCGAATCGACCGGCTGCATGATGACTGCTCAGCCCCCCATGGGTGATCAATACTGCCGGTTTCCCTTCTTGCCCATATGCTTCATAGGCTACGACAGCTTCCTGGATTACACTACCCTTTTCGGTAACGAACGGCTCAGCAAGCTTTAGGGTCTGGGATTTGACGATCATTTCAAATTCTCCTATGGGAACGAACAATCGCACGGTAACAGAAGTATCTCGTTAATGTCAACGGAGCCCTCTCGCAAGGATCCGTTTCAGAAGACGATTTTGCTTTTGCGTCCATATTCAGCACTTACAAAATTCTTGATATAAAAATATATTCCTGTTAATGGCTTTACCACAACCGGCCGAATTCTCTACCGCTTACATGAACGTGAAGTGCTTATGGTTTTTCAAAATTGTTTCACGATTTTCTTGCCTCCAAACATAAATCATAACCGTAAAATAGGGAGATGGTTGTAATGACAAAAAACAGGAAACTCGGCAGGGGCGTAGCCATCGTCGGCGCTGGGATGTCCAAATTCGGAATGTTTAAGGATAAAGATTCCAAGGATCTGTTTGCCGATGCTTTCAGGGAATTGATAGTTTCGGTGGATAAGGGTTTTGATCCCAAAGAGATCGATGCCCTTTATCTGGGGAATTTTAGCAATGACTATTTTATGCACCAGTCGCACTGGGCACCGATCATCGCGGATCTGGTGGGCATTGCGCCCAAGCCGGCGACTCGCACCGAAGGCGCTTGTGCATCCAGCGCGCTGGCATTCAGAGAGGGCGTTTTTGCCATCGCCTCCGGCTTTTACGATATGGTTCTGGTTGGCGGTGTGGAAGAGATGTCCAAACGCACCACCGAAGAGGTCGCCGAGGGGCTGGCGCTGGCAACCGTCCCTTATGAAGGGCGGGCCGGTTTTACTTTCCCCGGCGTTTTTGGTGCTGTGGCCACAGCCTATTTTGCAAAATACGGCGCCAATCGTGAGCATTTGATGAATATAACCATCAAAAGTCACCTCAACGCACCACTGAATCCCAAAGCCCAGTTTCCGGTCACCATCGCTGATTTGATGAACAAAAAGAAGGAGAGCTTGATAAAGAGAGAGGGCACTGCACCGGACTGGCAGACCGAAAAGGATTTTCTTGCGGATCCGCGTGCAAACCCGGTGGTTGCTTGGCCTATGCACCTTTTTGACTGTTGTCCGATCAGTGATGGGGCCAGCTGCATGTTGCTGGTGGCAGAAGAGATCGCCAAAAACTTTACCGACGATCCGATCACGGTGGCCGGATTGGGGCAGGGCAGCGGAAGAGGTTTTCATGCCAGTGACGATCTGACCTATTTTGAAGCCACACGCTATGCGGCCCGGGAGGCTTACGGGATGTCAGGCCTGACACCGGATGACATCCAGTTTTCCGAAGTACACGATTGTTTTTCAATCGCAGAGCTGGTGCACATCGAGGATTTAGGCTTTTTTAAGCCCGGAGAAGGTTACAAGGCCATTGCAGATGGTGCAACGCGCCTGGACGGATCCAAACCCATCAATACGTCCGGCGGCCTCAAATGCAAGGGGCATCCGGTGGGCGCCACCGGGATCTCCCAGCTGTATGAGGTCTGGACCCAACTGCGAGGCCTGGCCGGGCCGCGGCAGGTGCCGGCCGGCGATTTGCGCATCGGCGGAGCGCACAATCTGGGCGGCACCGGAGGGACCTGTACGTTTACGATTCTGGAGAGAAAATAACCCTTCGCAGGTCAGAGGACAGATGACAGAAGTCAGAGAGCGAAAGACAGATGTCAGAAGTAGGGGCGGGGACTTCGGTGAGCTCAGTCGAACCGTTTATCCCCGCCCAATTAACAGAAACATTGGACCCTGAACCTCTTCCATGAGAAGGCAAAGTCAAGAGTCCAGTTCA
>JASFIV010000058.1:0-19256 GCA_050122475.1 Desulfobacterales bacterium | reverse complement strand
TCCCATCTACTTATCCGATTTGAACACTTCTTGAAAATCGTCTAAAAGATGATTTTTATGGTGATACGAGATGATTTTAATTTGAAATCTAAAACTTACATCTGGATTTGGATCTGCGATTCAGCAACGTGTTTTAGGCATTTGGATGTGCCAAGGAAGGATCTTAATGGGAATCTGTCAGGCGACAAATTTGCATAGCGAAACGTTTTTTTGAAAAACCCCTGTTAATCATTTGCAAGCAGCGCCCATAGGTCGTTTTTGGGTATGACACCATAAGCCGCAATATGATAATGAGCCGTCTTGTCCTCTCTGATTCTCAATTTCAATTCTTTTATGCCGGCAGGCGTTAGTCGATACTTCATCTTTTTAATTTTTTGAACCCATTTTTTTTTCATGAGGTTTGTCATGACCTCGTCAAAGGTTCTCGATAAGGTGTAGCGATAACCAAAATTGCCATAAATTTTCCTTAAATGTGGCGGCACTTGTCCATCCGGTTCATTTTTAGATAGGCAATCGATCAATTCCGTTTGACTCAGACCCGCGTTTTGGTTTTCCCAAAAAAGGATCATCATATACCAGAGCGATTTGATGTCCTGAGACTTTTTAACATCCAGACACCAACCTCTGACCTGTCTTAAAATTTCCTTGAGCGTTCGGGCATCAACCCCATCGCCCGGATAGGTTCGAACATAAAATGACGTTTCAATATTCAGAAGCTTAAATGTTTTCTGCTTTATATCTTCAACGTCAGGATCATAATTCAGATAGTCATAGGCGATGACATACGGTTCGAACCCGCTATTTTGATTGCATTTTAACAGGGGCGACGGAATTTTTTTTAAGTTTCCTCGGGCAGCAAGCAATTTATAGATGTCCGACCCATAGAGGGGATAGGTGTACAGGTGGACGTGAATTGTTGATTCGCCATTTTTAATGCACCCCAACGCCAGGGTAGATGTAATGCCCACATCATCAATCGTTGACTCAGGCGAAAATAGCTGAACGCTCAATCGGGGCTGGATTTTTGCTTTCGCCAGCAGGGCAATCGACGCGTTCATTTCAGAAACGGTGCAGCCCCTTCGCATGCGCCGTGAGAGTTCATCGGTCATAGCGTCTGCACCGATAAAGGCCGTCCGAATATTGGCCTCTGCCATTTCTGCTACGAGCTTCTCGGTTAAGCCTTTGGGTCTCAGAAAGCAAGAATATCTGATTTTACGTCCGGCTTTTTCACTCAATGTTTTTAAATAGTGACAGATTTTAATCGCCCATTCTGGATTGATGTTAAACGTGTCATCCCAGATATCGACATATTTAATCTGAGGGTTTTGTTTTAGAAATACGCTCAGCTCTTCTACAAAAAAATCACTTTGAACCGCACAATGAAAATGCGCCCCAAACTGACTGGCAATCGCACAGAATAAACAGCCGCCGCGGGATTTTTTAGCCCAAACACAGGCCCTTTGCAGCGTTACGGCAATAGATTTCTCTCCATACTTAACATAGGAAAAAATATCCTTTTCAGATAAATCCTCGGCGTTAAAATCCGTGGCAACCACTGCTTTTCTCTGCGGCAGCCAAAAAACGATATTCGGGATCTCGAGCAATTGCTTCAGGAAATTCCGATCCCAGTTGTTGGCCAGGGTGCGCTTGTCCAGCAAGGGTAAAAGCTCGGGCAACACCTTTTCGGCGGCTCCCCTGACGATGAAATCAGGAGCGATGTCGACCACTTCATTCACAAAAGTTGAGAATCGGAAATGCATCAGATTTTTATAGTTGTTGGAAGGTTCGTTGCCGCCGAGAATGATGGGGGCCGAACAGATGCTTCTCAAGCAGTGGACGATTTTGGGCAACACAAACAAATTAGCGGTATAAGGTGCTGAAATTAAATTAACATCGGCTTCAGTCAACTTGGCCTTTTTAAAAAAGTCGGCTAAAAAATCATAACCGACCAAATTGATTTCTTCCAGGGGGAAATAGATGCAGTCGGACCCGATCGCTTCACCACATATGGGTTCGTATCCCAGGTCCGCAACAATCCTTTTCAGCGCTGAATAGGCTAAGCTTGTCTGCCGGGTGAGGGTGATGATCCCGATTTTTTTGTTTGAATTCATATCATGATGTTGCGGTTTGCAGTGCAATGGCTGATCTTTATAATTCCGGATCAACCAATCCGAGCTGAATGGCAAAATGGACCAGTTTGACTGGCGAATAAATTTCAAGTTTTTCCATAATTTTGGCCCGATGGGATTTGATCGTACTGATGCTGACACAGAGCATATCAGCGATTTCTCGGGTGGAATGTCCTTCGGCAATCAGCTGAAAAACCTCCCTTTCCCGATTGGACAGTTGTTTATATCGCTCCGCACTGGCGGTGCCTTTGCGGGGGGATCGATAGGTGTCCACAACCACCTTGGAAATGGAAGGGCTCAAAAAGGTCTCGTTGTTCATGGCTGCATGAATGGCATTGATAATATCCCGGCCGCTGGAATCTTTTAGGAGATAGCCGGAGACACCACTTTCTAAAAGCTCATGGATATAGTGTTCATGAGAATACATGGACAGAATCAAGACTTTCGCCTTGGGAACTTTTTTCTTTATGCGCTTTACGGCTTCAATGCCGTTCATCTGAGGCATGGCAATATCCATAATGATGATATCGGGCTTTAAATCGTAGGTTTTGTCCACCGCTTCTCGGCCATTGACCGCCTGGCCGACCACTTTCAAATCAGGCTGGTCGTTTAGCAAACTCGCCAAGCCCTGGCGAACAATGGTATGATCATCGGCAATTAATATGCGAACGGGATCAGCCATGGCTCAATTACTCAGTAAAAGGTATCTCAATCCGGATTCGGGTGCCTTCCCCCGGTTGGCTGCGCAGCTGGAAGGTCCCTCCCAGAAGGGAGGTCCGTTCGCGCATACCCAGCAACCCCAGACTGCGTTGATCCTTCCCAATGATCTGGGTATCGAAACCGATCCCATCATCCTCTGCCCGGAAGATGATCTTGGGATAGCTTTTGATAATCGAAAGACAGAAGTTGCTCGAGCCGGAATGCTTGAGGGTATTGGTCAGCGCTTCCTGGCTGAAACGATAGAAAACGGTTTCCATGTCCGCATCCAGGCGGTGATCAAATCCCACCATGCTAAACTCGACATTGAACCCGGTATGATTTTTGATTTCTTTAAAATAAAGATCCAGCGCCGGTTCAAGACCCAGATCGCTCAACAGGGTCGGGTGCAGATGGTATGAAAGGTGCCTGATTTCTGAGGAAGTGCGCCGCACCATTTTTATGATGTCGCCGATTTCTCTGCTGATCGCTTTTTCATGCGACGGCACATTTTGTTCCAATCGTTCCAACGCCAGCTTTACAGCGGTTAGCGATTGACCGGATTCATCATGAAGTTCCCGGGCGATACGTCGCCGTTCGTCTTCCTGGCTCTGAAATAATTTTCCGGTAAGCTGTCTTAACTCCTGCCGATGGCTGCGAATGGTCTCCCTCATCTGGGCATTCACAATGGCGCCGCCCAAAAAATTGCCCAACGATCCCATCAAATGGAACTCATATTGATTCAATTTGCGCGATGGCGGAATATCAAATCCCAAAAATCCCACCCCTTTACCCTTGAAAGTAATCAGAAAACAGGTCAGCCAGGGGGTAGATTCTTGCCCCTTAGTTTTAAAACGGGTTTTAAAGGTCGGGAAAATGGGCTCAGGCTTTAAAACCATCTCATCTTCGATGAGGGCTTTATTCAGCAACGGATCTTTAAAAACAACCTCCTGGGGTTCTTGAAGGTCTTCAACTTGAAAGCCAGATTCGGCAATGACCTTGGTCTCTTCCCGTTCGCGATCGATCAGAAAAATTGCCCCCCGACTGAGTTCCAAGACCTTCAGTATGTTCTTGAGCGCCTTGCGTAAAATGAGGTTTAACGCCATATTGTGATTTAATGCCACGGCAATACTGTTTAGGATCGAAAGTTCCCGGTAACGCTGTTTAAGTGCTTCTTCAGTGCGCTTGCGATGGGTAATGTCTTTGATGATCCCTTCGAACTCGACGTCGCCGGTTTCAGGGTTTTCGTACCGCCGGCTGGAAATCAGGGCATGAATCGGAGTTCCCTCGCGTTTTTTAAATTCAACTTCATAGTCTTTTACCTGGCCCCTCCGGTTTATAGTCGCCAGAAATCGATCTCTATCTGCGGTTTTGCGGTAAAGATCCCGAGCCGAAACCGTTTTGAGCATTTCTTCTTTGGATGCGAAATTCAGCATGTCAACGCCGGCTTGATTAATATCCAGTATCTGGCCCTGTTCGTTGGTGGTATAGATCATATCGTGGCTGCCCTCAAAGATGCGGCGATATTTTTTTTCACGTCTCACGACCTCTTCCTGAAGTCTCTTTAACTCAGAGATATCTTTAAATATTTCAAGGCCGCCGGTGAAGCGTCCCCCAGCGTCCCGAAACGCCGATGTCGAACAAATAATGGGTACCTTTTTGCCTTCGATGCTGATAATCTCATACTCGCGGTTGTGGATATCGCGACCCACTGCGCTGGCGTGCTTAAGGGCGCAATCTGACTCACAGATTGAGTTTTTAAACACATCCTTACAATACATCCCTACCGCATCATAGGCTGAAAAACCGGTAATTTTTTCGGCGGCCGGGTTGAAGTAAGTAATTCGCCATTCATGGTCGGTGGTGAACAACCCATCCGGAATGCGGTTAAGAATTTCTACAAAGCTTTCTTCCTTTTGGTACAGATGCTCCAGGGCTTTGGCATTGTATTTGTGGATTTGATCGGAAATAAAATAACTCCAGCCACTGGGGTGAATCTCCCCCCGTTCCTTAAAATAAGAGCAGGACAGACATGCAGAGAGCTTTTGAAAAAAATCTTCCTGGATAAAGTTGGTGCAATGGGTTTTAGGGATCAGCCAGCACTCGGTGGTCTGCTTACCATGCACAGGGCAAAGTACTTTGTAACAGGACATCAGTGCCCAACACGGTTGGTCTTTAGCCTTGCTCCTGGTTTTAAGCGTCAGGTCGATGAGATGATTTTCTAGCAATGAATTCACAATATGCATCTCCTTTCGCCCGGCAGAAAGTTTCAGCTGCCGAAAAAACGTATAGCCCTTCAGGATAGTCGCCGCCATAAATCAGGTCCATGAAGGCGCCGGTAACCCCTCTGAGCATATAGCACTTCTCTGATTTTGCAAGACCGTGTTGTTCCAGATAACCGCTGGCCTCATAGGAGTCGCTTGCGCGAATAATGAGTTTTTCTCCCGGAATCAGCTCCTCGACCACCAGGTCCCCCCAGCCAAAAGCCACTGCCACCGCTACAAAACCTGAAATCTGATCTTCTTTGCTTTCAATCATGGGAGTGACAACTTGCTCCCATTCCCAGGAATCGCGGATACCTTGGAAAGTGGCATAGCCGCACTCCTGAGCCGCCTCAATTAAAAGGGCCTTGGCTTCGGCCTCACGCAGCTTGCCCATTTTGATTTCAAAGTCAAAGCTCAGGCGATTGTAATAGTTTACCGAAAATAGCGAGAGATAAACCCCAAAAAGGGGGATGATCCCCTTTGATTCCCTGATCTTGCTGCCTTCCATGACCGCATGGATAATCTTGGTCACATCAATCGCCACTTAACGCTCCTTAACATGAAAAACACAGGCCTCAGCTCGCTGCATTTTGCATTCATTCTCTTCTACGGCATAATATCCAAGGGGACGCTGATAAATCACCTCCAAAGTCCCGGCGATCCAGCCCCGGCTAAAATGACAGCCCGGTGTATTTCGTCGCCCGTGTTTTGCCAGCCATCCGGTAACATGATGGCTGGAAGTGCTCACGATGTATGCCGAATTGGGCCTGACCTTCTTGAAGTGTATGATCCCCAATCCGCAATTCTGATACAGCAGAGCGGCTATTTCCAGCTTCGACTTAAGGGTTCTGATTTTTTTATACTGGTTAAGGAGGTGCCGGAGCGCATGATAATTGGTCTCCTCAACCGAACGGTACAGAAGCTCAACGCCCTGATCGCCCAGGGCCTCTTCTAAGGTTTTCTGTAAGTTGATATTATAATGATGGCAGTGCATGGCAATGGGTTGTCCGGAGATGACAACCCTGTGTCCGTCGCGGTTCAGTTCACTTTGCCAGTCAAAAATAGCCATCATTCACCTAAATGAAGAGAGGATGCTTTAAATTGCACGTTGTTTGATGACAGACCGATTCGGCTAATGCTTTTCTTTATGCCGGCTGCATGATGCCAAAAATGCCCTTTATTGTGCCAAGTCCTTATTAACACTGATGATGTTAATCAGCAAGCCGATTTTCATCCAAATAAGAATCAGCCTTTCCCGTGTTTATAAACGAATATGCACAATATTTCAAAGGGTTACTTTCGATGGAAGGCGTGACCTGTTTTCTGGGTGTGAAAAATCTGAGCGGTGCTTTGAAATAACATGCAGATAGTGGTTGAAAGGGGCGAGGATTTTAAGCAAGCCTCGCCCCACTCAAGAAGGTATGCAAATGAGGATCACAAACGTCTCATTCCAGACGGCTACATTTTTTCCAATTCACTGGGCTTGTCCCAGGCCACCTTAAGCTGTTCAGAAAACTCCGGAAACAGCTTGGGCAGCGGGTGGTCGGGATCTTTGGGCAGCTCTTTGGTCTCATTAAACATCGAAGTGGCTAAAAAGGCATCGGCCAGCGCTACTGCCGTAACCACACGGGGTGCGCCTGCCAGGGGTCCGGTGAAAATTAAATCGTTGTAATAAAATGCCGAAAGGGCTTCCACCGCAGCATCGAAACCGGCCCAACCTTTGAATTCAAACATGTCTTTTAAGCGCTGCATTTCCATGTAGGAACCGTTGCTCGGTGCACTGGCGGTCGCAAAGCCCCATTTTTCCTTTATGAGCTGGTTTGATATTCCGCACAGCGCATTGGCGGGCGCGTTTAGAGTGGTTGTATCGACAATGATGGTTTCAAATTCGGCGCCGGCTTTTTCGATGGCATCGAGCAGTTTTTGGGCGCCGGTAATTCTGCCATTGGGAGTCTGATCATCCTGATCAAAGGCAACCAACAGCACATGCTTTACCCCAATTTGGGCCAGTTCCTTAATTTCCGTCTGTAAATCTTCCTCCCAGACGGTTATACTGTTATAGAACATGCGGTCCAGCAAACCCTGTTCGGCACAATATGCCGCGCCCTCCAATTTGGACGGCATCATAATGGCGTCAACGCAAAAGGGCATGTCACTGACCGAGGTGACAAAATCCACATATTTTTTGAATTTTTCACCCGGACTGGCGACAATGTCAGCCATAACGGGTACGCCCGTTTCCTTCCACATTTTGTCTGCGGTTTTCAGTAATTCTTCGGCCCGCGCTTCATTAAATCCTTTTCTGCGGCTACCCTTATCAAATAGCTTATCGCTTTCCTGAAAGATGGAGAAGCAGCAGACAGTGGGATAATCTCCTGGCTGGCCGCCTAGTTTTACGCCACCGACATCATATACCTTTGGCTCGTTACTAAAACGCTTCATAGCCTACCTCCTTTGGTTGTTAAAAAGGTCGGAAATCTCAGTTATCTATTACCAAAACGTCCTTTTTTTTATATCGTCTAAAAGATGATTTTTAGAATGAATGTAGATGATTTTATAATCAACAAAATCGAATTCATTGACATCGGCCAAACGGTATGAGAAAAATTTTGCCTAAAAACCGGGTGCGTTATTTGTACCTTAGTTGTTATTTTTGTGCATTTTGTAGCAAAAAATTGTATTGGAAAATTTTCACTAAATCTTCAATTTTCAATTCCGGCTCGCCCGGGTTTGGAGGCAATAGCATGACAGATATTATTTTCAGCTCATGGGGCGGAGAAATTATCGAAAACCGCGGCAATGACATGCAAGATCAAGCGTCCATCAAACAGCTGGATTTACCCGAATATTTCAAGCAGAATGAAAAGATCAAAGCGTTGATGGGCTGGAAAGGGCTCGTTCTGCGATCACCTGAAGTGGATATTATTGATCTTTGCCGGGCCTATTTTGAAGCCCTTTTAGACCATGCCAAAAGCTGTGATAAATGCAATTACTGCAAGACGGGCTGGGAAGAGATGCTCGAGGTCTTGCAAGATATTGCCAACGGCGAAGCAACCGAAGAGGACCTGGAATTTATGCAGTCGGCTGCTGAAGCAATCGTCAGCAATGCAAAATGTACGATCGGCAAATCCGGCCCGGCACCGCTCTTCCACGCTCTCAAATATTTTGCCGATGACTTTTCCAAGGCCATCAGCGGTGAGAAACCCGTAACAACAGGAACATATTATTCAAAGCTGACCGCTCCATGTGTGGATGCCTGTCCCATTCAACTCGATATTCCCAAATATGTCGAACACATCAAAGATGCTAAATTTGCAGAATCCCTCACAGTCATTCGCGAACGTTTGCCCCTGTCGGGTACCGTGGGGCGTGTTTGTCCGCGACCCTGTGAGAATCATTGCCGGAGAGGAAATTTAGATGAACCCATTTCGATAAAAGCACTCAAGCGATTTGTGGCGGATCATGAACTCTCCGAGCAGAAGGGAGCGCAATATGAAGTTACTCCCTCGCCAAATAAGGGCAAAGTGGCCATTGTGGGTGCCGGTCCGGCCGGAATTTCCTGTGCATATCACCTGGCACTAAAAGGGCATCACGTCACCATTTTTGAAAAACTGCCGGTGACCGGCGGTATGATGGCTGTAGGAATTCCCAAATATGCACTCCCACCGGATATCCTCACCAATGAAATTAAATCCATCGAAGAGATGGGCGTTACCATAAAGACCGGCATCTCATTCGGTACGGATATCACTCTTGAGGATCTGAAGGCGGACGGATTCGACGCGATATTTTTGGCAGTCGGACTGCATGGCAGCCGCCGGCTGGGTGTTGAGGGCGAAGACGCGCAGGGTGTGATTCCCGGTATCGAATTTCTGCGCGATGTGGCCCTGGACAAGGAAGTCGAGCTGGGTGAAAAGATCATTGTCGTCGGCGGTGGCAATGTCGCCGTCGATGTGGCCCGAACGCTCAAACGCCTGAATGCCGGTGAGGTGACCATGGTCTGCCTGGAGACCCGGGAGGAGATGCCGGCATGGGAACACGAGATTAACGATACACTTGAAGAAGAGATTCCAATCATTAACTGTTTCGGGCCCAATCGATTTCTACAGGAAGACGGCAAGGTTAGCGGCATTGAATTTAAGCGCTGCACCTGTGTGTTTGATGAGCAGTGTAATTTTAATCCTCAATACGATGAAAACGACTTGCAGACGCTGGCGGCCGACACCATCATACTGGCCATCGGCCAGAGTGCAGAGCTGGATTTCGCCCGAGGACAGGATACCCCGCTTTTATCGAGCGGTGGATTGCAGGCTGATGCCGTCACCTTCCAAACCGAGCTCAAATGGGTATTCGCTGGTGGTGATGCTGTTTATGGCCCTGAATCTGTGGTGGAAGCGGCGGCGAGCGGTCAAAAAGCAGCCATCGGCATTGATCGTTTTATTAACAATCTGCCGGTTGAGCCTGACGATGACGACTATTTTGATCAACTTTTTAAAACCGTAAAAGTCTATGACCCGGATGAAGAAATCCTCAAGGTCGAAAGCAAACGGCGCTTCCAGCCCAGCATGCTCCCAGCGGATGAGCGAAAATCAAGCTTTGATGAAGTCGAGCAAGGTCTTTCTGCCCAGGAAGCCGTGGCTGAAGCCGAGCGATGCATGCGGTGTTACCAGGTCGCAACCATCGCGGTGTAACTGACACCCGACACCTATATAGTACCGTATTTTATAAATTGCTTGCGGGACATGACGATAGATTCATCAGCCCCGGTTGGTTTGATCCGGGGCGATTTGGCGGGAAAATTCAATGAGCACACCGCTTGGCAAACAGTCAGAATATAAAGCCGACATTTTACTTTTAGCGGGCTTTTTAGGGGCCGGCAAAACCACCCTGCTCAAAAAAATCCTTTCCTGGGAAACCGACCTCTCAGATACCGTTGTTCTGGTCAATGAGTTTGGCGACATCGGCATCGATGGCGCCTTGCTTCAAGATTCCGGATCTGACGTGATCGAGCTGACCAGCGGATGCATCTGCTGCACGCTCAGCGCCGATCTGCATCAGTCGCTGACGCAAATATGGAATCGATTTAAACCCCGCCGCATTTTAGTAGAAGCCTCGGGTGTCGCCGACCCGAAATCGATCGCAACCGTTTTGCAGGACCCGCAGATCGGTCAACATATGGAATTAAATAAAATTATTACGGTGTTGGACGCAGACATTTGGGCGGCACGCGAAGTATTTGGACCGCTCTTTTACAGCCAGCTTGAAATGGCCCATTTAATCCTATTAAATAAAATCGATTTAATAGGGGCAGAAAAAATTCCGCAGTTTCTCAGCGAAATCCACAAGGCCATACCCGACTCCCAGGTGTTACCCACGATCCACTGTGGAATCGATCCGGAAACCCTTTGGACTCAAGCGCAGCCGAAAATGTCCGGCTTAAAGCCGATTGAATTTTTCCAACCGGCTTGGTTAGACGCCAAATCCGATTCGCAAGATTCTCATTTGCCTGGGGAAGCACATCAAAACCATGCGGCCGAGTCGGTTAACTTCGTGACCTTTTCTTTCCGGGATGCGAGAATCTTCGACGAGGCCCGTTTCAAAAATTTTATCGACCAATTGCCCTGGGAATTATTTCGGATTAAAGGCACGGTTCGTTTTGCCGACCGTTTAGAAATGCTCAATTTTGTTGGTGGCAAAAGCGAATGGTCCCCATGGAAAGGTGAAGCTGAAACCCGGTTGGCCTTTATCGGATGGAAAATCGATAAACAAGAAACGCTCAAAGACCTGAAGCGCTGTTTGGTTGCGCCCTAACCTGCACTGAGAAGTCATTTTTTTGCCGTAAAAAGGGCTGGCTGCACCTTCCTAAGCAGAAAAGAGGATCTCTACTGTTGCCTTGCCCAGCATTTGCTCGAGCCGTTCTTGGCTTCGCTGCTGAATAATTTCCTTGATAACGGCAAACTTTCCGAGTACCGCTTTTTTGTATCCCAATGCTAACGCAGCCAGCAGAAGGCTGAAGTCTGAATGATAGTTATTTTCAAACTTCATCCGCAATTCGGCTTGCCTGGCATCCAGTTGATAGATTTCCTGCAGGGTGGCCATGAGCTGATCATCGGATCTGCCGTTATCCGTGGTGCAATCAACCTTGCCGCAATAATCGATCTCAAACTGCACGATCTCAGGCGGAAGTACCAGTCCAAACTTTTGCCACATTTGCAGTAATGTTTTTCTATCCCCCCGGCTTTTCTCGGTTCGCTTTTTTCCGAATACCGGACTCCACAGTCCATAGGCCCGGCAGGCAAACGGGCGCCATTCATAAATGCTGCAGGCGCCATTTTCAAGAAAAGGACATGCGCTGTGACGAATGGGATTGGTTAGATAAAATTCAAGAAACTTCAACACAATCCGAGTCCGGGCATCAGGAGGCATTTCCTGAATGACCCGGATCCACCGCAGGGCTTCCAGCAAGGTCATTTCCGGCAAAAATGCGCAGCACACACCCGGTTGCTCGCAGCAACACCGGGTCTTGGGCAAACAGCCATATAAATTCTGCAGCTCTGAAAACAGCGGCTGAGCATCCTTTATGGCCGCGTTTATTTCTTCAATCGTAATCATTTTCACCGATTTTGGATTATCAATACAGATCGTTCGTTAGCAACCATTAAAAATAATGCGGCTATCTGGGAACCTCCAGTTGGATACGTCTGATATTATCTCACCACGAAGAACACGAAGATCACTAAGGGAAAACACCTGAATTTACTTTTATCCTTGCGTGTCCTTCGTGCCCTTCGTGGTTTTATAGACTTCACTTGAGCTTTCTGCATAACCGTAAAAAATAATTCTGTTTCAAAAGCCTATTAATAATAGTTTCCGATCCCGCTTAATCGGCTCGGTTATTTTTGAACTGTTAGAACCTATCTTAAAAATAGTAGATCGTGCTCAAGGGCAAGGCGAAAACCGATTCAAAAGTGGAGCATACACGGCAGTATTCGAGCATTTTGAATCGGTTTTCAACACCGCCATTGAGTACTAGATGCATTTTTAAGATGGGTTCTTTAACAGCATTTGTATAGCCTCAGCAACCTCTCATCCATCACAAAATAAAACTTCATGAACGATGAGCCGTCCCAACGGGTTCTGACACCATGCACCGTATTGGCCAGAGCGATGGTGCTGCGCAGGTGAGTAATCATAATCAGCTGTTTGCTGTCGGCCACATCTTTGAGAAAGGTCTGCATCGACTTGTGATTGGTATAGTCCAGGGAGGGCTCCACTTCATCGAGCAGAAAAAATGGGCTTTCCAGTTGATGAAATAGCGCCAGCTTCAACGCCAGACTGGTGATGGATTTTTCGCCGCCGGACAATTGGTGCGCTCTGCGCAAGCGATTGCCCGAAAGATTGACTTCGATCTCCAATCCCCTGCGCCCATTTTTTGAAACCACCTCCAGTTGAACCTCACCGAGTGGTATTAGATAGGACATATAGCGCTTAAATAAAGGACCGATAACATCCTGGAGGCATCCAACGGCTTCTGCTTCGGAATGCAGATCCAGCATTTGCCGGATGGCGTCATACCGTTGCCAGGGGCCCAGCTGAAGGACGTCATTAATTTGTTCCTGCCGGATAATGGTTGCCAGACAATGCCTGAGATTGAAAGCCTTTAATTTTTCACGATAGGCTTCGCGGGTATAGCTGGCTTTATCAATCCAGTATTGGTCCTTTCCATTTTTGGTCATTTCACGCGCCAGTTGGATACCGGGCGCGTCTTTATTATCTCCCTGTTTGAGAAACAACTCCACCCGAATCTTGGAAGCCGGCGGATAGTCTTTGCTGCCGGCAAAAAACAGCTCTTGTTTTTCATAACAACGGATGCGTTCCAGATCATCTTCGCCTAAGGCCCAGACAATCGCATCTAAAATATTGGATTTCCCGACGCCGTTATTGCCAATGATGACACCGATACCGGGCTGAAAACTCATGTTGGTTTCTTCTGAAAAGGATTTAAAGCCTTCGATGTTCACATCTTCTAAATAGATATTATTCATTTTGATTCTTTTCCTTGTGCCGCCTGCGAATTTCGTCGATGAGCTCTTCCTGCATGGGAATAAGGGCTTCGTAAACCAGGTCGCCATCTAAAGCAACGCTGGGCAGGGACTTGGCCTTCAGTTCTCGAAAGCGCTGCACCCCTTCACGGGTGCGCATATCCCACTCATGCACTTCGATGATTTCTTGGATGTCCTGCGGTAAGACCTTTACCGATTCCGCCATATAGACGCAGGCAATTCATTGATTGAAATCGGTCAACAGCACATCCACCAACACGGGCTGTGTCAAATTAACCTCCTGCAGTTTTGACCTGCATGATCTTATATTCGATCTTTTCATCAGCAACTTCCAGCTGACCCCATGAAGGCCCGTTTGTGTCCGCTGCCGGCCCCAGGCTGATGAAGTCCTTGCCGGCGATACGCCAATGTCCCCATTTCTTGAGCTGGCTAAATACAATAATATCGGCTTGAAATTGGGGTATCATCGCCTCCAGTGCCGGAAAAACAGTTTCATCCTGCATGAAATCGGTCAAGCCACACACCATATTCATTTCCAGAGCAAACGGTTCGAAGTCAGAGTAATCGGGAAGTCTCTGAATATAATCGCCGAAAAAGGCAATCCCTTTCTTTCCCTGCATGTGAAAGCTCAGCACCTGGGGCAACTGTAGCAGCCAATCCCTTTCTTTTTGTTCGAGTGGCGGCATGCCTTCATTTTCTTGACCCTGGGCATAGCCCCAGTCGTTTTCCCCCTGGAGCGCATGAATTTTCTGCTTGCGCAGTTTTTGAATCAACCTGTGGTTATCAGCCGAATTTCCGGTCTGGTTGCCCAGACAATAGACGGTTTCCACGCCGCCGGCCCGCATGCCTTCAATCAGTTTTTCCAGGACAGCGATGTTGCCTTCCAGCGCCCCGATAAGACCGATCCGTTGCCCGGCAGAAGGGTCGATATAGACGCGAAAAGATTCGGCGGGCTTCAGACGGCCGCTTTCTGTGGCTGATACGGCAGCTGCCAGTTGATCGGGGCAGGAGGTGCCATTGCGGCAGTCAATGCCAACAAGGTATTTTAGGACTTCCTCAATTGGTTTTCCTTTTAAAAGACGCGCCACCAGCTGGGCATTACCCGGACATCCACCCCCCACAAAGCGAATCTCCTCAAGCGTTCCGTCGGTGATTTTAAAATGAATTTCGGGGGGACAAACGCCCTTCGTCGGATAAATAAATCGTTTGGTTTTCGTTTTTTCGAACATATCGGAGACCATACAAACTAAAGCCTTAGCTCCAATTAAAACCACTATTCCATCTTTCCACTATTCCATTATTCCATAATTGAGGCAAAAGTTCATTCCTTAAAAAGTACCCTGTATTTTCGTTCAGCTGTCGAAATATTGAAGCACAAAACCATTGTTTTGAATTTTTTACACGACACTCCGACAGATGGAAATCGTCTAATAGTTGATTTTATAATCGAAAAAAGACGGTTTTATCAAGTAGTAATGCTTTGGATGGACTACCGGACAGGTTTTTTAGATCGATTCAAAGCGCAGCCAAATCGTGTCAATCATTAATTGACTCCAGGTATTTTTTGGCCGTCTCCCAAGTCTGCTGGAGAATGCCGAGGGTGCCTGTGCACACTTCGGTGCGCAGGCCCAACAACTTATTAAAGTCCTTTGAATTTTGTTTCATGTCTTCAAGGGACATAATGGGTGTCGAAATCAAAAGGGAACGTTCATAGTGCTCGAATAGCCGTTTGGCCATTTCAGGGCTCAAGTTGCCAAACTCCTGTTCGAACATGCGCTTCCAATGGTAGGTCCAGCCGGGTATCATGAAAAACGTACCTGCCACCCGGCATTGCTCCTCATAATAGCGTTCGCGCCCGCCGATCAGCAGACCGATACAATCATCAACCGGATGATCCTCATCCATGGGGATAAAAACGGGCACTCCGGCCGTGGAGAGCAGTTCTTCGGGTTTTTCCAGGGCGTTACCACACAAACCATATCCAAGCATCAGGGCATCCACATGCGGTCCCATGGCACGTGCGGCCTCAGTTAAGCCCTTTTGCAGCGTGCGTTTACGATTATGCAGGCCCAACTCTAAAACACCCACCAAGACCTCCAACGCGTTTTTGGCAGCAGGTGTGAATGCCGCAAGGTGGGGGATTCGTTTTAAGTTGTCTTTTTTCATGGATTCAAGCGCTGCAATCAGGTGAGCAGAGCGTTCATCTTCAAGAGCCGTAATACGGCTCACTTCTTTGTCCGCTGCCAGAAGCCTGGCAAATTCCAGCTCCAGAATCTCGCAGGTCAGAATTCCTAAGATCCCCATAGGTTCTTATTCTCCTGAAATCATTTCGGCGCTCCCTCTCAGGTCGTTAAAATGAACCAAACGTCCCGCAAAACGCCGTTAAAATTCAATCCCTCTCTGGGCGTGGACACCTTGACGGTAATGATGCTTTATTTCGTGCATCTCGGTTACGAGATCGGCTATTTCGATTAGCTTCTGATTCGCATTCCGGCCGGTCAGCACCAGATGCAGTTCCGGGGGCTTTTGCTCAATCGCTTCAATGACTTCCTCAACACGCAGTAAACCGAAATGGATTGCCATATTGATCTCATCCAAAACAATGAGATCATAAGCTTTACTTCGAATCGCTTTTTTAAAAGCCTCAAGGCCCTGATGCGCCCGATAAATATCCATGGCCTCGCAGGTCCTGGTGCGGAAAAAAACCCGCCTGCCGTACTGTCGCAGGGTGACGGAAAGCCCGCTTTTGTCCAGCGCTTTAATTTCACCAATCTTTTTATTGTATTTCATAAACTGCAGAATGAGCACGTTGAGCCCCTGTCCGGCGGCCCTGAGCGCCAATCCTATGGCCGCGGTGGTCTTTCCCTTACCGTCGCCTGTGTAAACCTGTATCAAGCCTTTACGATTCATGTCGATCACCATCTGACAATTTCATTTTAAAGGAAAGTTTACAGAAGCGCTTGGGATAGCATCACCGCCGGCGTACGATCCATAAATGCGCGCAAACCTGGAAGGGGCTTTTAAAAGGGACCATTAAAAGAATACTTCTGTATGAACATATGATCCTGGATAACGGTCATCTACCAGCAGGGTGACACTGCGAATCATCTCATCGTGCCCGCATAAATAAAAATCATATGTTTTGGACGGTAGATTGGCAGTGATGCAATCAGCCACATGACCCTGAAACATTCCTTCGGGTTTCGGCACCGCGGCTTGCGACAATGGCAAACACGGATGATAAGCTGATTTAATTTTTTTAAAATAAGATTGATAGTATAATTCCTCAGCGGCCCTGGCCTCATGAAAAAGGGCAAAGTTCTTTATGCCGGACCGCGCAAATGACACAAAAGGTGCAATCCCGGTTCCGGTGGCCACAAAAACGGGAGCGCGCTGCGAAGGCTTAAAAGTGAAATATCCGTGTGGACCGGTAAATTCAAATTGGGAGCCAATCTCGGCATTGGCAAGGATTGGAGAAAAACGACCTTCAGGCACGTGATGGACGCAGAGCTCTAAAGTAGCGTCGTGCGGTGAGGAAAGCAAAGAATAATATCTTTCTATCGATTGGTGGATAAAACAAATCGTATGACCGGCTTCAAACTCAAATGATGCCGGACGACTCAGTTCGATTTCAAATACGTTTTTTGACAACCACTGGCGCTTCAATATTTTAGTGGTTTCAATCCGACGGGCATCTTCCGGCGGGGATGACTGTATTTCTGCTCCCATGGGACCTGTCTCCCATTTTATGGAAATTGAAAGTATTCTTGAATCGACGGCCAGAAAGCTATCAGATAATCGCGCTGTTTACAACGGCAGATGGCTCAGCTCATTAAATACGCATTTCGTTATTTTGTGTCAAGTTTGATAGTATCCAGCTCTTGCTGACCGACCCGGGTCGTGCGATCGGGTGGTCGGAAGCCCGCAAGAAAGCAAAAGACGGTTGTCTGTTATCTGTATTTTTGGTAAATGCCATTGGGGTCAGTTTAACTCCTCCTAAAATTATAAGGAAGATAATATGAATGAATTTGAAAACATCTCTCAAAACCTGGTTAAAAGTCTGTCCCTGCAATATGAGCCGGTCGGCGTCACGCTTTTCCGGGAAACGGATTCACTGCCAGCCGAGGTGCCAGTTACGCAAAAAGAATACAAAAGCTATTGCCATGCGCTGGTAGCCGCCGGCGAAGGCGAAGAGCTGCTTTTAAAAAAGGAGCAAATGGGGTGTAAACTCGGAACCTCGGTTCTGGGAATGGAAAAAGATATGGAAGCTTACCTGGATGACGGGGTTCTTGAAAAGTACGGAGTGGGACTCTTTGAAACTGAGGAAGCTTCGGCTGAAACGATTCTGAAATCATCGTACCTGGAAAAGGGCAAAACCCAGGCGGCGCTGATCGCACCGCTGTCCAATTTTAAGCAGCTGCCGCAGGTGGTAATTTTCACAGCCAACAGCGAACAGGTGATGTGGCTGCTGTATGCCTTGAATTATGAAAAAGGCGGCCGCATGGAGCTGCCCCAATCCGGAGGGGCCTTGGGAGGCTGTGCCGATATTACAGCCCTGCCCATTCTGGAAGGGGTGCCCAACATCACGTTTTTGGGGCTGGGGTGCAGGCTTAAATCAGCGGTGGACCCTTGTGACCTGATGCTGGGCGTCCCCGGAGATCAACTGGAGATGCTGGCCGGCCATATTCTGGATATGGCCAAACCGATTGCCATGCTGAGAAAGCACAGTGACGGCTCACAGAAATAACAGGACATGCATCCGTGGATAACCTTTGGATCATCGGTGGCGGAAAATTTGGCCTCAGAGCGGCCAAAGCGCTCGGCAAAACAGATTCCTCAAATAAAGTAACGATTGTCGAAAAACAAAGTACCGTTTGCAGGCAATTGGAGCGGCTGGGGTTTGAGGTTGTTTGCTCGGACGCCATTCAATTTCTTATGCGCAATTTAACGAGCGCGCATTTTCCGGACTGGATTGTGCCCGCCGTTCCTTTGCACCTGGCCTATGAGTGGATAAAGGCCAAAATATCGGCCAAGTACACCCTAGAGAGGATCGTCATACCGCAAGATTTGGTCAAGGCACTTCCAAACCCCATCCAGGGAGAAACCGGACAACTCTTTATAAGTATAGCCGATTTTGAATGTCCCGCAAGCTGCGACGAGCCGGATAACATCTGCACTTACACCGGCAATCCAAGACCCATGATTCTGCATGAATTTTTAGGATCAATTCAGCAAAACGATTTTCAATCCGTTGCCATCCACAGCCATCAACTGGCAGCCGGGGTGGGCGGATATAGGCCCCGCGCCTTGTTTGAAACCTTAAACCGGGTCGAGGCCTCGCAAGGGGCGGTATTGCTCAGTACGGCCTGCAGTTGTCATGGTGTCATGAATGCCTTCAAAGTGTCGGCAAGATGATTTTCGAACGCTGGCGTTTGCGCCTGATAGCCGGTCACCGGTTTCTCAATCCTCGTCCTCGGGGCCATCAGACAGCAGCCTCTGCGGGCTGCCCTACTTCTGACATCTGACCTCTGCCTGCCCGGCGAAGCCCGGAGGGCGAAGACGGGTCTTCTGCCATCAATACATTGAATTAATCAGGTCGGAAAAGGCTTCATTGACGAACTTGCGTTTGACCTTCATGGTGGGGGTAACTTCGCCGTCTTCCTCGTACAGCTTTTTGGGCAGGATGCAGAACTTTTTGACCTGCTCAACCCGGGCCAGGGTCTCGTTGACGGCCCTGACTTCACCGTCGATCAGTTTTTTAATGTCCACGTCCTGCGTCAGGTCTTTGTAAGTTGAAAATTGAATTTTATGATCCTGGGCATATTTGACCACGTTGTCTTCATCGATCATGATCAAACAGGTCAAATACTTGCGCCGGTCGCCGATCACCACCGCATCATTGATATAAATGCTGGCCTTGAGTTTGTTTTCGATATATTGGGGCGTGATGTTCTTGCCGCCGGCGGTGACGATAATATCTTTTTTGCGATCGGTGATCTTTAAAAAACCATCTTCATCCAGCTCGCCCACATCTCCGGAATGCAGCCAGCCGTCGACCACCGTCTCGGCGGTCGCCTGCGGATTCTTGAAGTACCCTTTAAAAA
>JASFIV010000057.1:0-19385 GCA_050122475.1 Desulfobacterales bacterium | reverse complement strand
CCATGTAAAGCCCCCAAAAAACGGCGTCCGTCGTTTAACCATGATACTGGTCATCATCTTGCTCCTGTTGTCCTTTGGTTTTCTGATCTGGCAGCTCTGGCCTTTTATTGGCGATAGAATTCAGGAAATCATCAACTTTATCAAAAACAACATCTAAAACCGGTCTTAAAAATGCGTCTTCGTGCTCAGGGCTGTGTTATCCCGTAAATTGAAATACTCACGTACTACGTGTACGCTCCGCTTTCAATTCACGGGCTGCCTTGCCCTGAACCCTAATCCACTATTTTTAAGACCGGTTTTTAGATGATTCAATTTCAAATCAATTTTTATTGGTTAATGATAATAAAATTATAAATTTAAAGCACTAAATTTCAGGACCTAAGCCGAGCGCGTGTCGAGGTTGCCGCCCCGGTGAAATAGGTTTCACATTTCACAGGGCAGGCAGCTACACGGCAGATGGCGTTCCGCTATAGTCTACTATGCGGAACGGCATCTAACACAGTAGATGCAGTGAGATCGATAAGCCCCTTGGGGTTTTAAATTTTAAAAATCAAAAAGATAGAGTTCCTTTAACTTTAATTGGGTTTTTTAAAATTTAAAACGATCACTTTAAGTAAAAGTTGTGTAAAAGGTACCCCACCCATATTGACTGCCGGTGCCGTCGCTTATAAAATTTTAGCATGAGATTAAAAATAAACATCCAGCAGACATCGAATCAGCCGGGGGCTTATTTCATGAAACTGATCCACATCTTTTTTTACATGACGCTGCTTTTCCTGATAGCCACACCTGCCGCGGCCGAAGACACATCCCAGCGTGAACTTCGCAGTCGGGCACAAAAGGACTACACCAACGGCAACTGGCAGGATGCTTTTGAGCGCTTTCGCCGGCTGAGTTTAGATCCCAGTGCCGAGCCTAAAATGGTGGGCCCGGATTTTACCCAGGCCTGGCAGTGTTTGCGTCAGCTAGGCCGATTGGATGAGCTGGACGATTTCCGCAAAGCCGTCATTGAACAACATGCCGCCAACTGGCGGCTGCTGCTTGCTGCGGCCCGCAGCTACAGCCAAAACACCCATTGGGGCTATATGATCGCCGGTGAATTTCATCGCGGTCACCACCGTGGCGGTGGAAAATATGTCAATTCCGTTGCCCGTGATCGGGTCCGTGCATTACAGCTTCTGCAAAAGGCCATGGGGCCGGCTGAATCAGATCCGCAAAAAGCTGAAGTGGCCCAGTTTTACATGGAATTTGCCCGCAGCATGCAGCAGCATCGCGGAAGCGCCCAGGCCTGGCGCCTTCAGTATCTGACCGATCTTACCCGCCTGCCGGACTATGAGCCTGGTCACGGCCATGCGTATGGCAGCCGCTCCCAGTATGCGCCGGTTGATGCAGAGGGCCGACCGGTTTATTATCAAATTCCAAAGGACTTTAACGCCGCCGCTTCAGACGGTGAACGCTGGCGCTGGCTGCTGGCCAGAGCCGTAACCCTTGATCCGGCGCTGAAGGCCAGTGTCGATTATACCTGGGCCACCTTTTTATATCAGCAGTTTGGTGTTCAGACGCTGGCGGATTACGGCATGCTTTACGGCCGCGGGCAAGCTGTGGATAACGCAAGGAACAAAAAAGATGAAAGCGGCGCCTATGCGGTGCACACCTTAAACGATGACGAAACCATCGCCCGGCTGGCGGTGGGCGTCCGGCGCTTTGACCTGCCCCCCGAATTTAATTTCATTCATGCGTATAAGAAAATCCTTGAAAACCGCAACACCGGCCAGGCCGCAAATGCCGCCCGGGCGCTGGCTCAGATCTACGAAAACCGGCGGCAGTATGACCGCGCCGTCCAATACTGGCAGCTGTATAAAAAATCAAATCGCACTGCCGCCCAAAAGCGCATCGATCAAATCACCCAAAACTGGGGTGTTTTTGAATCCAGCGACATGCAGCCGGCCGGCACGACGCCCCGGGTTGAATATCGCTATCGCAACGGCCGTCGTGTGGCGTTCAGCGCCCACCGTATCCGGGTCAAGCGGCTGCTCGAGGATGTAAAAGCCTATATCCGCACTGAAAACCGGCGGCTGGACTGGCAACGCATCAATCTTAACAATATCGGCTGGCGCATCGTGAATCAAAATCAGACCCAGTATGTCGGCAAGCAGGTGGCCAGCTGGCAGCTGAATCTGGACCCCGACGAGCGACACTGGGATCGGTATGTCACGGTTCAATTCCCCGATGCCCTCAAAACAACCGGTGCATACCTGGTGACGGCCCGCATGCAGGACGGCAACATCGCCCGCATCATTGTCTGGGTGGCCGATACGGTTATCGTTAAAAAGCCCCTCAAACAACAAATGCTGTATTATGTGGCCGACGCGGTCAGCGGCGAAGCGCTTGCCGGGGTCAACCTCGAATTTTTTGGCTACCGCACCCGTTCCATTAAAGGCACCAATCGTTACCGCATCCTGCACCGGGAATTAAACACAGAAACCGACCCAAACGGCCTGGCGATTGTCGAACCGTCTCAGATGGCTCAAAATATGTCCTGGCTGGCAACCGCGACCACCCGCGCCGGCCGTCTGGCCTTTTTGGGTTTTTCCAATGTCTGGTATCCGAATTATTATGATACCGAATATAATCAGACCAAAACCCTTCTCATGACCGACCGCCCGGTGTATCGGCCGGGTCAGACGGTCAAATTTAAGGCCTGGGTGCGACACGCCCGCTATGATAAAGACGATACGTCTGCCTTTGCCGGTCTGCAGTTTAATGTTCGGATCCACAATCCAAAAAACGAGCAAATTTATTCGCAACGCCTGACGGCCGATGCCTATGGCGGTATCACGGGCGAGTTTAATATCCCGCCAGAGGCACCATTGGGCCTATACCGCATCTCCCATGGCCGCAGCAGCGTTTACGGCGGCCAGACCTTTCGGGTGGAAGAATACAAAAAGCCCGAATTTAAGGTCAGCGTGGAAGCGCCCGCAGAGCCGGTCATGCTCGGTGAAAAGATCAGCGCCACGATTAAAGCCACCTATTATTTCGGCTCACCAGTCACCGAAGCCCGGGTTCATTACAAGGTGTTGCGCACGGAACATGACAGCCGCTGGTATCCACGCTTTTACTGGGACTGGTTTTATGGACCGGGCTACTGGTGGTATGCCTATGATTATCCCTGGTATCCGGGCTGGAGAGACTGGGGCTGCCTTAAACCCATATGGAGCTGGTGGCCGCAACGGCCGACACAGCCACCGGAAATCGTGGCCGAAGGCGAAGTAAACATCGGTCGGGACGGCACAGTCAAGATCCCCATTGAGACTGCTCTGGCCAAACTGATCCACGGCGATAGCGACCATCGCTATACCATCAAAGCCGAAGTACGGGATCAATCACGGCGAACCATTGTCGGCCAGGGCCAGGTGCTGGTGGCCCGCAAACCGTTTAAGGTCTATGCCTGGTTGGATCGCGGCCATTACAAGGTCGGCGATACGATCAACGCCAGCTTCAGGGCCCAGACGCTCAGCCAGGACCCGGTTGCCGGCCAGGGCCGGCTCAAACTGCTGCGCATTGCCTATCGCAACGACCAGCCCGTGGAACGTGAAGTGGCCAGCTGGGATCTGAACACCGACGCCGAGGGCAATGCCGCCCTGAAAATTCAGGCGTCCCGTTCCGGTCAATACCGCCTGTCGTATACCGTTACGGATGTCAAAGGACATGCCATTGAAGGCGGTTATATTTTTACCGTCCGCGGCGAGGGCGATGACGGTGCCGGCTATCGTTTTGCCAAAATCGAATTGATTGCCGATAAGGCCGAATATGCGCCCGGGGACACGGTACAGCTTCAAATCAATACCGATCGCGCGGGGGCCACAGTGGTGTTTTTCGTGCGCCCGGTAAACGGCATTTATTTGCCGCCCAAAGTCATTACCCCGCGAGGCAAAAGCGCCCGCGAGACGATTACCATTTCAAAAAAGGACATGCCCAACTTCTTCGTGGAGGCATTCACAGTTTATGACGGCAAGGTGCATACGGAGCTGCGTGAAATTGTGGTGCCGCCTGAAAAACGGGTGCTCAATGTAAGCGTCACACCCGCTCAGAAAGACTATCGCCCGGGGCAAACCGCCACACTCAGCGTTCGACTAACCGATTTTGAGGGTGAGCCTTTTCAGGGCTCAGCAGTCATCAGCGTTTATGACCGTGCGGTCGAATACATTTCCGGCGGCTCCAACGTGCCGGAAATTCGCTCTTTCTTCTGGAAATGGCGACGCCACCACCAATCCTACCAAGAGTCCAGTCTGGCACGCTGGTTTGCCAACCTGCTCAAAAAAGATGAAACGCCCATGAAGCCCATCGGAGTCTTTGGTAATCTGATCATAACCGATACAGCCGGAAAAGAATCACCCGACAAGCTGAAAAAGGCCCGTTCGCAGGTAGCGCTTGAAGCCGGAGCGGCCAGGGCTCCCGCGCCGGCCGAGGCTGCGTTTGAGGAAAAAACCGCTGAAAGCGACCGCCTGGCCGACAAAGAGGCGTCAGCCGGCGACGATCTGGTCCAGCCAGCGGTGCGCAGAAAATTTGCCGACACCGCCTACTGGTCGGCCAACATCTCCACAAACACACAGGGTATGGCAGAAGTTACATTTAAAATGCCCGAAAATTTAACCGGCTGGCAGGCGAAAGTCTGGGCCATGGGACACGGCACCCGAGTCGGCCAGGGTGATGCTGCGCTGGTAACCCGCAAGGATCTGATCGTGCGCCTGCAGGCCCCCCGGTTTTTTGTGGAAACCGATGAGGTGGTGCTTTCGGCGAATGTCCATAACTATTTAAAGCGCCGCAAATCCGCTAGAGTCACGCTCGAGTTGGACGGCGGCTGCCTGGCACTGATGAAAGGCCAGAAACAAACCCGCTCCGTATCTGTTGAAGCCGACGGTGAGCAGCGGGTGGACTGGCGCGTTAAGGTCCTCAAGGAGGGTGAGGCGGTGGTGCGCATGCTGGCGCTGACCGATGAAGAATCCGACGCCATGCAGATGCGCTTTCCGGTTTATGTGCACGGCATGGTCAAGCAGGTACCCAAAAGCGGTGTCATCCGCGCCGATCAAACCCGGGCCCGGATCCAGTTTCAGGTGCCCGCCGCCCGTCGCGTGGATCAATCCCGCCTGGAGTTGCGTTATTCACCGACGCTGGCCGGCGCCATGGTGGATGCCCTGCCGTATCTGGTCAGCTATCCTTACGGCTGCACCGAACAAACCTTAAATCGATTTTTGCCCACCGTGATCACCCAGCAAACTTTAAAACGCATGGGCGTCGATCTGGCCGATATTCAAAACAAACGCACCCATTTAAATACGCAGGAAATCGGTGAAGACACGCAGCGGGCCGCCCAGTGGCAGCGCTATAATCACAACCCGGTATTTGATGAAGATGAAGTCGCATCCATGGTGGCTGCCGGCATCCGGCGCCTGGTTGCCATGCAGCTGTCCGACGGCGGCTGGGGCTGGTTTAGCGGCTACGGTGAGCAGTCTTATCCGCATACCACGGCCCTGGTGGTTCATGGGTTGCAGATCGCCCGGCAAAACGGGGTGACCCTCTCCGAGCATGTGCTCGCCCGCGGCATCCAATGGCTTAACAATTATCAGGCCAAAGAAATAGAGCGCCTGCGCCTCTGGGACCGCACCAAAAAGAAGGGAAAGTCCCAGGCCGACAACCTGGATGCCCTGGTCTACATGGTATTGAGCGATGCTGCCGCCGAAAATAAAGACATGCGCGCCTATCTGTATCGTGACCGCAACCGGCTGGCGGTCTATGCCAAGGCGATGTTCGGCCTGGCGCTGGTCAAGGTCGAAGACAATGAGAAACTGGCCATGATTATTAAAAATATCGAACAGTTTCTGGTCGTCGATGATGAAAACCAGACCGCTTATTTAAACCTGCCCAACAGCCATTACTGGTGGTACTGGTATGGCTCCGAATATGAAGCCCACGCCTATTACCTGAAGCTGTTGGCGCATACAGATCCGGCCGGTAAAAAAGCGCCCGGTCTGGTGAAATATCTGCTCAATAATCGCAAGCACGCCACTTACTGGAACAGCACCCGGGATACGGCGGTGGTTGTGGAAGCCTTTGCCGATTATCTGGCCGCCAGCGGTGAGGCGGCACCCGATATCACCCTGGACATTGATTTCAACGGCCAAAACGTAAAAACCGTTCACATCAACGCCCAGAACTTGTTTACCTTCGATAATCAATGGGTTCTGGAAGGCAAACAGATTCGGGGCGGTACCCAGACCCTAACGCTTAGAAAATCCGGCCGGGGTCCGCTCTATTTTAATGCCTATCTGAATTATTTTTCCCTCGAGGACTTTATCACCCGAGAAGGTCTGGAGATCAAGGTTCAGCGCCGGGTCTTCCGCTTAACAGAAATCGACAAACGCATTAAAGATGTTGGCGCGCGCGGGCAAGTCGTCGACCGCCGGGTGGAAAAATACGATCGCCAGCTGCTTGATAATGGGGCGACCTTAAAAAGCGGGGAGCTGATTGAAGTCGAGTTGATCATTGACAGCAAAAACGATTATGAATACCTGGTCTTTGAGGATATGAAAGCCGCCGGCTTTGAACCGGTTGCGGTGCGCAGCGGCTATACCGGCAATGAAATGGGGGCCTATGCGGAATTTCGCGATCAGAAGGTCGCCTTTTTCGTGCGTCGCCTGGCACGCGGCAAACACAGTGTCAGCTATCGGCTGCGGGCGGAAATTCCAGGTAAATTCAGTGCATTGCCCACGAGAGCCTATGCCATGTACGCTCCGGAGCTGAAAGCCAATTCCGATGAGATCAAACTGATGATCCAAGATGAATAGGGTTCGACAGTAACCATGATAAGCTTAGGCGTCGGGACGTTTTTTTGATTTCGCCGCTCCATAAATAATCGCCCGTGAAACCCGCGCAAACTTGTTCATAAGGGCTCGTAGCAAAAGAACAGCAAAAAATATTAAACAACTAGCTGGCATGAGCGGTTGATTTGCCTGTTATGGTGGGGAATTTCACAGGTCGGGTAGCAACGGGCCAAATGGGTGACAGGTTGCAGCAATCCCTTATGATTGCCCGTTTCCTAAAAGATGAGCGTCTTAAAAGCGCGGCAGGTGCAGCTCGTCAATATGGTGCTTGTTTTCCCTGACAAAATGATGCACGTAAGGCGGAACCACCGAACGGTTTAAATAGTCTTTAAAATCAGCATCTATTTTGGTTTTGGGAACGGTAGCAACCGGCCAGTCTTCGGCCGATTTACAAAAGACATCGTACTCGCTGTGTCCGGTCACGCGCGAAATCTTAAACAGGTAAAACTCCATTGAATTTTGATGCTTTTTGATCTGCCGGGCATTTAACCTATACAGAGCCACCAGGCCTATGACCGCCAGCAGGGCAAGGCACCCACTGCCAATTCCATTTATGATTTCTGCAAACATCGGCCTATCTCCAAAAAATTAATCTCCGTTATATATATCGGCCAAATAGCGTGTAACCTTTAGTGATATTTATAAATTCATACCCCCGTGAGCAGGATATGGATGGAACGGATCAACCGTATCCAAGACGCTAAACATATGTTAAGCACGATTTTGAAGCTGCAAATCATATGCCATTTATTTCGCAAGTTGAGCGTATGGCCAAAAACGTCCATCTGACAGCCTTTAAGAGAAAGGATCTAAGCCGTTGCGTTAATTACACTGAGAAATACGCCAATATACAGGTGGCACCGCTGCAACGGGACGTCAGGATTTTGGCGGCATAAAATGCAACAGATCCCCTCCTAATATTTCGATGGTCGGATAAATCGGCGTCTGTCAGGAGAACTGCTTGCATGCGGCGACTTTGATGCTTAGGGTTTCCTCATCAATTCAACACTCCCTTTGGAAGGATTTTTGCCGTGACGCCGGAAATTGTGCTGGTGTTGTCGCTTCTGGCAGGAGCGATTGTGTTGTTGATCAGCGAATGGATACCGATGGAGGTCACCGCCCTGCTGGTGCTGGGCGCCGTGGCCCTGACCGGACTGGTGACGCCGGTTGAAGCGCTTGCGGGTTTCAGCAATCCGGCTGTTATTACCGTTTGGGCGGTTTTTATTCTCAGCGGCGGCTTGACGCGAACCGGTGTCGCCAATGTCATCGGGCGTTTTGTGCTGCGCCTGGCAGGCGACAGTCAAACGTTCATGGTTATCGTCATCATGATAACCGCCGGGGTAATGTCGGCCATCATGAACAATGTGGCCGTTGCTGCCCTGATGCTGCCGGTGGTCATGGATATCGCCCGCCATACCGGCAGTGCGCCCTCCCGGCTGCTGATGCCCCTGGCATACGGTTCGCTGCTGGGCGGGCTGACCACCCAGATCGGTACGCCTCCCAACATCCTAGTCACCAGCGCCCTGCAAGATGCGGGACTCAAGCCCTATACCTTTTTCGATTTTACCCCCATCGGCCTGGTCATCATGTTCGGTGGTATTGCCGTTATGATTTTTATCGGCCGTTATCTGCTGCCGCAGCGCGACGTCGCCAAAGAATCCTCCCGCGCCAAAGGCGTTGACTGGGCATCTGAGGATGACGTGGGTGAGCAGCTGTTTAAGATCCGTATTCCGGCAACTTCGAATCTGATCAACAAGACCCTGGCAGACAGCCGCATGGGATCGATCCTGGGCTGGAATGTGATCGGCATTACCCGCAAAGAGCGCACCATCATTGCGCCCGGGCCTTCCGATATTTTACAGGCTGACGACCTGCTGACCGTCGAAGGCCGCATCGAAAATTTAGACGATATGAAAAACTGGCAGCAGTTGATTGTGGAAGATCAAAAAATCGATATCACCGCACCGTATTCGGATGAGATCAAAATCGGTGAGGTGCGCCTGCCACCGGCATCCCAGTATGTGGGCAAAACGCTCAATGTTTTGGGATTTCGCGAACAATTTGGCGCCAATGTACTGGCTATACACCGCCATGGCAGCACCAAACGGACCCATCTGTCGGATGAACCCCTGCAGCCTCAAGATCGCTTGCTGTTGGCCGGTCTCCAGGAGCAGCTGGAGGCGCTTGCGGAAAAATCCGGCTTCGATCAATTTCGCTTTGTTCCCCGCCGGGAACTGATCGATGTTTATCACCTGCATGAACGCCTGATGGTCATGCGGGTACCGCCGGACTCGCCGCTGGCCGGAAAATCGCTTAAACAAAGCCGTCTGGGAGATGCACTGGGCAGCCGGGTTTTGGGAATCATACGCGGAAATGAGCCCATCATTATGCCCGAGCCTCAAGAAATTCTGCAGGCTGATGATCGGCTGGCGGTTGAAGGTCGCCTGCGGGACTTTGAAGAATTAGGTGAACTTGAAAAACTGAAAATTGAACGGCGCACCCGTCCAGATATCCAGTCACTGGTCACCGAAAGTGTGGGCATGGTGGAGGCCATCTTATCCCCTCAGACCACGCTGGTAGGAAAAACGCTGCGCCAGCTGAATTTCCGTGAAAAATACGGCTTAAATGTTCTGGCCATCTGGCGCCGGGGCAAAGCCTTTCGCTCCGATCTGCGCGATATGGATCTGCGCTTCGGCGATGCCATCTTACTGTTGGGCCCGCGGAGCAAGCTCCAGCTGCTGGGCCGCGAACCGGATTTTGTTGTCCTGACGGAAATGGCTCAACGCGAAGTGCGGCTGGAGAAGATGAAAATATCCATTTTGATCATGGCGGCGGTGCTTTTTCCGGTCATCATGGGATGGGTACCTATTTACATTGCCGCGGTGGTGGGAGCGGCTTTAATGGTGCTTTGCGGCTGCCTGACCATGGAAGAGGCCTATCGGCAAATTGAATGGAAAGCCGTTTTTTTAATCGCCGGCATGCTGCCTCTGGGAACGGCCCTGGACCAAACCGGCGCCGCTCGGATGATCGCCGAGGGGGTGGTGACCCTGGTGGGACCGTACGGACCCAGAGCGGTGATGTTTGGCCTGGTGAGCCTGACGTTTCTGGCCACCTGCTTTGTGCCCACCGCCGCTCTGGTCGTCCTGATGGCGCCCATCGTAATGAACACCGCGGCCAATTTGGGGCTCTCCCCGCAAGCGCTGCTGATGGCAGTGGCCATGGCCGCCTCTGCCAGTTTAATGACCCCCATATCGCACCCGGCCAACATCCTGGTCATGGGGCCGGGGGGATATCGATTCATGGATTATATCAAAGTCGGCGGTTTGCTGACCCTGGCAATCCTGTTGATCATCGTTTTCATTTTGCCGCTTTTCTGGCCGTTGACCGGGTAACGGATGAGCCAAGACCGCATTCCTTTACATTTGGGGGATAATGAATTCACCGCTTCAGTAGTGGCTATGATGCAGCGCTTGATTTGATCCGGCAGTAAGACGTGTATGGGAGGGAGATTACGGCAAGTACACCACAGATCATGCCCCTTTTCGTACCCCTTACGCTCGAATAAAAGCACTGTGGTGTACTCGCCGCGATGGGCTTCATGGTGGCAGATGCCAACCTACCGGATACGCTAGCCCGCGTCTTTGGAGACGCATGGAAAGGCACATCAACGGCCTCTTCCAAATGGTTATATCGGCAGGTCCCCCCGATTGCCGACCATACAATGCCCAACTGTTAGACTTATAACCAATAGTCGCACCAATATCGTCTTGATCCCAGGCCCGTAAATACAAAGATGCGGTAGCCCGTGGCAAAACATTAGTGCCGGCCATCACCGTTCCAATCGCCCATCAGGTATTCGTCTTCGAGGTTGCTGTCGCCGTAAGTCTGGACCCTGTTGTCGGTACCTACACATTCGATTAAATGAAGAAACCGCCGTTCGGCTGTCATGTCGATTCTAGGCGTTGGTTATGCCCGATCGAGTTGTATCAAAAGGAAAATGGCAGAAAAGGGTAAAGGGGGATAACCAGATCCGAATATAAGACAAAAGCAGAATTGGCAAAGAACTCTTTGATAAGGCGTCGGCTTCCTGATTTAAACCTTCCTTTATCCGGAAAGGTTTATCCCCCCTTGAAGGCCCATGCTGACTGGCCGTTTTTAAGCTCCTTATCGGACGATAAGCGCTCGTGCTTGGAACAGCCATGCAGCATGATGATAGCCATACTATCAGATGGCAGCAAGGGTTTCAAGCAAAAAAATAATATATTATCAAATATTTACAGCATTTGACAGCATTTGACAGCTAGGGTGGTTGAAACCTGTAAAAACTAAAAAATCGGCAATAAATAAAAACCGGGGGGGGTCGCCAGAATACCTCCGGTTAGACATGTTGGCTCTTTGTGATTCCTGCCGGCAAAAAATTGCCGTCACGCTTAGCGTCTGAAATATTTAGGGCAGGTAAAAAAACAATTATTTTTTAGCAGCAGCTGCGCTTAATAAAATTGGGTCAGAGATTGACTCTATTTTACAGCATTTTACATAACTTTACAGCATTTTACACATCTTTAACAAAATTAAAAAAAGTACTTCACACAGGCGCGTTTATCATCTAAAGCATAAGTTCAGGGGGTTCGTTTGGCATTTTTCGAAAATATTCATAAAGAATAACAAGCCATTTGCCGATACTAGAGTAGGTCAAAAGCCAGGGGAAGTTCACATACTAAAAGACATCAGGTGGTATTTATGATTAATAATCATGTTGTACAGCGTAGAAGCGGCGAAGATCGGCGCAAAAAAAGCGACAGACGCAGCGGGTTTGATCGACGAAACGGGAGTTTTGCCAACGGATTTGATGAATTCAGCGATGAAAACGTATTTACCACCAAAGAGGCCTGTGAGTATCTTAAAATTTCGCGTCCCACCTACCTCAAGTACATCGCTGAAGGCCGCATCCGGGCCATTAAAGTCGGCCGCGGCTGGCGTACGCTCAAAACCGAACTGGACCGCTTTTTGCGTGGAGACTAAGCCTGCCAGCCACCGCCTCATTGGATTCATTCAAGCTTTGGCTTACCACTGCCAGCTTTCATTTCCTGCCCCTTTTTGATTCTCTTCTGCTTATCAGCATCATGCTCCGCGTGGTGCCTTTTTTCATCCACCACCCCACCTGCCAGATCGAAACCGAATAAAAAAGTCTACGGTATGTAGGAAATCAACGCTATCTAATATACCATGTGTTTACTTTAAGTTATGCCGGCTTATGCTCCCGCCTGATTCCAGCGGTGCAGGTAAAACCATACAATTGCGAAAAAAACAAAATCTATCCTTTTTAAAAAATAACAACAATAACATATGCTTATGTGTTTTCCGGGCACTTTGGCATCCAGCTTGCTTATAGAAAATACAAACACGCAGGAGGTGATCATTTTGCTGAAAAAAACGCTATCTATTATCCTGATATCGCGTTGGCTTATCGCCATTTTCGTCATTTCTGTTGCCGGTGTTGCCGCGATACCTTTTGAGAGAGAAATTCATAAGACCCGGATTGTAATGGGCACTATCATCAATAAAAATATCGGCTTGGTTACAGTTGGCTCACAAGAACACCCCGGCCAAATCTTAACACTGAGCACCAATCCTAAAACCGAACGGCTGGCGTTGCGTCCGGGCGATCAGATCATCGTTGAATACAGTTCGGATTACATCATTCGGTCGATTACAAAGCAGGGTTAATCCGAAGCTCAATCAGCCCCGGCTGCCGTCCGATTGTATCTTTTAGGACAAAAGCATACAAACCGGCCACAAAAAAGATACGTATTTTAAGTGCATGATATGTATACAAATTGCCCATTTTGTGCCGCACGCGGCCTGCGATACTGTAACAAAATTTATACGAAACAAGATTATCCCGAAAGCCGTAAAATATAAAAATCCATATATATCAATAAGATAAGTTGATTAAATCCGTATGGCACAGCCCTTGCTCTTTCAAATATCGGTATCGGAGGGATCCACAGACATTACTGCGTTTGGTAAAGCCAGGCGAATCCGGTAATCGAATCGATGCTGACATTTGAAATGGGCTGTCAGACAACAAATCACCCCGCACGGAAAGGAGGTGCAATATGGCGGGAGGAACAACGTTAAATTGGAAATCATATCGATGCAATTCGATTTAATTTTAAACCAAAAAGGAGAAAAACGATGCGTCAATTCATCTTAAATAAGCCCGTTTCAATGTTGATCATTACCCTGTTTGCCATTTCTTTTGCAGCTGTTAGCATTTCCCAGGCCGCCGACCCCGCTGGAACGATTAAAGGTGAAGTGGTATCGGTGGACCCTAATTCAGGCATGCTGGAGGTTATGAGCCCGGAAGGCAAAACCATCATGCTCAATGCAGGACAGCAAATCGAGGGCCTGAAAACCCTGCAAAAAGGAGATCAGGTGATGATTGAATACGATAAAAATAAGAATATTAAATCCATCAACAAGGAAGGCTAGCCCTTGACCTTCTTTGAAAAGGATAAAAGGGGCAGCTATTGCCCCTTTTATCCCGATGCTGGCAGCCCGGGATTAGACAGGCTGCAAATCCCTTCACGGATCCGTCTGCTTACCCTCTTATACGCGCTTTAATCAAAGCATTCTTAAATCGGTTGAGCCTGTTGCCTGTTTGCCCGCATCTGGCGGGTGAGCCCGTCTGCCGGTGAAAAAATACAGACCGACCGTCTTCATCGGCTAAGGGGCTCAATCCCGTTTCACGAGGACATTCGGCCGGCGAAACCGGCTTAACTGGTGTGCCCGATAAAATGAAACTAACCATTTTTAAACGATTAACCTTTGGCTATGCAGCCATCTTATTGCTGGTTGTATTTCTGGGCGTCTATGTGACCTTAAAGCTCAATCAACTCAATGGTCTCAGCCGGGAAATTGCAACCGTGCATGTCAACCGCTTAACGCTGACGGAACATTTTTTGGACAAGCTGTTTTCCCAGGTCAGTTTCGAGAAAAAATATCTTATCTCCGGCGATGCCGATTTCTTAAAAAAATTCTGGGATATACAGCTTCAGATAATAGAAGATATCCGCAAACTGGAAGCCTTGCCGGATACAATAGAAAACAAGGAACTGTTCAGTCAAATCCAGACTGATTATGGCAAATTTTTATTGCTGTTCAGAACTGAAATAGAAGAGCTGCAAAACAATCCAAACTACCCACGCCTCAAGTTCCAGCGACAGAAAGATAATCTGATTGATCAAATCAATCAGCGCCTCAAGCAAATGATTCACATCAGCCGTTTGCAGCGCGATAAAAAAATAAATGCATCCAGCCAGATTAGCTCCGGGGTTTTACAGGTAACAACGATTACAGCCGCATTGGCCATCCTGCTGGGATTGCTCATTTCCTTTTATAACACTCGCGGCATCAATCACTCAATCGTACGATTGCAGAAAATGACCAGAGAAATTGCTGAAGGTAAATTTGAAGCAATTGATAATATTACGTCACCACCGGAAATTAAGGAACTGTCAGATGATTTTAACCAGATGTGCGAGCGCCTCAGAGAACTGGATGAGATGAAAAAAGACTTTATCAGCCATGTTTCCCACACCCTGCGAACGCCGTTGACCGCCATGAAAGAAGCCAGCCGGATGCTCATGGAAGGCACTTATGCCAATGTTCCGGCCAAGCAAAACGAATTGTTGGCCATTACGCAAAAGGAATGTGAACGGTTGATTGATTCGGTGAACCGTATTCTGGATCTGTCGCGTATGGAAGCCAACATGATGGACTATCAACTAAAGCAGGGTCTATTATTTCCGTTAATCCAACAAACGGTGTTAAAACTGGCGCCGATCGCACAACGAAAAAAAATTGATCTTGAATTAAGACCGTCGCCCCATCTGCCGGCTGTCAAAATGGATGAAGAGCGCATCGCCCAGGTCATGGAAAATCTGATCGGCAATGCCTTAAAATTTTCTGCTGCCGGTGGAAAAGTGATAATTGCCGCCTCCCTGAAAAACCAGGGACAGAACAGGATTGAGGTCTGTGTGGCTGACAGCGGTTGCGGTATCCCACGTGAGAATATGGGAAAAATTTTTGATCGATTTCAACGCATCGATGGCGGACGAAAAACTCCGTTGGGAACCGGCCTGGGATTGTCGATTGCCAAACACATCGTCGCTGACCATGGAGGTAAAATATGGGTGCGAAGCAAACCCGGACAGGGCAGCAGCTTTTACTTTTCGTTACCTGTTCCGTGATATGGTCCCTAGCGGCCATGGGATGCCTTCACTGGCCGCCACAGCCGCAGGGCGAAAAACAGTTGCTTGAGGCCAGACAACAATTTGCCGCAGGCGACTACAGCAGTGCCCTTGAAATAAACCGAAGCGTGCTGGCGCAGTTTCCGGAACGCCTGGCGGATCAGGCGCTTTTTCAGATCGGCATGGTCTATGTGCACCCGGACAATCCGGACCGAGATATCCACAAAGCGCTGCAGTCCTTTAAGGATATCATTGACCGCTATCCTGCAAGTCACCTGCAGCCGGAGGCCCATTTATGGTTGGCCGTGCTGGGTCGGCTCAGCGCCCAGGAAGGTCAAATACGCTTTTTAACCCGGCGCAGTGCTCCCCTGGAAAAGGCGCTAAAAATGCAAAAAAGGAAAATAAGCCAGCTACAGGACCAGCTGGAAAAGTTAAAGCGCGTCGACATTCATATGGAAGAAAAAAAGCGAGAAGCCATACCTCCGGCAGAAGAGCTAAAGGAAAAAGGAAATGGAAAAAATTCTGGTAGTTGATGACGACCCCAGCATACTCAAAGTGATTCGAATGCGATTGGAAGCTCAGGGATATCGGGTGACCACCGCGATCGAAGCAAAAAAAGCGAAAGCGCTGGCGGCAGAAAATATGTTTGATGCCGCTCTGCTTGATCTGAAACTCAAAGGTGAAAACGGCATTCGTCTGATGCAGGACTTACATCAAATTCACCCGGAAATGCCGGTCATCATCCTAACGGCTTACGGCACAATCAAAAGCGCCGTAGCCGCCATTAAAAAAGGCGCATACAGCTATTTGACCAAACCTTTTGATCACGAGGAGCTTTTGCTACAGACCCGCAATAGTCTGGAACGCAGCCGGCTGACAAAGGAAGTTAAGAATCTTAAAAAAATCGTCAAAGAACGCTATGGCTTTGAAAACATTATTACCAAAAGCGAAAAAATGGAAACCGTGCTGGACCAGGTTGCCCATGCCGCGGAGTCGGATGCGAATGTGTTTATTGAAGGCGAAAGCGGCACCGGAAAAGAATTGATCGCCAGAACACTGCATTTGGCCAGTTCGCGTAAAGAAGGGCCCTTTGTGGCCATTAATTGTGCCGCCATACCGGAAACCCTGTTGGAGAGCGAGCTTTTCGGCTATCAAAAAGGTGCCTTTACAGATGCCGCCCGAAATAAGAAAGGCCTTTTTTTGCAGGCTCATCAGGGTACCTTTTTTCTAGATGAGATCTCGGAGATGGCGCTGTCGATGCAGGCCAAGTTCTTACGGGTATTGCAGGAAAAAGAATTTTATCCGATTGGTGCCCAAAAGACGATCAATGTCGATACCCGCTTTATCGCCAGCTCAAACAGGAACCTGGAGGCAGAAGTCAAGAAAGGCGCCTTCCGGGAAGATCTTTTTTATCGGATCCATGTCATTGTTATCCAATTGCCGCCGCTACGCCGGCGCAAAGATGACATTCCCCTGCTGGCAAATTATTTTTTGAACAAATACGCCCGCGAGACGCAAAAAGATATCACCGGCTTTACACCGTCTGCCATTCAAAGACTGATGTTACACAATTGGCCGGGTAACGTGCGGGAACTGGAAAATACGGTTGAGTGTGCGGTGGCGCTGGCCTCCCAGAATATCATCTCGGATGACGCGATCCTGCCGGATCATAACGCCCCTGAAGGCGGCCTGCAGTCATTGAAAGACGCCAAAGAAAATTTTGAAAAAAATTACCTAATTCAACTAATCGAACTAACGTGCGGCAATGTCAGCCAGGCCGCTAAACTGGCTGGTAAATACCGCGCAGATTTATATCAGCTGTTAAAAAAATACGATATAAAAGCAGCCGATTATCGCAGGCAGCCGTATTGATCCCCATGCCGTTACCGGAATTCACCCCCCAAGGAAACACAGGCTGAGTGCATCTTTGCCTGCCGGCGGGCAATTTTTCCTGGAACCACCGGCGTCGCCGGAGACTTTGCTTTTGAGTGCTGTTCCGACAATACCATCCTTTTCAAAATAGACAAACCGCCGCCGCGGTAGTATATTTATCCGAAACCATTAAAGGCGCAGGAGACGGATAATGAAGTCCATTAAACTGGCGACCATGGATTGCAAACAGGTCTCTAAGGAAATCGGTGATTTTGTCATCAACGTTGTGCAGCAAGCCGCTTCCAGTGGATGTGTGATCGGATTATCCGGTGGAGTGGATTCGAGCACGGCGGCAGCACTGATTAAAAACAGTTTCGATCGCTATAATACCAAACGGGCCGACGATGAGCAGGAACTTGAACTGGTGGGCTATGTCTTGCCGTCAAATATCAATGTGGCTGTAGATGAAACCGATGCCGTTCTGGTGGCTAAACATCTGGGCTTGCGCTATGAAATCCACAGCATCGAAGCTCTGGTGGAATCTTTCCAGTCGACCAATCCGGAAGCATTTGAAAGTAAATTTCATAAAGGCAATATGATCTCCAGAATCCGCGCCAATGTTCTGTCAACCAAAGCAGCGACGGAAAATAAAACCCTGGCCGGAACCGGCAATCGCGATGAAGATTTTGGCATCGGCTATTATACGCTTTTTGGGGACGGAGCTGTGCATTTCAGCCCTATCGCCGGTTTACCCAAACGCCTTGTGCGCGAAATGGCCCGTTTCCTGGGCCTGGACAAAAAGATTGTCCGGCGCGAGCCGACAGCCGGGTTGGAACCAGGTCAAAGTGACTTTAAAGACCTGGGGTATGATTATGATGTGGTTGAAATGGTCACCGAAGGCCTGGAGCAAGGATTTTCCAAAGACGAGTTGATCAAACACCCTCAAATTGTCCAACTGATCGAAGGCCAGCTCCAACAGTATCTATCCGCCTTCGGCGTCAAAAAGTTCAACTCAGTAAAAGCTGTGGTGCAAGATGTGTTCAACCGCCATCAATTGGCTGAAGAAAAAATGAAAATCATCCATCCGCCGACACCCCGGATCACTTTATCGTATGACTAAAACCCGTCTCAAAAATGCATCCACGGTTCTCTGGTTGAGCCCGTTACCCGTTAGCCCGTTTGCCGGTCCGGGGCATTACTTTGCCAAAAGCTGGCAAGCGATACGGCCAGAAAGCCTGTACTCCTGAAGAAAAAAAAGTCGACTTGCCTGATGCGATGACGGCGGCCTGGATATCAAGATGCGACACTGTCCCCTTAAGGAGGCCTGGCAGGAAGCGGGTTTAAAGGATAGCGACATCGCCCGGATGTGTGATATTGCGGCCTGTGTTGATAAAGGCACTTTTGAAGGCGCCGGATTTAGTTTTTCAATTGAAACCTGGACACCCGGACAGCAGGGATGTTGCCGGCTTAAAATAAGGCCGGGAAAATAAAGTCGACGATCCGAAAAAAAGCTAAAGTTTAGCGTCATTTGGCAGATAATAATATCGGGGAGATTGTGATTTTTCCGGTATTGTTCTGCAAGCCGCAAAATTCAAATAGCCCCGTATCAGCGCAGCGTTCAACGTGCGGATAATTGATCCGCTAATGATTGCCAAGCCTTGGGGGGGCTTTAATGTGTAAGAATCTTATCCGTTTCGTGTTGATCGTGCTCATCATCACTTTCACCTGTTCGTTCGTTGGCTGTAATTCGATTCCAGTGCCAGATGAAAAAAAATCCTACATCGGAACCTGGCAGGGTGTCGGGTTTCACCTGACCATAACCGACAACGGCGGCGTTGATTACCGGCGGGTAAAGGGAAAACGTTCGACAAAAATCTCCGGCCCTTTGAAAAACTTCAAGGGTGACGACTTTATCGTCGGTGTGCTGTTTTTCACGACAACTTTTGAGGTGCATCAGCCGCCGTACCTGGACGGCGACGACTGGTATATGATCATCGACGGTGTTGAATTAAAAAAAGTCGCCGGACCCATTACCTGACCGTTGCTATGGGCCTTTCCCCCCTCATTATCTCGCCTTTATACTGGCGCTTCTATCGCTATTTTGCTAATACCTGAATCTTGCATGAAAATTAATGCGATGATTAAAATTGAAGCTCAACAAAATTCCCATTTAGGGTAATGGATCAGTATCATTTTAGCGCATTAATTTTCACCCTTTGGGCGCGCCGGAGGCTTCCATCTGCGGCGTTATTCAGCGCGAAGCATAGTGCACTATAGCTTCACCCTGAAGTGCCTTGCATATGAAAGCCTCCGACGCGTGCAAAATTCAGCTAATACCTGAATCTTGCATAAAAATTAATGCGACGATTAAAATTGA
>JASFIV010000056.1:0-19644 GCA_050122475.1 Desulfobacterales bacterium | reverse complement strand
ATCTAGCCCCGCATCGACTGGGACAGAAAATCGACCACAGCCTGTCACAGAGATCGACGGTGTCGTTTAATGTAAACATAGAAGGGGCTGCGAATACGGCCAGGTGGCTTGAACACTAGTATCGTGTTCCAGAAATAATTGACAAAATGAGAGCCGGCCATGTCATTTTCTGAAAGGCGTTATGAATGGCTAACTGCCGGTGCCCCGATATTTGGGATTCAACCCGCGCTATGGGTTCAGACAAAGCTTCGGTGCCCATCATCCCAAATATCGGGACACGATGCAGCGTGTGGGTCAACGATCAGCATACCGCCTTTCAGAAAAAAACATGCCCGTCTGGCAGCTTGAACGTAAGTATGTTTAGAATGAGACAGAGACAATAGTGTAAATTATTTCCGGAACGCAACACTAGAAGCTGTTTAAAAACGCCTTTTCTGTTGGTTTGCGTCTTTTGAAAAGCGCTAAACGCCTTACGCTAAATCTTGAAAACTCGGGCTTACACCCTCAAACAGTTTAAGATTTTGCGTTCCACTTTGCTAAGCGCTTTTAGCAAAAGGCCGCAAAATGAAACCCAAAGGGGTTTTGAAACCCCATCAGAGACAGAATGTGGGCCCTGGATAAAATCGTTCACAGGATCCCGCCACAGAGCTGACCATGAAAAATAAAATGATGGCTAAGACAAACGCAAATCACCTGTGGCCCATTTTATTGCTTGTCTGCGTCTCTGCGATCGTCTATTTTAATTCGCTGTCGAACGGCTTCGTTTATGATGATCTGGGCACCATTGTCGAAAATGCCCACATCAAGCGGCTGGGCAACTATCTTTCCTCGTTTTACAATCAATCCTATTTTAAGATATCCGGCGGTGAAGCCAGTTATCGCCCGGTGGCAACGCTGTCCTACTACCTGCTGTATGCCGTTTCTGACGTAAACCCGTTAGGCTACCGTCTGCTCAGCTTTACGCTGCATATTTTTAACGTCATTCTCGTCTATTTGTTGGCCCATGCAATGATAGACAATAAAAGAGTTGCTGTGATAGCCGGCCTTTTGTTTGCCTGTCATCCGGTTAACGCAGAGGCGGTTAACGGGATTTCTTATAATGAAGATCTCCTGGCGGCCTTTTTCTTCTTCCTGGCGTTTTTATCCTACATGCGACTGCAGCCATCGGCAACCGAGCCGGGATACATTAGCTTTATATTATCCCTGTTTTTTTTCTTGCTGGGGCTCTTATCCAAAGAGATGGCCATTACCCTGCCGGCAATCGTCGTTCTTTATGATTTAATCCTGCGAGAACCTGTCTCCGAGAAAATTTCCTTAAAACGGCTACAGGCGGTCATTCAAGACCGCAAATATTATTATACCGGGTACCTGGGTGTCAGCTTTTTTTATTTGTGGTTGCGGTTTTTTGCCATCTATAATCCGGAGGAATTTGAAACACAGATTTGGGGACGCTTCATCGATCGGGTCATCTATTTGCCCATCATTTTTCTGAAGTATATTAAGCTCAGTCTGTTTCCATTCCCGCTAAATGCCGACTATGTGTTTTCCTATCCGACCCGCTTTCTTGATGTTCTACCGTTATTGTCTCTTTTGGTTGTGCTGGGCCTGGCCATATACAGTTTATTTGCGTTGAGAAACCAAAAGGCGGTATCTTTCGGGATATGGTGGTTCTTTATTACGCTGTTTCCGGTTTATAATTTAATTCAAATTTATAACCCGTTTGCCGAGCGCTATTTGTATATACCGCTCTTGGGTTTTTGTCTGGTCATTTCCATTTTTTTGGAAACCCTATTGAGTCGGATTTCTTTCAACCGGGCGGCTATTTTACGGGTTTTCATTATCGTATGCGTGGTGGGGGTGTGTTCTCTGATTACGATAAACCGTAACCGAGACTGGAAAGATAGCTATACGTTATGGACTCAAACGCTTGAAGTTGAACCCGACAGTTTCAGAGCGCACGGCAATTTAGCCCGTGTTTATCAAAAAAGAGGCATGATCGATGCGTCTATGCGCGAGGTGAAGAAAACGCTCGAGCTGAATCCAAAAGACTTTAAAGCCTATTATAATCTGGGTGTTGTATTAGGTGAACAGGGCTTTGTCGGTGAAGCGATAGCGGCCTATCAACAAACGGTTGCAATGAATCCTCGCTTTAAAAACGCTCATTTCAATCTCGGCACAATTTATAAGGCCCAAAACCGGCTGGAAGCAGCAAAACAAGCATTTAAAAAGGTTGTTGAGATCGATCCTGACGATATTGAAGCGCGCAATAATCTGGGTGTTATCTATGCCATGCAGGGAAAACTGGATGCGGCCCTGGTCGAATGGCAACAGGTGATCGCGTTGGACCCGGAAAACCAGGACGTGCAGGCCAATATTGAAAAAGCAAAGAAGTTAATCGATCAATCACAATGAAAATTATATTATACTGCCAATATGTTTGGGGTATGGGGCATTTATTTCGCAGCCTGGAACTCGCGCGGGCGTTAGCGGACCATCAGGTCATTCTGATTGCCGGCGGCCGCGAAGTCGATGTCCAGTTGCCCGAACATGTCACCCTTGTCCGCCTGCCGGGACTTTACATGGACGAACAGTTTACGACCTTGATGGCGGAAGATGCGAGTCAGTCTGTTGAATTTATTCAGCACCAGCGCAAAGTTATTTTGATGTCCTTATTCCAACAGCACCGGCCCGATGTTTTTATGATCGAGCTTTATCCTTTCGGGCGCACTGTATTTGGCTTTGAGCTTCAGCCCCTGCTGGACTGGATTCACATGGGCCGCTTCGGCGATATAAAGGTGGTGTGCAGCCTGCGGGATATTCTGGTCGAGAAAAGAAAGCAGGAGTTCTATGAGGAGCGGGTCATCAATATGCTACACACCTATTTTGATCTGCTGCTCATTCATTCGGATGATCAACTGCTCACCCTTGATGAGACGTTTAGCCGAATGAATGATATCCAGATTCCAGTGGTTTATACCGGCTTTGTTGCTCAAAAAGCCAATCCGGCAGCCGGCCGTCAATTGCGGCAGGAGTTGGGTGTCGGTTCGGCTGAAAAGCTTGCTGTTGTCAGCGCCGGTGGCGGGCGATCCGGCTATGCACTTTTAAACTGTATTTTGGATGCCTACCCCATAATGAATCAGACGGATTCGATCAGAATCGAAATGTTTGCCGGTCCGTTTCGCGAACCTGACGAATTTGAAAAGTTGGCGGCCAAAGCGGTCAGCGGTATTCGTATACGCTATTATACCAAGCGCTTTCTGGACTATTTAACGGCGGCCGATCTTTCCGTCAGTCTGGCCGGGTATAACACCTGCATGAACCTCATCGCTGCAGGGGTTCCCGCGCTGATTTATCCATATTCAAAGCAACAGGAACAACCATTGCGGGTGGCCAAAATAGATAAACTGATACCCATGAAAATACTGCGTGACAAAGATATTGAACCGCAACGGATAAGCCATTATATTCAAGAGCTGCTGCATGAATCCCGGCCTGCCGAGCCGGTAACGGTCAATCTGGATGGTGCCGCCCAAACGGCCCAATATCTTGAAGCCTGGATTGGCAACTAACGTCGCGTCCCGGAAATAATTTGTAAAATTAGAGTCGGTCCGGTCATTTCCTGACAGGCGCTATGAACGCAAAAGTATCAATGACCCGATTTTTTGGGATTCGACCATATCATTCTTGCAAATAAACCAACTGAGGAACGGGGAATTCGTGTGGAACAAAACCAGGATTCATTGATCGAAAATTATATGGCCGAACATACCGATGAGGTTTCGCCTTTGCTGCAGGATCTCTTAAAAGAAACCGAAACCATCACCGGTCGCTCACGCTGGAGTATTGGCAAAGTTGAAGGCAGGTTGATGCAATTTCTGCTCAAGGCATCCGGGGCCCGATCGGCCGTTGAAATCGGTACATTCACCGGGTTTTCAGCCTTAATGATCGCCGAGGCCTTGCCGGATGACGGCCTGCTGATTACCTGCGAAACCAGCAGTGATTATGCTGAGATGGCCTTACGTTATTTTAAAAAAAGCCCCCATGGCCGCAAAATCCGTCTGGAATTGAAACCGGCCATTGAAACCCTCAAGGAAATTTCAAATGACAGCATTGATTTTGTGTTTATTGATGCCGACAAGCCTTCATACGGCCTCTATTTTGATGAAGCACTGCGTATCCTGCGACGCGGCGGCCTGGTTTTTGTTGATAACGTGTTCTGGCGCAACAAAATATTCAAAAAGCCCATCTCCAATGAAAATGCAAAGGCGATCGCTGCTTTTAATCGCAAGGTAAAAAACACCGCTGGTATCGATAAGGTGATGTTAAGTGTAAGGGATGGCATCTACCTCATTCGTAAAAGATAGACTGACTTTCGATTTGCCGGCCTATTTTAATTTTTTCCAATGCGCCTCCTGATTCATCAAGGTATTGTTTTTAATATTTATTTAATCTGGTTGTTAGGAACCATTCCTATTTACAGAAAATTACCTTTATGATACAGCTACAGCCTATCATATATTACCTGAGTCGTGCGATGTTTAGGGTTTAAATTTAAATACTTTACCACCCTTTGGCCATATAGCCTGAATGTGCTGTTTTTCTTGACAATGGCTCAGCTTTTCTTAATAACCTAAGATTTGAATCTCGCATAAAATACAGGTAAGAATTTAACCATTGCCAATTAAGCGGCAAGGGGTTAAATGTGATCATTGTCTCTTCAGCGATTAAATCATTTCAACCGATCATCTGCTGCTGTTTTGCCGAATTAGAAGGTCACAAACATGGCTGATCAACATATCCCATTGAGCGGTAAAGAAGAAACCACCAGTGTAAACCGCCAGATTGTTCTTCCATTTACTAAATCAGTTGAAATTTCACTCAAAAGCATAAAAGTTCGTTTTTTCAGATCTCTTATCACCACAATGAGTCTGGTACTGGCCGTTTCATTTTTAAGTTTTGTGCGGGTCAGCAATGATGTGGCCAATGGTCTGCTGGCAACCCAGGATCGCCAGTTGCGCCAGGCTGTTATTCGTGCCGGTTATGATATCGGGCCGGCAGACACCAATGTGGGTGCCAGCCCCAAACAGCGCTGGATTATCATTCTGTCGCTAATAGTCTGTGTGGTAGGCATCGTCAATGCACAGCTTATGGCGGTAACCGAGCGCTTTCGGGAAATCGGGACCATGAAATGTCTGGGAGCCCTGGACCGGTTTATTTTGCGGCTGTTTATTCTCGAAGCAGGCATGCAGGGGCTGGCGGGTGCCGGCGCGGGCGCGCTGGCGGGCGCTTTATTTGCTCTGATCGGTGCCTTGTTGCGTTATGGACCGGTTTCGTTAGCCGCGGTGTCATGGCTTGCCGTGATCGGTTCATTTGTGATTGCTGTCGCAGTGGGATGTATATTGAGTTTGGTCGGTGTGTTCTATCCGGCGATTGTGGCCGCCAGAATGCAACCGGTTGAGGCCATGCGGGTGGAACAATAACAAACGGTGCCAGGCACACGGCAAAAAGCGCAAGGCTGCAGAATAAAACTGCAAATCGTCGTCTCTAAGAGACCGTACGCCTAAAACGAAGTTTGGACGAGAGGTAGCGCATTATGGCAGAATCAACCAATATTGTGCGTGTCACAGATGTCTATAAGACCTTTCAACTGGGAAAGGTTGAAGTTCAGGCCTTACAGGGGGTAAGCCTTGTAATCGCCCGGGGTAATTATATTTCAATTATGGGCCCCTCCGGATCCGGCAAGAGTACCCTTTTTAATATGATTGGCGGTCTGGATAAGCCTTCTTCGGGCAAAGTATTCATCGATGAGGTGGATATCGCTCAACTGGATGCCTACGAACTGGCCTGGCTGCGCTGCCGCAAGATCGGATATATTTTTCAAACTTTTAATATTATTCAGGTGATGACTGCCCTTGAAAATATCACCCTCCCGATGGTTTTTGCCGGAATGAACAATGATGCTGCTACAGAAAAAGGTCTGCAGCTTTTAGAACTCGTGGGATTGGGAGATCGCTATAGCCACAAGCCCTTTGAGCTCTCCGGCGGCCAGCAACAACGGGTGGCCATCGCCAGGGCCCTGGCTAATGACCCGGCCATAATTCTGGCTGACGAACCCACAGGGAATCTTGATCTGACGACCGGCGAAGAGATTATTGCGTTGCTGAAACGCTTGAGCCAGGAACGCAATGTTACAGTGATCTCGGCCACCCATGATTTTAAGATGCTCAATGTTTCCGATCAGGTGGTCTGGATCCGAGATGGAACCGTTGACAAGATCGAAGACCGGGAGGAGTTGTCGATATCGATCGGGAAAATCGATACCCTTCGCTAGTGTTTAGCTGCCGGCCGCTGGCTACTGGCAGCGTGCACCTGGCATTTAGGTTGAGACAATTAACTTTAAAATCTATTACACAGGATGTTTCACCATTATGTCCTATATTCGCATGTCAAGGTACCTCAGAAGCATGATACCAGCACCTCACGGCGAACTGCTTGCCAGATATCAGTCGCCAGTGGCCAGTTGGCATTGGCCAGAAGCCATGAGCCAGCGGCAAGCAGCCAGCGCCAGTAGGTATGTGATCCTCCTGATACTGCTGTGCAACCTGTTGTGGACTTCTGTCGCAACAGGGGCGGTGACTGAAAAAAATCTGCCGGATTCATTCAGTGATGTCATCAACCGCTTTTCATCTCTGAAAGATCGCAGCACCGGTACAGCCGGCAATGAGAGTGCAGCGATATATCTAAAAGAAAAATTTGAAGCGCTCGGCTATAAGGACGTGGGATCCTACCGATTCTCGGTACCGGTCATCCAGCATGCCGGCAGCCAATTAACGCTTCCAAACCACAATCGACCCATTGAACTGCATTCCATCATCGGTAATGCCGTAACACCGCAAACCATAGCAGCGCCCGGGTTCGCCGGGCCGCTGATTTATGCCGGCCGTGGCGAACTGGCCGAATTAAACGGCAAACCCATCAAGGGGGCCATTCTTTTAATGGAAATGGATTCGGGCAAAAATTGGCTGCATGCCGCCAACCTCGGTGCCAGGGCGCTCATTTACATTGATCGTGACAATTCAACCAAAACCTTATTTGAGGAAAAGTTTGAACTTTCGCCGCTGCAGTTTCCACGTTTCTGGATGTCTCAGGCTCAAGCCAGAGAAGTTTTTGGCGATTTTGAAAAGGCGCTCAAGGGTCAGGTTGCAGTCGAGGCGCGACTGGTCTCACAGACACGCTGGCAACTGGTCAGTTCGGAAAATATCTACTGTTTTGTCGAAGGCGTTGATCCCAATCTCAAGGAAAGGCTCATTATGGTGGAAGCCTTTTACGACAGCACCGCCACTGTGGCGGGATTATCGCCGGGCGCCGATGAGGCCGTCAGTATTGCCACCCTGCTCGAATTGGCCCGCTTTTTAAAGGAGCAGCCGCCCAAGAGATCCGTGCTGCTGATTGCCAGCAGCGGCCATGCTCAGACGCTTGCGGGTTTTCGGGAAATGATCTGGAGCATTTCGGCGCGATCCAAAGACCTGCGAAATTTAAAAAAATCCTTTAAAACACTGATTAAAACAACCCGTCAGACGATCAAATTATTAAAGGGGATGTCAGCCGATTCAGCTGCCCAGACTGAGCAGCTCGATGAGGAAACGCGCAAACTACTGAAAACAGCAATTGACCAGCGTTTAAAGTCTGAATCCGACAGGGTATCCCGCCACCTGATGCGCCTGCGCTTGGAGCAAAAAAACACGGCCAACACCCAACAAATTCAAAAGCTGGCTGAGGAAAGACTGACGCTCAGGCGCCTGATGTGGAGTCCTGATTTTTCGGATCTGACGGTTGAAGATCGCCAGGCGCTTGCGGAGCTCATTCCCATAGCCATTAACGATCAAAAGGCCATTCTTGAGGATGTGCGCCGACATGCCAGAGAGATTAGCGATGCACGTGCCTTCAGAAGCCAGGTCAGAGCCTATGATGTGGATGCAGCCGTCTCGCTGCACCTGTCCAGCCATGGCGATGGGTTTGGCGCTTTCAATTATGGGTGGGCGTTTCCGTTCAGGCCGCGAATCAAACGGACCAGCATTTACAGCACCCTCGATGAGGCCCTGCGCCAGGGGGCTGCCCGAATTGAAAATGAGCTGGGCCTGAGCGGAATGTATAAAGATAGCCTGCGCCCCAGTCGGAAACGCTCCTGGCAAAGCTATTTTCTCGACAAACCCCCTCTGGGCGGGGAACTTACCGCGCTGGGCGCCATCCATGGGCTGACGTTTGTCACCACCCATGATGCCAGGGCGCGCTGGGGCACGCCTTTTGATACGCCTGAACATGTGGATATGGCCTTTGCGCTCAAGCAAAGTGCGCTGGTCAGCCGCTTGATCGAACATCTGGCGCAATCGCCCAAACTACACGACGATATTTTCCCCCGCTTTGGCTATTCGGCTATCGTCGGCAGGGCCAAGTTTTTGCGGCACGGCGAGTTGTTTGCCGACCAGCCGGCACCCGGAACCGTACTGCTTTGCTATCAGGGTCCGGCTCGCTTTTATGTGATAGTCGATCATCTGGGCAACTTCTACCTCAGGGGCCTGGCAGATAAAAAGCACAGTTATCATAAAATCATTATTGAGGGCTATAAATTTCATCCCGAGAGCGGCGACGTTATCTGGACCATCGATAAAAAGAAAACCGGCAAAGTTGCCTATCGTGTGAAAATGTACCGGCGTCTGATGGAAACCGATCTGGTGATGTTTGCCAGCAGCGGGATCACCTTCTTCAATCTGCTGGAACCCAGAACTTTCCGTCATTTGCACAAAGTCAAAATTATCGACGGACGACGGGAATCCGATCCGTTGCGCTGGTTCATGAGCAGGCTCGACACCTGGATTTCAGAGTATGCCAACGCATCGACCATAACCACAACCTTTTTAGAACCGGGCACCCCCTTGAAATTAACGCTGTCGGACACCGTGTTGCGAAATAAATTGGTTCTGACCAATGCCAGCAAGGATAAATCCACCGGTGTCGGTTATATTCTAGGTCATACGCCCTTTTTGTTCCGCACCGAGCATCAGGTCGCCAAAGACATGTGGACTCTGCTGGAACCCCGCATTTCCAATTTAGAGAGACGCGGTATATTCAATGAGCGCATTCGTGCACTTCAGGATGAGGGTCTGGAAGCCTTAAGAACCGCCCAATCGGCTTATGAGGATAACCTGTACGACCAGGCCTCAGAGGCCGCTATGCGGTCATGGGCGTTGGCCTCCCGCGTGTATGATGATGTGGAAAAAACCCAGAAAGACGTGCTTTACGGGGTCTTGTTTTACATTGCCCTTTTTGTGCCCTTCGCGTTTTGCATGGAACGGCTTTTGTTTTGCTACGCCAATATCTACAAACGCATCATTGCCTTTATCGGTATTCTCGTCCTGTTGATCGCACTCATCTACTATGTGCATCCGGCCTTTCGGCTGGCCTACAGCCCCATGGTGGTGATTCTGGCCTTTTTTATTATGGGGCTTTCCCTTATGGTGACCTTGATCATTTTTTTCCGTTTTGAAGGCGAAATGTCACAGTTGCAAACGCATGCAAAACTCGTCCAGTCTGAAGAACTCGGTCGCTGGAAAGCTTTTGTGGCGGCCTTTATGCTGGGCGTCAGCAATTTGAGACGCCGCCGCCTGCGAACGGCCCTGACTTGCGCCACCCTGATCATCTTAACCTTCACGATCATGAGCTTTACGGCGGTCAAGTCCATGCGACACCATGCCAGGGTGCTTTATGAACCCACAGCTCCCTATAACGGCTTTCTGCTAAAAAACGTCAACTGGCGCGATTTACCACACCAAGCCCTGGGATTTATCACCAACAATTTTGCCAAAAAAGGCATCAGTGTCCCGCGGGTCTGGCTGGAAGATGAGGATAAAACGCGCACAACGCGCATTCCGGTCTATCATAACGGGCGGTCGTTTGAGGCCCAGGGGCTGGTCGGGCTTTCCCATCTGGAGCCCAAGGTGTCAGGGCTTGATGAGATCCTGGTTGGTGGTCGCTGGCTGGCGGAAAATGAATTGAATACGATTTTGCTGCCCGAGCGCATGGCCCAAAGTTTAGGGATCGATACGCAAAATCCAAAGGAAGCCGTTGTCACCATGTGGGGTGTGCCTTTTGAGGTCGTGGGTGTTTTTTCGGGCAAAAAACTGCAGCAGCGTACCGATCTCGACGGCGAGCCACTGACACCGGCTACTTTTCCACGAGAAGTTTCCACCGCGATGACCGAAGAGGAATTCGAAGCCATGGACTCCGGTGACGATGTGCGCGAATTTCAGAGCCGCTACCAGCATATCCCCGGCGATTTATCCATGATCATCCCCTATCGCAGCCTTCTGGCTGCCGGGGGGCACTTAAAAGCCGTGGCCATCGTTCCGCACAAGGATCTTTCCATTCAGAAAGAAGCTCAGAATCTGGTGGACCGTTTCGGGTTGTCGCTGTTCAGCGGTGAGCCGGAGGGCACCTATCTGTACCACGCCAGCGATACCATGAGTTACAGTGGTGTGCCCAACATTATCATCCCCATTATCATATCCGTTTTTATCGTCTTAAATACCATGATCGGCAGCGTATATGAGCGCAAGCGTGAAATCGGAATATATACATCAGTGGGCCTGGCACCCTCGCATGTATCATTTTTATTTATTGCCGAAGCCATGGCCCTGGCTGTGATCAGTGTGGTCCTGGGATACCTGCTGGCCCAGACCTCAGCCAAACTATTTGCCGAAACAGCGCTGTGGTCAGGAATCACCGTTAATTATTCCTCCTGGGCCGGTGTTGCGGCCATGGTTCTGGTGATCATCGTCGTGCTGGTTTCTGTTTTGTACCCGTCAAAGGTGGCCGGTGAAATTGCCATCCCCGATGTGAACCGGGCTTGGACGCTTCCCGAGGCCCACGGCAATTTCATTGAAGTCATCCTGCCGTTTTACATGAGTTATGCGGAACATCGCAGTATCGGCGGGTTTCTGCTGGAGTATTTTCAGGGTCACCAGGACGTATCGCATGGATTGTTTTCCACCGGTGATATCGAATTTGGTTTCAGCTGCCAGACCGCGCCCGGTCTTACCGGTGAGGATGAAGACTGCCCGGAGCAAGCCTGCGAGTATGATGCCTGCCTGCAAATGTGGACCAGTGTCTGGCTGGCACCCTTTGATTTCGGAATCAATCAGAAAGTCGAATTTCAATTTTGTCCCGCAACTGATGAGCCCGGGTTTTTAGAGATCAAGGTTCGCCTGACGCGTGAGTCCGGTGAAGCCAATGCCTGGCACCGGATCAATAAAGGATTTTTGCATAATATCCGCAAACAATTGTTACTGTGGCGGTCCTTTGAGTTGCCCACCAAGGAACACTATGAACGTTTGCTGGCTGAAGCTGAAAAGGAAATGGGACTCGATACACGCTAAATATCGCCATATAGCGTTACAACATATATTTTTTACTACGAAGATCACGAAGTAAGAAACCCAAATTTTTTAATCTTCGTGAAACTTCGTGTACTTCGTGGTGATTTGACGAACCTAAGGTTAACGTGCATAAATTTTACCACGAAGATCACGAAGCCAACAAAGGATACAAAATGAAAAAATATGCTTTAATCTTTGCGCATCATCGTGTACTTCGTGGTCAAAAACATCGCTTCTAGTATTATTAAACAATCAATTATTGCAAGCTTTGGATCTGAAATTTTATTCAGGGAACAGAAATGACCGAAAATCAGCAACCCGCATCCAATGAAGATGGGCTGACTGGCGCTAAAGAGGAAAAGACCGGAGAAAAAATCCGATTGCGGGCTATTTTGCTGGGGTCGTTTTTTGCGCTGGCAATTTGTCTGATCACCCCCTTCAATAATGCCTTCCGCCAGGCAACACCTTTGGGCGGCGGGCATTTCCCATTGGCGCCATTTTATATTCTGGTGTGGTTGATGGTCCTGACGGCCGTTTTGCGCTTGGTGTTTAGGGGCCAAAAATGGATTACCGGCAAAGAGCTGCTGGTGTCCTGGGCCCTGATGGTGCTGTTGTCCGGTGTTGCCTGGACCGGTTTGGCGCGTACGTTTTTTGTCAATCTCACGGCCCCCTTCCATTTTGCCACCGTTGAAAATCGCTGGTCGGAAGTACTGCACCCGCTCATGCCCGAAAATTGGTATCCTCAAGGCGCGGATGCGATTGCCGGCCTCTACAACGGTCTTCTCGGCGGGCGGCAGATGGGGTGGTTCGAAGTCCTCAAACAAATTCCATGGGGTACATGGTTAACGCCTCTGCTGACCTGGACGATATTCGTCCTGCTTTGTTATTTTGTCATGGTGTGCATCGTTAATCTGTTAAGCAAGCAGCCATTATACAATGAACGGATGAACTTTCCGCTGTTGCGGGTTCCGCTGGTTATGCAGGAGGCCCTCGACAGCAACCGCCTGGGGCAGTTCTTCAGCAACCGTTTCTTGCTGGCCGGGCTGATGGTGCCGGTTTGCCTGCATTTGCTTAATGGTCTGGCCTTTTATAATCCGTCTATCCCTCAGGTTCCGACCCTGATTCTGGCCGGCAAATATTTTCCGGTGGTTGGGCTTCTTTCCGGATTTTTCAAATTGAAAATATTCATCTATCCGGCCTTTATCGGGTTTGCCTTTTTAACTTCCAAACAGATCTCCTTTTCATTCTGGTTTTTTTTCATCTTAGGGACCCTACTATTTGGTTTGCTGAGTGTATTGGGTTTAAATATTCCGGCAGCGGCTCTGGGTGTCACTTTCGGGCCGACCATTTCGCGCCCTGAAGAGACTCAGATGATTGGGGCCTATATTATTTTTTTTCTGTTTCTAGCCTGGCTGGCACGCTTTCATTTTATCGACATCGTCCGTTACGGTTTGGGATTCAAAAAAGATGCCAATCCGGAAGCCGAGTGGCTGTCGACACGCTTTGCCTTCTGGGGATTTGTTTTGGGAAGCCTGGCGATCGTCTTCTGGTGTCATTATTTCGGTATCCCGCTCTTATTTTCATTTTTGGTCGTTTTTGCCTTTTTTATGTTTACCCTGGTCGCCATGCGGGTTATCTGTCAGGGTGGGATCGCCTATTTTACCTTGACCGCCGCGCCCATGGACGGGTTGTTGGCTTTTTTCGGGTCTAAATTTTTCACCAGCGTGGGCATCCTGATTGCCGCCGTCATTCAAAAAGTGTTGTTTGTCGATTTGCGGGAATCGCTCATGCCCTCATTGCTCCATGCTCGCAAAATCACAGACAAGACCCGCAGCAATCGATTCATATTTTTAGCCATTGCCATCACGCTGGTTGCCGGGGTGTTGCTCTCGTTTCTGGCCATGCTGGCCCTGAGTTACAAATTTGGCATGCGAGAGCTGCAACTGGACTGGGCCACCCGCACCACGGTTGCCGTTTATGACAACATCTACAGCCTGGTTGAATCACCGGCGAAACCGGGAGATTGGGTGATTATCTTTTCCATTACCGGTGCGGTGGTCATGCTGGTATTGGTTATCTGTTATCATCGGTTTTACTGGTGGCCGATTCATCCCATCGGCTACCTGACGGCCTACAGTTCCGCCATGCGCATTTTGTGGTTCAGTTTTTTTATTGGCTGGGCCTGCAACGCCCTGTGTATGCGCTATGGTGGAGTGCAGCTGTTTAAAAAACTACGGAACTTTTTCATCGGGCTGATTATCGGTGATTTTTTCATGGCCGGCACCTGGGCCATAATTGGGCTGTTCAGCTATTCCAGTTATCTGGTGTTACCCGACTAAAAATAGTTATAAGTTAATGGTTATTCGTTATTCGTAAATGTGGCATTCTGCCCATTCTGATTTCCATTAACAAATAACGAATAACAAATAACAGGATTTCTGCATGTACGAAGATAAAGAACTGCAAGAGTATCGAGACCTGCTCGAAGCCCCGACTGAGTTTGAGGAGGGTTTTGATTGGAAGACGGTGGTCGGGGCAATTTTCATCGGTTTTCTGATGATGCCCGGCAGCATGTATTTGCAACTGGTCATTGGCACCGGTATCGGGCCGGCTGCGCGCTGGGTCACCATTATCCTGTTTGCCGAGCTGGCCAAACGCTCTTACAGCGAACTCAAACAGCAGGAAATATTTCTATTGTATTATATGGCCGGAGCGGCATTGTCCACACCCTTTCAAGGCTTGCTATGGAATCAATACCTGGTGCAGTCCGATGCGGCCCGGATGCTGGGGGTTACCGAATTTATCCCCAACTGGGTGGCGCCGGGTCCCGAATCCGCTTCGCTGGTTGAACGCACCTTTTTCCACCGCGACTGGTTGATTCCGATTCTGCTACTGGTGGGCACTCAGATCATTCAACGCATCGATCAGTTCGGGCTGGGATATGCGCTTTTTCGGATTACCTCCGATGTCGAAAAGCTGCCTTTTCCGATGGCACCGGTGGCGGCCCTGGGAACGATGGCCCTGGCTGAATCCACCGAGGACAAGAAAAAAAGCTGGAAATGGCGCGTCTTTTCCATCGGTGGCGTCATGGGGCTGGCTTTTGGGGCGATTTACGTTTTGCTGCCTACCGTATCGGGTCTGATCCTGATGGAGCCGATCCGGCTGATTCCCATCCCCTGGGTTGAGCTGACCGGCCATACCGAAGGGGTGTTGCCGGCGGTGGCCACCGGGATCCAACTGGACCTGGGATTGGTTTTCATCGGTATGGTGCTGCCCTTCTGGGCCGTTATCGGCGGGCTGGTGGGAATCATCATTACGATTGTGGCCAATCCGATTCTTTATAAAAACGGGATCCTGACCCGCTGGCACCCGGGCATGGAAACCGTCGACACCATGTTTGCCAATAATTTCGATTTTTACATGAGCTTTAGCATCGGTCTGGGTTTGGCGATTGCCTTTGTGGGGATCTGGCATGTGGTGCGCTCCTTTGGAAAGCAGGAGGGATCCAGAGGAAGCCTGCGAGATTTGTTTCGTCCGCCACCCGGCCGGGGGGACTTCAACTTCTGGATTTCCATCGGCATCTATGTTTTTTCCACCATTTCTTATGTGTTACTTTGCTTGTGGCTGGTTCCCAATTTTCCATGGCCTTTTTTTATCGCCTACGGCTTTATCTACACCCCGGTCGTTTCCTATATCACCGCCCGGATGGAGGGCATTGCCGGGCAGTTTGTGAGTTTGCCGCTGGTGCGCGAGATCAGCTTTATTGCCGGGGCCAAATATTTCGGCTATCAGGGGATTGAGATCTGGTATGCGCCGATTCCGATCCATAATTACGGTGAGGCCACCGTCAATTTTCGGCAAATCGAGCTGACCGGCACCAGCATTCGCGGTATTATCAAGTCTGAAATTGTGGTATTCCCGATTGTCATGACCGCCAGCCTGCTGTTTTCGCAATTCATCTGGCGTCTGGCGCCCATCCCATCAAGCGCCTACCCCTTTGCCCAGGAAATCTGGCATTTGCAGGCCTTGAACACGCTGTTGATGCAAAGCTCGACGCTGGAGGGCAATGCCGCTTTTTATCAGGCGCTCAATATTGTTTACGTGATTGCCGGTCTGGGGCTGGGTGTGATTACCTATGCTATTTTGACCCTGTTTGGTCTTCCGATTATGCTTGTGTATGGTATGGTGCGCGGTCTAGGTCAGACTCTGCCGCATGCCATGTTCCTTGAAGTGGCCGGGGCCTTGCTGGGGCGCTTTTTCTTCCTGAAGCGCTACGGGGCCATGTGGCGTCAATATGCACCGGTTTTGCTGGCTGGATTTTCCTGTGGCATGGGTTTGACCGGCATGTTTGCCATGGGGGTTACCCTGATACTTAAATCTCTGGGTCGACTGGCTTATTAAATCGGTTTCAAGGCCCATTTCGTATGTCGTCAAGGGAATAATTAATTTACCAAATGAGCGCCGGTCATGTCATTTTTTCAAAGGCGCTATGAATATCAAGGTGGCTCGTAACCCGATATTTGGGATTCGGTCAGCGCCCAAGGTTGAAATCAAGGTTACGGTGCCGATCATCCCAAATATCGGGCCACGGTGTGGCTCAGAGGTCTATCACCCGCATATCGCCTTTGAAAAAATAACATGCCCGTCTGACAGCAGACGTAATGCAACATCGGATCGAAGTCTACTTGAATGTTTGCCAATATTGCATATGTTCCTGAGACCTGATATCTGATGTACTAATTATCGATAAATCGCTGAAAAACGTATTTTGATGAGTCCTTCCACTGATCCCATAGCGGTCGTCCTGATCGCGCTGTATCGCTACCAGAATTTTCCGATTCGAATCCTGCATGCACTCCTTGAGAAAATTGAAGGTGTCGAACCCCATACCATTTTCTTTAAAAATCATTACACCAATGCGGTCGCGCCGCCAACCGCCAAAGAGGAATCCTTATTCAAACAGAAAATAGTTGAGCTTCAGCCCAAATTGGTCGGTTTCAGCGTCTATTCACCATATGTTCCGATTGCGCGAAAATTAACGACTATTGTCAAAGAAAATTCGTCGGCGCTCGTGATGTGGGGGGGCATTCACCCGACCTTATCGCCTGAAAACTGTCTGGAACGATCCGACATCGTGTGTATCGGTGAAGGTGAGGGGGCCCTTGAAGATCTGGTTTTAGCGTTAAGGGACAATAAAGATTATCATTCGATCAACAATTTATGGATCCGGCAAAACGGAAATTTGCAGCAAAATCCCCTGCGGCCCTTGATCCAAAATTTGGATGCCGTTCCTTTTCCGGCATATGCCCGGGATTCCTTTTGTTTTATCGGATCCAATAAAATAACCCGCAAAGATGCGGCGATTGTCGATCCCATTTTGGCAACGATGCCCGCCCGGGGTTGTCCTTTTTCCTGTTCATTCTGCGTCAACAGTCTGTTGCGACCGATTTATCGGGGTCTGGGCTCTTACAATCGGCGGCGATCGGCTGCCAATGTGATCGCCGAAATGAAGGAGATATTAGCAATACCGGGAAATAAAAAAGAGCAGATCGAATTTCACGATGAGAATTTTGGAACAGATGAATCCTGGCTTGATGATTTTGAGGCGCTTTACCCAGAACAGATCGGTCTGCCGTTTAAAGTCCAGTATAATCCCAAACTGATCAAGCCGGAAATGATCGCCAGGTTAAAACGATGTGGCCTTCACCGAATCAAATTCGGCATTGAGTCCGGCGCCGATCACATTCGAAATCAAATTTTCAAAAGGCCGGGGAAAAATAAGGAAATATTGAAACTGGCGCATCAAATCGCCCAACATGATGTTAAAATCAGATATGATCTGATTATCGATAACCCCTATGATACCGAGCAAACGTTAAAAGAAACCATCGATCTGTTACTAAAATTGCCGAAACCCCTGCGGTTTAATCTCTACTCGCTGCAGTATTTTCCGGATTATCCGTTAACCCGGCAGGCGATCCAGGACGGGCACATTACCGAGCAGGAAGCCAGCCTGGATTACCTGAATCAGAAAATGGCACGCAATTGGGCTTTTGTCCCCCGGTTGTTTCCATTGAACAAAAAACAAATGATGCATAATATTATCTGGCTGATGGTTTACGGCCGTGCCGGAGATGCCGCTGTCCGGCAGGCCATATTCAGTGATGGATTTAGTGCCGGATTAAAATTAGTCTGCCTGAGCGTCAAAGCGATTTTCTGGGGTAAAATTCAAGCACTTCAAAGAATAATGCAGAAAAAAAGTTGAAAACCAAATAAAAACCGAATAATGATAATCAGGGGTTGAACCTTTCAACAGATAGAGAGGCGGCCATGATTAAATTACAGCTTGTCGTTCTGACGGTATTTTTTATTGGCCTGGCCGGCATGGCCCAGGCAGATGCACCCAACCAGGTGGGCGGTTTCGTGCTGGATCAGGATATCAAAAAATTTGAAGATCGGGTGATAATGGATACAGCCCTGCCGGTGCGCTATGCGGAAAATATCGAAGAAGTTGAAATCAAGTTTACCAAAGGGTTTAAAAGCGGGCTGATCGCCTTTGGCACCTGCGAACAACCGGGCCATATTGTCCGTATCAAATTAAAATATGCAGATTCCAGTAAAAAGTTTTATAAAAACCTGCTCAAACGGTTTAAGCAGCGATTCGGTGAGCCTGCTGAGTACCGGGGGGATCCCTTTAAAATCGTGGATGCCTGGAAATGGTCTTTTACCAATCGGCATAACCAGAGCATCAGCCTCATCCTGCAGCACAATACAAAGGATGAGCAGGAAAAAAAGGGCAATTCGGTAAAACTGACCAATACGACCCTGATCGAAAAAGATCTGCTGTGTTACAAGCGCAAGCAACTCGACTACCGCGAAAGACTTCGACAACGGGAGTGGAAGGCTGTCAAGCCGGAAGACAGCGGCTGGGAGCTTTTCATACCGCGCTAGGAGAGGGGCTTTGCTGAATCGATGGAAAGAGATTGCCTGGTACGGCATACGCTTTAAAATCCCCGCCGACTGGCAGTTTAGCCAAATCGGGATCCGATATCTTTCCATCGAAGATGAAAACGGTCCGGTTATGGAAATCAAATGGGCCCCGGTCAAAGGCCATTTTTCCCATTCAACCCACCTCAAGCGATTAAGCGCTCTCCAAAAAAGACAGCTCAGAAAATCGGTCAGGCCCGAGCCGCTTTCATCAGAATGGGCCCAGGCCCTGTCCAACTTTACGGCCAGCGAATTTTCCTGGCAATCACCTTCCACCAGTGGGTGCGGCGTGCTCTTGTATTGCCCGAAATGCCGCCATGCCACTCTGGTTCAATTTTTTCAGAAAGGCGCTATTCCAGATCAGGCGGTGTCTACCCGGATACTCAACTCGATTCGGGACCACCGCTCAGATGGCCAGATCCTGTGGTCGGCCTATGATATCAGGGCGCTGGTGCCAGAAACCTACCATTTGAAAAGCTATCGCTTCGATGCCGGTCAATATATGCTCGATTTTGCTGAAGGCAGCCAGCACATTGTTTTGTACCGATGGTCCCTGGCTTCTGTTTTACTGGACAAGCAGGATCTGGCGCAGTTTGCCAAAACGGTCGCCAACTTCGGCCGGAGTGAACCGGTCGCCGGAACCATCGACGGGCACGACATGGTTGAGTGGAGCACTGCGCCGGCGGCGGATTGGCAGCGGCGGCTGAGCCGTTTCAAGCGCAGTGCTTCCTACGGCTGGTTGGGGATCTGGCACTTGCAAGCCAAAAATCGCATCCTGGGCATCAAAGCTGAAGGCAAAAAACCCCTCGACACCGAGCTGTTGGAGCACGTCTGTAACCACTATGAGATTATTTAAGAAAACGCCGAAGGACCCGACCATCAGCCGGGCAGAAGCACTTAATCGAATTCCGTCTAAAAACCTTCAGATTCGCGAAGAGCGATTGGATAGCGGTGAGGTGGTTATTCATTATCCGGTCACCGTACGTCCCTTTTTTGCCGGTTTGGTAAAGCGTTTTGGCGGGTCCGAGGCTCAAATACAGACGAGAAAGCTTCAGCTCGATCAGCTGGGGACTTCGGTCTGGGCCATGATTGATGGAAACTGTTCGGTCAGACAGCTGATCAGCATATTTGCCACAACGCATCAACTGGAGACCCGGGAGGCTGAGGTTGCGGTTACGCAATTCTTACGGGAGCTTGGCAGGCGCGGTTTGATCGGCATGCGCTA
>JASFIV010000055.1:0-20112 GCA_050122475.1 Desulfobacterales bacterium | reverse complement strand
TCTTCATGGCGTCAATTTTAGCCTGAGCCGTTCCGCTGCTGCCGGATATAATGGCGCCGGCATGGCCCATGCGCCTGCCGGGGGGTGCGGTAAGACCGGAGATAAAGCCCACAACCGGAATGGACATTTTGCTGGCAATAAACTCAGAGGCCTCCTCTTCGGCCGTTCCACCAATTTCACCGACCATCACCACACCCCGGGTTTCGGGATCCTGCTCGAAAGCTTCCAGACAGTCAATAAAGCTCGTACCGCATATCGGATCACCCCCGATGCCAATACAAGTCGTCTGCCCAATGCCATTGAGCGTTAATTGATGAACGACCTCGTAAGTCAATGTCCCTGATCTTGACACCACCCCAATCGGCCCGCCTGGTTTATGAATCGGCCCCGGCATAATGCCTATTTTGGCCTCACCAGGCGTGATGATTCCTGGGCAGTTCGGCCCGATCATGCGAACGGGTTTCGGCTGCAGGTAATTTTTAACCCGTATCATATCCAGCACCGGAATCCCTTCGGTAATGACCACAATTAGGCGCATTCCCGCATCTGCTGCTTCCATAATCGCATCGGCGGCAAAGGCAGGCGGCACAAAGATCAAACTGCAGTCCGCATCGGTTTCATCAACGGCTTCTTGCACGGTATTGAAAACCGGGACATCATCCATCTTCTGTCCGGCTTTGCCGGGCGTAACCCCGGCCACAATGCGGGTGCCGTAATCAATGCAATGCCGTGTGTGAAATTGCCCTTCTTTCCCAGTAATTCCTTGAACCACAACCCGGGTGTCTTTATCTGCAAATATGCTCACGATAGACTCCTCTATTCGACGACTTCGGCGATTTTTTGGGCAGCATCCTTCAAATCGGCTGCAGTGATCAGATTCAGGCCGGACTCAGCCAAAATTTTACGGCCGGCATCTACGTTGGTCCCCTCCATTCGCACCACTACCGGAACTTTAATGCCGGTCTTTTTGGCAGCCTCTACCACACCGTTGGCCAGTACATCACAGCGTAAAATCCCACCAAAGATATTAATCAGAATGCCCTTGACATTGGGATCGCTTAAAATAATTCGAAACCCGTTTTCGACCATTTCAGCACTGGCACCGCCACCAACATCCAGAAAATTGGCCGGTTCCGCCCCGGCCTGTTTGATAATATCCATCGTGGCCATCGCCAGCCCAGCGCCATTGACCATGTTGCCGACATTACCATCCAGATTGATGTAGTTGAGATTGAATTTGGAAGCTTCCACCTCCAGCGGATCTTCTTCATCCAAATCACGGTATTCTTGGATATCCCGATGCCGGAAAAGAGCATTATCATCAAAGTTCACTTTGGCATCCAGTGCCACCACGGTTTCTTTAGCTGTTATGACCAGCGGGTTTATTTCAAGCAGCGAACAATCTGCTTCTATAAAAAGCCGGTAAAGATTTTTTAACATGACCACAAAGGGTTTGATGACCGCCGGGCTCAGATTCAACCCAAATGCCACTGCGCGGCAGTGATAGGACTGCAAACCCAGCAACGGATTAATCGGAACTTTGATAATTTTTTCCGGCGTTTCGGCAGCTACCGCTTCAATGTCCATACCGCCGGCTTCACTGGCCATGATGATAATCTGGGCCGATGATCGGTCCGGTATAATGCTCAGATAAAGCTCTTTGGCAATGTTCAGGCCCTGCTCGACCAACACTTTTTTGACCAGCTGGCCGCCTGCACCGGTCTGATGCGTCACCAGGTTCATTCCAATAATTTCATCGGCAATGCTTTTGACATCATCTGCCGACTGCGCCAGTTTAACACCGCCGCCTTTGCCGCGTCCGCCGGCATGAATTTGGGCCTTAACGACCACCGGATATCCGCCCAATTTTTTGGCGACGGCCACAGCCTCATCGGCAGTGAAAGCGATCCCGCCCTCCGGTACCGGGACGGCATATTTATTGAACAATTCCTTGGCCTGGTATTCGTGGATCTTCATTATTTTATCTCCGTCTATCCTGCAGGCGCACAGGTGAAATTAAACCTCTCTAACGTCAGGCACATAGTTCAATGGTTCAGGGTTCAAAGGTTGAGAGGTTTAAGGTCCAAAAACTCCGAAAATTCGGCAAGTTGGATGCCGGCAGGGCTAACCCGCAACCCGCAACGCCTAACGCGCAACACGAAACCGATTAAGCCTGAACGCGGAACTCTGAACGTTTTAACCTATTACAGCTAGTACATCGCCTTTGGCCACCGAATCGCCGCTGCTGAAATTAAGGCTTTTGATGGTACCGCTGGCAGGAGACGGCAGCGCATTTTCCATTTTCATGGCCTCCAGCACCACCACAGTTTCACCCTGGCTGACAGAATCGCCCTCCTGTTTCTCATATTTGACAATCATGCCGGGCATCGGTGCGGTTAGCGGTGTGCCCTCTACGGCTTCAGCCGGAGCGGCAGCCGGCGCTTCGGGTTTGGCTTCTTTGGGTTCAGCTGCTGCCGGCTTTGGAGCAGCGGGCGCTGCGGCCGGAGCCGCCGCTGCTGCCGGCGGTGCGGCGGCCGGCATTTGCACGCCTGCAGCCATTGGTTGCACGTAGCTGATCACCGGTGAGCCGCCGACTTCGTCGACCGCAACTTCAAAATAGTCATCATCCACAAAGACGTTAAACGTCCGTGTGTTCTCGCTTTTTCCCGGAGCTTCTTTGGCCGCCTTTTCAACCAGCAGGCCGGCTTTTGCCTTTTTAATGAGCTCTTGCTCGGCGGCCGCATCTTCCAGGGTTCTGGGCATCACATCCTGCGGGGGCTGCTCTTTGCCGTACTTCCATTTCAAAAAGCGCTTGCCGGTTACCGGGTAAAGCGCATAGATCAGTGTATCGTCCAGATCAACGGCCAGATCGCCGATTTCGTCTTTGGCCTTTTCAAGCTCGGGCTCCAGAACCTCGGCCGGTCGACAGGTAATAGGCTCCTCCCCGCGTTCATAGCCTTTGAGCGCCTTTTTCTGTACCTCGCGATCAATAGGGATGGCCGTTTTGCCGTACAAACCGTAGCACAGATCTTTTACCTGGCCGGTGATCATTTTATAGCGTTCATTTTCGTCGTCAAACAGTACATTGTTGACCGTCTGGGTGCCCACAATCTGGCTGGTGGGGGTAACCAGCGGAATTTGCCCCAGCTCTTTTCTGACCCGCGGCAGTTCGGCATAGACCTGGTCTATTTTATCCAGGGCATCCATTTCGCGTAATTGATTGACCAAATTGGACAGCATCCCGCCCGGGGTTTGATGGAGCAGCACGTTGATGTCGATAATGGACAGCTTGGTATCATCCAACAGATGTCGGTATTTGGGCATGACCTCTTTTTCCAGCACCTCGTTGATTCGTGCCAGCAGCCGGATGTCAAATCCGGTGTCACGATTGGTGCCCAGCAGGGTCATGACCAGTGGTTCTAGGGCCGCATGGCAAGTCCGATACCCATAAGGCGACAAAACCGTATCAATTATATCCACGCCGGCCTCGATGGCCTTCAGATGGGTCATCGGCGACATGCCGGATGTAAAATGGCTGTGCAGGTGAATCGGCGGTTTGACAGCCTCTTTCAGGGCTTTGATCAGATGATAGGCATCATAAGGTGCCAGCAGGCCGGCCATATCCTTCACGCAGATGCTGTCTGCTCCCATTTTTTCAAGATCTTTGGCTTTATTGACGTAGTAGTCGATATTGTAAACCTCACCGCCCATGCGCGGCTCGGTCATCGTATAGCAGATGCAGCCCTGGAAATGCCTGCCGTATTCTTTGATCACCGGCACCACGGTTTCAAAGTTACGATAATCGTTGAGCGCATCGAATGTTCGAAAGATGTCCATTCCGTTTTCACAGGTTCGTTCGACAAATGCCTTGGCGACGTCATCGGCATAGTTGCGATAACCGACCAGATTCTGGGCCCGCAGCAGCATTGAAAAGGGTGTCTTTTTGATGTAGCGTTTCAATGTCCGCATTCGTTCCCAGGGGTCTTCATTTAAAAAGCGGTGCATGGTATCAAAGGTTGCGCCGCCCCAAACCTCCATGGCCCAAAAGCCCACGTCGTCCATCATTTCGGCCACTGGAATCATATCTTCGGTACGGCCACGGGTGGCAAACAAAGATTGGTGGCCGTCGCGAAGAGACAGGTCCTCAATTTTGACCGGATTTTCCGCCTTGGGCCGATCCTTGTCATAATTCATTGTCGTCATTTTAACTCGAATGTCTTCACTCATTTTTTGGCACTCCTTTTATATTCTTTAAAAGCAGGGTGTTTGGTGTTTAGTGTTTGGTTATGCGTAATCGGGACGAACATACGAAACAAGAAATACCAAACACAAAACACATTCTATAATTTACGAAATGTTCTCATCTGCATCAAATTACGCATCTGCATTTGCGACTGCCGGCCGCTGACGCCCCAGGGCTTAATGACCGGTGCAGGTTGCTGGGCAACTGCCGGCATCTGGGGCGCTGGCGCCGCCATGGCGGAATGCATGGCAATGGCTTCTTCTTCGGTTTTGATATATTGCAGCACCGCAGCAATGGCCGCAGCGCTTTTCGATTCATTTCCCATCTGAACACCATTATTTAATTTAGGCATTTTAGCTCTCTTTGGATCATTTTAGACATTTTACATCGGAATATTGCCATGTTTTTTCGGTGGGCGGGTTTCCCGTTTAGTGCATAGGACTTCAAGGGCATCGATCAGGCGCGCCCGGGTTTCGCTGGGTTCAATCACGGCATCAATATAGCCCCGATTGGCAGCCTGATAAGGATTGGAAAACAGCTCCTCATATTCTTGAATTTTTTCCTGGCGCTTGGCTGCCGAATCCTCTGCCTGTGAAATTTCCTTACGATGGATGATATTGGCGGCGCCGGCCGCACCCATAACGGCAATTTCCGCCGTGGGCCAGGCAAATGCCATATCGGCACCCAGATCTTTGGAGCACATTGCCAGATAAGAACCCCCGTAGTCTTTGCGGGTGACCAGCAGCAGCTTGGGCACCGTGGCCTCCGAATAGCACCACAGCAGCTTGGCACCATGCCGGATAATCCCGCCCCATTCCTGCTGGCTGCCGGGCAGGTATCCGGGTACATCGGCAATGGTCAGCATCGGGATATTAAAGGCGTCACAAAATCGGATAAAGCGGGTGGCTTTGTCCGAGGCATTGATATCCAGACAGCCGGCCAGAACCTTTGGTTGGTTGGCAATGATGCCGATGCTTCTGCCATTCAGGCGGGCAAAGCAGACCACCATGTTGCGGGCAAAATACTGATGGGGTTCAAAGAATTCCCCGTTATCGACAATGGCCCGAATAACGTCTTTCATATCATATGATTTATTGGGGTTATCGGGGATAATCGAATTTAGCGCGGCATCGCTGCGACGGGGATCATCATGGGTATCAACAATGGGCGGATCTTCCATATTATTGGACGGTAGATAAGATAGCAGTCGCTTGATGCGATCGATGGCATCTTGATCGCTGTCACAGGCAAAGTGGGCCACACCGCTTTTTTCATTGTGGGCTTTGGCGCCGCCCAGGTCTTCAAAGGTAATCTCTTCCCCGGTAACGGCTTTAATAACCTCAGGCCCGGTAATGAACATATAGCTGCTGCCCTTGACCATAAACACCCAGTCGGTCATAGCCGGTGAGTAGACCGCCCCCCCGGCGGTGGGTCCCATGATTGCTGAAATTTGCGGAATGACGCCTGAAGCGGCAGAATTACGGAAAAAAATCTGGCCGTACCCGGAAAGGGCATCAACACCTTCTTGAATGCGGGCACCACCCGAGTCGTTTATCCCCACAAAAGGCACGCCAGCCTTCAGGGCCAAATCCATCACCTTACAGATCTTTTTCGAGTGCATTTCCCCCAGGCTGCCGGCTCTGGCGGTAAAATCCTGGGAGAACGCAAAAACGGGCCGACCCTCCACAAGGCCGTGACCGGTAATAACCCCATCAGACGGGATATCGACTTTTTGCATGCCGAAATTGACGCAGCGATGATTGACAAACATATCGATCTCGCGAAATGTTCCTTCATCAAATAACAGGTTCAGTCGCTCCCGAGCGGTGAGTTTGTTTTTTTCATGTTGCTTGGCGACCGCTTTTTCGCCGCCCATCTCAAGGGTTTTGGCCTCACGTGCTTTAAGTTCTTTAATTTTATCGTCGACAACACCCATTATTCGATTCCTTTCATTGGAGTGTTGGAGTACTGGAGTATCGGGTCTAGGATGGATATCATTCTACAACACTACCATACTCCATTACGCCGCAATTATACAGCTTAAGGGAAGAATGCAACCTTGGAATTGCCCTTTATGGATGACCGTTTTTGGGATCGTATGTGTAAAGTGATAAATTTTCTAGACCGAACGCTGATTGTCAAGAAAAAAAAGCAATTTATCGGCTGCAAGGGTTGGTGCGGTGTCGCCCCTGGCCACCGCACGCGTAATCTGGTCGAGTCTTTGTTTGATTTCAGGATTATTATAAAAGCGCTGTTTCAGCTCACCTTCAACCAGGGACCACAACCAATCCAGAGCCTGTTTCTGGCGTTTGTGCTCCAGTTCACCACTGCGGGCAAACTGTTTATGAAATTTTAAAACCGTTTGCCAGATGTCAGCAATACCCGTCATTTCCAGCGCACTACAGGTCAGCACCGGCGGGTCCCAGTTGGGGGACGCGGGCTGTAGCATATTCAGCGCAGTGGCATATATTTTGGCCGCTTTTTGAGCCTTTTCGATATTGTCGCCATCGGCCTTGTTGATGGCGAGGGCATCAGCCAGTTCCAGCACGCCTCTTTTTATGCCCTGCAACTCATCCCCGGCGCCGGCGAGCATCAACACCAGGAAAAAATCAACCATTGACGCCACTGTGGTTTCCGACTGGCCGACACCGACCGTCTCGACGATGATCACATCGAAACCGGCCGCTTCGCAAACCAGCATGGTTTCCCGGGTTTTGCGAGCTACCCCCCCGAGGGTGCCGCCGGATGGTGATGGGCGGATGAACGCATTTTCTTCGACCGCCAGTTTTTCCATGCGGGTTTTATCGGCCATTACACTGCCACCGCTTCTGGAGCTGCTGGGGTCCACCGCGAGGACCGCCACCCGATGGCCGCCCTGTACCAGCATCATGCCCAGACTCTCGATAAACGTGCTTTTGCCAACGCCGGGCACGCCGGTGATGCCTAGCCGAATCGCTTTGCCGGTGTACGGTAAGACCTCATCGACAATTTTGCGCGCCAGTTGCTGATGGTCGCGGCGCGCGCTTTCAATCAGCGTGATCGTTTTAGACAGCAGCCGACGATCCTGTTTGCGGACACCCTTGATCAATATTTTTGGATCAGCCGGATTCATAGAGAAACTTTTTAGCCCACTGTATTTGTTATCTAATCAAGTGACGGGTGTTCATTGTGGTCGTTTCAAAATCCGAAATTCGAATATCGGATTTGCCCTTCGACTACGCTCAGGGTGGTGAGTCCTTCGACCTAGCTCAGGACCGTGAGTCCTTCGACTTTGCTCAGGACCGTGAGCCTGTCGAACGGCCTGTCGAACCATTTCGTTCTTCGAATTTCGTGTTTCGGATTTATTTAGGGTCATTCATAAAGATTATCGCCTATGCCTGTTCTATAGTTCGGCTAGCCCCTCTGCTCCAATGCCTTGAGCACCTGATTGGCAGATTCGGTCACCGGTGTACCGGGACCAAAAATACCGACCACACCGGTGTCATAAAGCGCCTTATAATCCGACGGCGGTATAATTCCGCCAACCACGACCAGAATGTCTCCGCCGCCTTCTTTTTTGAGCGATTCAATCAGCTCCGGGACCAGGGTTTTATGCCCGGCGGCTAAGCTGGATGGGCCGACCACATGAACATCATTTTCCACCGCCATCCGCGCGGCCTCTTCGGGGGTTTGAAACATGGGGCTGATATCGACATCAAATCCAAGATCGGCAAAAGCGGTGGCAATGACTTTTATGCCACGATCGTGACCATCCTGGCCCATTTTGGTGACCAGGATTCGCGGACGGCGGCCTTCTTTTTCACTAAAATCATCGGTTCGCTTGCGAATCGATTCGATAATCTCACTGTCACCGTATTCGGCTGCATACACGCCGGAAATGCACTGGGTGGTGGCCACATAACGCCCGAATACTTTTTCAAGTGCATCTGAGATTTCACCACCGGTGGCCCGGGCCCGTACCGCCGGAATGCAGGCTTCCAGCAAATTACCGCCGGATTCCGCAGCGTTGATGATCGCCTGCAGCGCCTGCTCGACCGCCTTGGCATCGCGGTCTGCTTTGAGCTCTTTTAAGCGCGTGATCTGTTCATCCCTGACGCTGGCCGGAACTTCAAGGATCTCCAGATCCACATCTTCTTCGATCTGATACTTGTTAACGCCCACAATGACATCCTTGCCCTGGTCGATGCACGCCTGCCGGCGGGCAGCCGCTTCTTCAATTCGCATTTTGGGCATTCCGGTTTCAATGGCTTTAGCCATGCCGCCCATCTCTTCGACTTCATCGATGATTTTGCCGGCTTCGCGAATGATCCCGTCGGTTAATGCTTCGACGTAGTAGGAGCCCGCCAGTGGATCGACAACATGGCAGATTTGGGATTCCTCCTGAACAATCAGCTGGGTGTTGCGCGCAATCCGGGCTGAAAAATCAGTCGGCAAGCCGACTGCTTCGTCAAATGAGTTGGTATGTAACGATTGGGTGCCGCCCAGCGCCGCCGACATACATTCCAGCGTCGTTCGGATAATATTGTTATACGGATCCTGCGCCGTCAGGCTCCAACCCGATGTCTGGCAATGGGTGCGCAGCATGGTGGATCGCGGATCTTTGGGATTAAACTGGCTGATGATTTTGTGCCACAGGAATCGCGCTGCTCGCAGCATGGCGATTTCCATAAAAAAGTTCATGCCGATTCCGAAGAAAAACGACAGCCGTGGTGCAAATGTGTCAATATCCAGACCGGCATTCAGGGCCGCCCGAACATATTCCAGCCCGTCAGCCAGTGTAAAAGCCGCCTGCAACACGGAGTCGGCCCCGGCCTCCATCATATGATAACCGCTGATACTGATGGTGTTGTAACGGGGCATATGGCTTGAACAATACCCGATAATATCAGAAACGATCCGCATGGAGGGCTCCGGCGGATAGATATAGGTGTTTCGGGTCAGGTATTCCTTTAAAATATCATTTTGGATCGTTCCGGCGAGTTTCTCCTGGCCGACGCCCTGCTCTTCAGCAGCCACAATATACCCGGCCAAAATGGGCAGGACGGCACCATTCATCGTCATGGAAACCGTCATCTGATCCAGCGGGATCTGATCAAATAGAATTTTCATGTCCTCAACCGAGTCCACCGCCACACCGGCCTTGCCGACGTCGCCGCTGACCCGTGGGTGATCAGAATCGTATCCGCGGTGGGTGGCCAGGTCAAATGCCACCGACAGCCCTTTTTGGCCTGCGGCCAGGCAGCGGCGATAAAAGGCATTGGACTCCTTGGCGGTGGAAAACCCGGCGTATTGACGGATGGTCCACGGCCTTCCGGCATACATGGTTGCCCGGGGGCCCCGCATGTAAGGTTCCAGGCCCGGCAGGGTATTCAGATGGCTCATGCCCTCAAGATCTTCGGCTGTGTAGAGAGGTTTAACATGTATGCCTTCCGGTGTATGCCAATCCAGGGATTCCAGCGGTTTGCCTCTCAGTGATTTTTCGGCTAGCTCTTGCCATTTTTTGATGTCCGGATGTTTTGGCATGGTCATTTACTCCTTTTACGTCAACTTTTGGTTCAATGATTTCCTTAACAAAAGAAACCTTGTTATGGGTAATGAGCTGCTGGCCACTGGCAGCTGGCCGCTGGTTACTTGGCTTTTAAAAAGTGACAGCAGTCAAGTCTGCAAAGCCCGCCGCCAGGAGCAAGTAGCCAGAAGCTAGTGATCCATTAATGAATTGCTGTAACCGACAGAACGTGTCAACCGAAAACTAATCTCTTTGACAAAGCTCAACAAGCACCCCGTTGGTGGATTTCGGGTGCAAAAAAGCGATCTTGGCGCCACCGGCACCGATGCGCGGTTGTTCATCGATTAAGCGGATGCCCTTTTCCTTTAATTCGCTTAGAGCCGCTTCGATGTTCTCCACCCGAAACGCAACATGCTGAATCCCCTCGCCCTTTTTCTCAAGATACCGGGCAATCGGCCCATCGGGCGCAGTGGATTCCAGTAACTCCACTTCACTTTCACCGACCGGGAAGAAGGCAGTGGTGACTTTTTGCTCGGCCACGGTTTCAGATCCCTCATAGGAAAGACCCAGAACATCGGTCCAGAAATTTTTACCGGCATCAATGCTGTTAACTGCAATTCCCAGGTGATCAATCTTTAGTATTTTCATTATACACTCCTTTATAATTGCCTTGATATAGTCATAAACAAGATCGAGCTATTTTCAGATGGTTATTCGTTATTTGTTATCAGTTATTGGCACTTGTATTCAACACGAAGCATTTCCTAATAACCAATAACGAATAACCAATAACGGGCTGCATCTAAATAAGTCAGTATGGAGCACCTGATTATTGTATAAAACGGATGTGACTTTGCACCCCTCTGCCGGCCCTAGGGTGCCGATTCTACTGAAACGACTTCCGGAATTTCTTTTTTCAATATTTTCTCGATCCCGTTTTTCAGGGTCATTTGCGACATGGGACAGCCCGCGCAGGCCCCCTGCAACCGGACGGTCACAATACCTTCCTGAACATCGACAAGCTCCACATCCCCGCCATCGGCCTGCAGCATGGGTCGGATTTTTTCGATAGCTGCCTTAACTTTTTCTTTCATGATAAAATCTCCTTTTAATTCAGTTGATACGGTTTTCATAAAAGTTTTTTCGAAAAGATTCAAATTTGTCTTCTAAAATGGCCTGGCGCACCTGTTTCATTAGGTTCAGAAAAAAATGAACATTGTGAAGCGAACTCAAACGATACGCCAGAAGCTCTTTGGCAATAAACAGATGGCGCAGGTAAGCCCTCGAATAATTACGGCAGGTATAACAGGTGCAGTCGGGTTCCAGCGGGCGGGTATCCTGCCGGTATTTTGCATTCGTGATGTTCAGGGTGCCCTGTGGATGAAAAATCTGTCCATTGCGGGCATTGCGGGTGGGCAAAACACAATCGAACATATCAGCTCCCAGCGCTACCAGTCCGATCAAATCTTCGGGCGTGCCGGTGCCCATGACATACTTTGGTTTTTCATCGGGTAATTTGGGTAGTGTAAACTCAGCGATCTCCAGCATGGTCTCCACCGGTTCGCCGACGCTCAATCCGCCGATGGCAAAGCCATTAAATTCCTGGGCAATCAAAGCATCACTGGATGTTTCCCGCAAGTCTTTAAACATGCCGCCCTGTACAATGCCGAACAGTGCGCTGTGACCATTTGCGTTTCCCTGCCAGGCAGCCTTGCACCGCTCAGCCCAGCGGGAGGTTATTTCAAGCGCCTCGCGGGTTTCCGCCCGCGAAGCCGGGTGTTGAATACATTGGTCCAAGCACATGATGATATCCGATCCCAAGCAGGTTTGAATTTCAATCGCTTTTTCGGGAGTGAGCAGATGGCTGCTACCATCAATGTGGGATTGAAACCGAACGCCCTCTTCTGAAATTTTGGCCAGTTTGGCCAAGGAAAAAATCTGAAAGCCGCCGCTATCGGTAAGGATGGGACCCTGCCAGCTCATAAATTTATGTAGGCCATCAAACTGCTCGATGACCTCGCACCCCGGCCTGAGATAAAGGTGATAGGTATTGCCAAGAATAATCTGGGCGCCGGCTGACAGCAATTCATCGGGTGTCAGCGACTTCACCGTGCCCAGCGTTCCCACCGGCATAAAGACCGGGGTTTCCACATTTCCGCGGGCCGTTTGAATAACCCCGGCGCGGGCACGCGTCGTCGTGGATTCGGCAATAACTTTAAAATCAAACATGGTGTTTAATTTAAACTTCCTGCGATATGATCATCCGTTAGTTGTCCGTCGTCCGTAGTCCGTTGCAGCCTGCTTTTAGGTTTAGCCAGTTTGGTTGCAACGGACAACGGACCACCGAAACTATAAAATGAGCATCGCATCCCCGTAACTGTAAAAGCGGTATCTGCGATTGATGGCTTCCTGATATGCCTGCAGAATATTATCGCGACCGGCAAACGCCGAAACCAGCATAATTAGGGTCGATTGGGGCAAATGAAAATTGGTGATCATGGCATCAACGGCTTTGAAGCGATACCCCGGATAGATAAACAGATCACAGTTGCCGATACCTGCCGCCACTTGATCCATGGTATCAACAGCATATTCTAAGGTGCGCACACAGGTAGTGCCAACGGCAACAACGCGATGCCCGGCCGCGCTGGCGGTGTTGATCAGTTGCGCCGCTGCGCTGGAAATCGAATACCGTTCAGAATGCATCTGGTGGTGACGAATGTCTTGCGTTCGCACCGGTCGAAAGGTCCCATAGCCGACATGCAACGTAATGGTTGCAATGGCAACGCCCCTGGTTTTCAGGCCTGCCAACAGCTCAGAGGTAAAATGCAATCCGGCGGTGGGGGCTGCAATCGCGCCTTTTTCAGTGGCGTAAACCGTCTGGTAAGCCGCTCGATCATCACAGGGTGCCATCGATTCTGCAGAGCGCTGGATGTAAGGCGGCAGGGGGACTTTACCGATCCGATCCAGCACCACTTCAAAATCGCCATTGGCGTCAAATTCGACCCAATAGGTCTCATTGCGCCGCTCCAGGACTCTGGCGGTCAGCTGCTCATCAAAATATAATAAACCACCCGATTGTGGTGGTTTGGCGGACTTGATTAGGCATTTAAAAACCGGTTTCGCTTTTGGTGCGGGTGGGTGCCCGTCACCGTTAAAATCGCAGATCAGAACCTCGACCCTTCCACCGCTGTCTTTATTACCGATCAGCCGGCCCGGGATAACCGCTGTGTTATTGACCACCAAAACGTCGCCCGGCTTTAAAAAATCACCCAGCTCATAGAAGCGATGATGGCGCAACCCGCCGGTCACACGGTCCATGACCAGAAGCTTGGAATCATCCCGCCGGCCAGCGGGTTTCTGGGCGATCAACTCAGCCGGAAGTTGATAATTATATTCGCTTAGAGCGTACATTTTTTGATTAACCGAGGCGCCGATCATATTCAGCGGCGTCCAAAATAGACCAAAGACAAACCCAGCAACATCAGCACCAGCCCAAATCTTCTCAAGGAGCTGCTCGGTGAAATAATAATTTTGCTGACCCAGGTTTTCATTTTATCCGGAAAAGCGAAATATGGCAGTCCTTCAATGATCATTACCATTCCGATCACACATAAAAAGAATTCCATTCGATTGTTTCCCGGCACCTTCCCGGCACGCTACCACGGTGCGCCTCTATTTTTACAATGAAATTAGACGGTTCCTTAAAAATTTGAATACGTGATCAAACTTTTATATATAGTCTTTTAGCATCTGTTTTGTCAAAACAAATCAGAGTTCGGAAATGAGCGTTGATCCGACCGACAAGAAGCCACCGCCCGCTATTGCAGAGGTTAATCCGTTTCCTGTTCGACCTTTATGATCATAAGCGTAATATCATCTTGCCGCTGGCGGCCCGGACCCTGAAAAGCATCCACTGCTGAGATAACGGCTTCTAAAATCCGGTGTGCCTTTTGCCCGGCATGCGTTCGGACCAGGTCCTGCAATCGATCTTTGCCGAACATTTCGCCTTGCTGATCGGAGGCTTCCCAGACACCATCGGTTCCAATAATGACAATATTTCCGGGCGTCAACGGGTGCCGGGTTTCATCATATACGGTATCTTTATCAACACCCAGCGGCAGTCCTTTACCGCTCAATGGCTTGAATGAATCGGTTAGCGGATCGAAAAGCAGCGCCGGATCATGTCCGGCACTCACCCAGCACATCTGTTTTTGGCGGACATCGATTTGACTGTAAAACAGCGTCATGAATAGTCCGGAGTCCTGCACGTCTTTGCACAGCTGAATATTGACATCGGCCACAATTTCTTTGATCGCGCCGGGCAACGCTGAGCGCAGTCGCAGGTTTGCGCGCGCGGTGGTCATCAAAAGGGCCGACGAAATTCCATGACCGACAACATCACCGACCATGACGTCGATTTTGTGGTCATTCGTAGAGAAGAAATCATAATAATCGCCGCCGGTTTCTTCGCAGTAGATACTTTTGCCGGCAATATCCAGCCCGGTAATCTGCGGCGGGGCGGCCGGCAGCAAATTTTGCTGAACTTCCTTGGCCAGATCCAGGGATTTTCGCATCTGGTAATTCGCTTCCAGCTGGGGCCCCACCGTGTTAAACACCCGCCCCATGTCACCAAATTCATCCCGCGATCGAATGTCGACCCGTGTATCAAAATGCCCAGCTGCCAGACGTTCGGCGCCGTCGGCCAGAATCTGCATGGGCTTGGTAACCGTGCGTGAAAAGGCAAACGCCAGAAAAACAACCAGCACCAGTACGGCCCCGGCGCCGTATCGCGTAATGCGCAGCAGATCATTTATCTGTGTCTGGATATAGGCTTCCGCCTGGCGCGCCGGTCTGAGGATCTCATCATAAGGTGCAATCAATACCAGAAAGCCTTCCTGATGGGTCGGCCCGTAAACCCAGAGGCAATCACACCCTTTATAAGTGATCCGCCGCATATTGCTCTGCCCCATTTCAAAATCGGCAATGATCGGCTTAAATTCTTCGTTTTCATCGGTGATCAGCCATTCGCTCGAGCGCGGTGCCTGCCAGACCCGTTGCCGGGAATCATCAAAATCAATTTGCGCTAATACCCGGGCGCCCTTTTTGCCGCTATCCGGCTCGCTGGAGAAGTAAACCATGAAAGCTGTTGTTTCGGCAGGGATGTTGTTGACCAGGATTCGACGTTCAAAAATGCGGCTAACCGGAATAATCAAAGCGGTTACACCGGCAATCGTCCCATCGGGCCGCTTGAGCGTTTTGACCGCTGCAACCACCCTTTGCCCGGTTTCCGGATCAATAAACTGATCGACCCAGGGTGTTTTGAGCTTAAAGGCCTCCTGATACCAGAATTGCCGGCGGGGATCATATCCGGCCGGCAGACCACCATGAGCGGGATAGGCACTGTGCAAGCCGTTTGCCAGACTGGTATAGTGCCAGATGACATTGCCCGGCTGACGCTTGTGCAGGTCCTGATAAACGGGCGTCAATCGGCTCAGGCGGGCCAGGTCAGCGGCAACGTCTGTGCGCTGGACACCCGGCGCCAGGGCAAAAACCTGGGCCGAGTAAGCCACTGTCATCATCGCCGGTGGAGCATCTTTATTCTGGTGAAAATGGTCGGCCGAAGGACTGAGGTCAGCGGGCAAATTGCGGCCGGCGTTAAAGTCGGTGACAAGGTGAACCTCGCCGGTCAGCTCAGGATCTTGCGCCAAGGCCTGTTCGACCGCTTTGGCCTGAACCAGCAAGGCCAATTCGAATTGTTCGCGGCCCTGCCACAGCATCTGGGAATAGCTGTCGACTACTAGGTGCAGTTGTTTTTGAGCGCTGACAACCAGATTCCCACTGGATTGGGACACGAGTTCGGCGCCCAGCTGTCGCAAACCGTGCACGCCAAAGGTACGCATCACCAAGACCGGAACCAGTGCGATAACAATCAATAAAATCAATAGCTTCCAGCGAAACCGCATAAAGGCCCTCCAAAATGAAATGGATCAAAGGATTATCAGATCAAAAAGATTCTGCTTGTCAAAGCCTCAATTTTAATAGTAAACACTAAAAACTATGAGATCAAAGAAATACTCAGTAAACGCATAATAGGGCCTGAAAATGGCGATAAAGGAGCTTTGAAATGAAAAAAGCCGATATACCGGTCGTTAAACGATCGCTTTTTTCCTGGGTGTTTCCCGGTAATGTCAAGCTGCAGGTATTGCTGTTGCTGATCATTGTCGTGATGGTTTTCGCCAGGGTATTACCGCTGGAGATGCAAAAGCGCGTCGTCAACGAGGCCATCAATTTAAGGAATATCGATTTGCTGTTTTTGTATTGCGGCATTTATCTGGTGGCTGTCATTTTTTTCAGTGCCCTCAAATACCTGACTAATTTATTGCAAACCCTGATCACACAACGCGCCACCGCCAATATGCGCAAAGAGCTGTATCATCATATTTTGACCCTGCCACTGGGTTTTTTCAGAAATACCCAACCGGGCTCTGTGGTCAATTCGCTGGTGACCGAGCTGGCGATGCCCGGTAATTTCGTGGGCATGGCCATAGCTGCACCGGTGACCAACATCTTAACCTTATTGGCCTTTGCCGTCTATTTGTTCTGGTTAAATCCTATGCTGGCAGGCGTGTCTTTCAGCATTTACCCTATTGTCGTTTTTCTGGTACCGGTGTTTCAAAGAGGTGTCAACCGCGCCAACCGCAAGCGGGTCGATGCCGCCCGGACATTATCCAGCCGCATCGCCGAATCGGTTTCGGGCATCCATGAGGTCCATGGCAACGGCGCCTACAAAATTGAGAATAAAAAATATGATCGCCTGGTGGATCGCTTGTTGAAAATCAGAATTGTATGGAGTCTGTACCGGTTTGCCGTTAAAACATCCAATGGTTTTTTCATCAGTCTGGGCCCCTTTATCGTGTTCCTGCTGGGGGGTTACCTGACCATCAAAGGCCAACTGGAATTGGGTGCTCTGGTGGCCTTTTTATCCGCCCAGGAACGGCTGTATGATCCCTGGAAGGAATTGATTGAATTTTATCAGGTTTACCAGGACGGCCACGTGACCTATCAGCGGACCATGGAATTTTTCGATGTCATGCCGGAACATGCCATCGAACCGGAAGACCGTGATGCATTTGATCTGGAACCCAGCGTTGATGTCAGGGACCTTTCCTTTGTAACCGACAGCGGCATCCATTTGCTGGATGGTATCAATCTGTCGCTGAATGCGGGTGAACATCTGGCACTGGTCGGTTTTTCGGGCAGCGGCAAAAGCACCCTGGCCCTTTGTATCGGGCAGCTCTATAGCTATTCGAGCGGCCACGTTTTAATCGGAGATAAAGAAGTCTCCGAATTAACAAAAGCGGATATGGTCAAAAACATGGGGTTTGTGGCCCAGAGCCCGATGATCTTTGATGGGACCATCGAAGAAAACCTGCTTTACTCCTGCAAGGCCAAAGCCAACGGTAACGGTCAAAGTGAAGCAGGCCTGCCGACCCTGGATGATATCATTTCGGTGCTTCAGCAAACCGGTATATTTGTGGATGTATTGCGATTTGGCATGAATACCATCCTGGCTCATGATGAAAACCAGGAGCTGGTCGATGTGATTATCCGGATCCGCGAAAACTTTCAGCGCGATTACGGAGAAGAACTGGCGGATTACGTAGAATTTTTCGATGAGAATCGGTATTTATATTACTCGAGTGTGGCTGAAAACCTAATTTTCGGCACTCCCAATAAAAGCACATTTAAAGATACCAACCTGTGTACGAACTCCTATTTTCTAAAATTTTTGAAACAGGCGGATTTAACCCGCCCGCTGCTCAGTTTAGGTGCTGATCTGGCCCGCCAGACAGTCGATATTCTTGGTAATCTGCCACCGGACGCCGTCTTCTTTGAGCAAAGCCCCATCCGGGCGGAAGAGCTGGATCGCTTTAAAGTCGTGGTGGAAAGATTAAGACGCGGGAAACTGCACGAGCTGTCCACCGAACACCACGAACAGTTATTGGATCTGGCATTACGGTTTGTACCGGGTGTTCATAAAATGGTCGCCCTGCCGGCCTTGTTAGAAAATCTTATTTTAGAGGGCCGGGCCCTGTTTCATGAAAAAATATCCGAAGACGACGCCGAGGCAATTACACCCTATCAGGTGTCGGAATTTATTTATTCGCAAACTATTTTGAACAACATCTTCTTTGGTAAAACCAAAACGGCCAATCCCCAGGCCCAGGAAAAAATCAATCAAAGCATTATCCAGCTGCTGATCGAAGAAGATCTGCTGGAGACCATTACTGAAATCGGCATGCATTACCAGGTGGGCAGCAAAGGGGATAAATTATCCGGGGGCCAGCAGCAGAAACTGGCGATCGCCCGTGTATTTTTGAAAAAGCCTGGCATCTTAATCATGGATGAAGCCACCTCAGCCCTGGATAACAAGTCACAAGCGCGCATCCAGAACCTGCTGGAAACCCGCTGGAAGAAAAGAAATACCGTCATTTCCGTTGTTCACCGTCTGGATACCATTAAAAATTATGATCGCGTGGCCGTCATGAAAGCCGGTAAAATTCTTGAAGTCGGCACATATGACGAACTGATGGCCCGGAAAGGAATGCTATATGAGCTTGTCGGAAAGAAATGAAGCCAATCCGTCCAGCGAGTTGGAAGAAAACCTGGAGATCTTGAGGCAAACATACTTTTTTTCGGGTCTGCCGCTTGAAACATTAAAGATTTTTGCTTATCTTTGCACCAGAGAAAAGTTCAAGAAAAACGAATATATCTTCAAGCAATATGAAGATGACGGGCGGGCATTTTATATCATTGATGGCAAAGCCAGCCTGCAACGCGATGATAATGGCAACGCCAGAGATATCCGAGAATGCAAGGTGGGTGAGTTTATCGGTGGCCTAACGCTGCTGGGGGAATTGCGACGGCTTTTTTCCCTGATGGCTACCGAGGACACCACCTGCCTGGTAATGGAACGGGAAAAATTTAGCAAAACCTTGCAGCAATTTCCCGATATCATGCCCCGCATCTTCAAAGCCGTGGCTAAACATATCGATTCCTGGGAAGAACGATTTTTGGCCGGACGCGGCGACATGTGCGGGGAATGCATGGTTAACCTGGGCGTCAGTCTCATTTAGAAGGCGCCAAAAAAATGGGTTTCAAGATCAGCTGTTTTGCGTTACAATGGGGCACGTTCATCAACTGAGGCGTCTAATGCCTTAGAGGTTAATCTTCATGGCCAAAAACAAAATTTCATTCAAACTAAAAAATAAGCTGTCCGAGCTGGATACCCTGTGCCAGAAGTTGGAAGGGTTTGGCGAGTCCATCGGGCTGTCTCCCAAATTTATATTTGAAACCAATCTGGCTCTTGACGAATTGTTTACCAATATCATTTCCTACGGGTATAGCGACAAAAAAATTCACCATATCAGCGTGACTATCTCTATGCAGGATAACGAACTGCTGTTCAGTATTGAAGACGACGGCATCCCGTTTAATCCTACTGAGGTTGAAGAACCGGATCTGGGATGCACCATTGAAGAATGCAAAATAGGCGGCCTGGGAATCCATCTGGCGAAAAACCTGATGGATGAAGTCTGCTATCAGCGTTGTAAAGATAAAAACATTTTAACGCTCAGGAAACATATTCAAGATTCGCAACCCGTAAAGAAACGGATGAAAGGCTGATCCTAAATTCAATGCCGGCATAAAATGCGCAGCGGCATTGTTTGACGACGTTGGGCATTTATCTCACTGCCAAGCTCTCGGAAAAAAATGGGCAAGACCTTTTATTCGATAACATTGTACCGATTTATCATTAAATTTGAAACGCTCAATATAGGTTAATTCGGACGGAGGACTGTCAATGGAAATTATCGAAGAAAACCACGGCGGCATTAACATTTTTAAACTTAACGGACGCCTTGATTCCAATACATCCCAGGGGTTTGAAAAGAAGATATTTCAGGCCATCGATGATGGTTCTAAAAATATGATCATTGATTTTAAAGAGCTTGATTACATTTCGAGTGCCGGGTTACGCGTTATTCTCAAGGCGACCAAAGCACTAAAACGCGAAGATGGCAAAATGTTGCTATGTGACATGCAGGATTACGTCAAAGAGGTTTTTGAAATCGCCGGATTCGATTCTTTTCTGCCGATTGTCGGCACCATGGATGATGCCCTGCAGGGTTTCTAAGAATTTTGCGGCCGGACGCCACCGCCGGGATCGGTTAGCGCATGCCGATCAAACCGCGCCTGCCAAGCTCCCGTAAGAATTGCGTAACCGCAACCTCAGCCTCCCGGGTCTCCAGTTGATGCGTTGTGGCAAATATGCTGATCAGCTGTCTGACCGAACAGT
>JASFIV010000054.1:0-20417 GCA_050122475.1 Desulfobacterales bacterium | reverse complement strand
AAAATCTGAATATCTCTGCGTTGCTTTTTCATGGTTCAATTATTTTTGCCCGCACAATAAATCCGCAATCCGCAATCTAAAATCCAAAATCGATTACGGCCAATCCTTAGCAATGCAATTCAGAAAAGATAGGCTAAAAATCTGAATATCTCTGCGTTGCTTTTTCATGGTTCAATTATTTTTGCCCGCACAATAAATCCGCAATCCGCAATCTAAAATCCAAAATCGATTACGGCCAATCCTTTGATGGCGAAAAAAAGGAACCGCGTGTGCGTTTTGCCAGGCGCCAATACGCATCGGCTGCCAGGGGGTCGCCTTCCATCGGGTATAAAATGATGTTTACCGGCGCTTTTGGAAATTCTTTGATTGCGGCATTAAACAGACTCAGCCGCTTATCACTGGAAACCCGCTTGCGCCAGGGTTTGCTCGATCCCATTGTTGGCAGGCCGTCGGTTAGCAAAAAAATGTTATCCGGGGCCGGCTTCATCTTACGCAGGGCCGTGATGGCGTTTAAAAGACTCGTCCCCTTCTGCGGAACGACGCTGCGGATCCCGTTGGCGGCCTGGTTGAGCTGGTCCACATTGCCGGCGTCCAGCCAGGTTCCGGCGGTACCTTCGAGCAACGGGCGGGCATTTTCGTTAAATGCGTATATCTGAAACTGGCTTGTTGGCGGTAGCTGCGTGGTTAGCCAGTTGACTGTTGCGACCGCCCGACGCCATTTGGCGGATTTCAGCTTTTCTTTGGTGTCCAGGTTGCGTCTTCGGATGATGCCGACAACCGTTTCATCCAGCATGCTGGCTGAGGCATCCACCAGGATAAAAATTCGCCGCCCGCCCATCTTCAGATCCGTTAAATATTGACGATCGCCCTGTCCCGGAAATTTTCGTAAGCGGGTGCCCTGGTCATCCTGGGTTTTGGCGCCGGCGCGCAGGCGCTTGAGCTCTTCTTCAATGGATTTCAGATCCGCCTTTAATTTGTTGACATGCGCTTGGGTGGACAGGGTGTCTTCTTGCCGGTCGGACAGCTCGATTTTTTTTTGCTCCAGTATTTCAATGATCTGGCGGGACAAACCTTGTGTGCGCACCAGTTTTGCTTGCGTCTGCTCCAAGGAATTACGGGCCAGAACCAGATCCTTTCTGGCTTCAAGAACTTCCTGCTCCACGCGCTCAGCTTCGGCACGAAAATCCGATGTGATCGAATCCCGTTGCGCTGCACTTTTGGCATTGACCAGCACAAACAAAAGGATGACCGCCCCCAACCCGCAGGTAATGATATCCAGAAACGATAAATTAAATACGTTGACGGCTCTACGTTTCATGAGCTGTTGTATCCAGACATGCAATCAGTTTTAATTTTTCACCTGGTGTGCCGACCCGAATGACTTGGCCCAGTTCCAGCACTGTTCTCCCGGCTATGGGTTCTTCGTTTACGTAGGTGCCGTAAGTGCTGTGATCATCTAAAACAATTTTATTGTCGTGCAGTTGCACCGAGCAGTGTTTGCGGGAAACACCGGCGACCTGACCTCTGATCTGAATGCCGGATGCATCCTTAACGCTTGCAAGACCGATGATTAAGGGGGTTTCCCCAATCGGATAGGCCAGATCGCGATACAAAATATGGGTCGGTCGCTGTTGTGCGGGTGGCGGTTGACGAATCGCTTCAACCGCAGGGGCCTGTTCAGCAGGCAACGGCCGTGTGGTCAGAAACGGAGCGCTGCGGTCTTCTTTTTGCCGGCTCAGCGTATCGTAAAACCGTAATGCGCCCAGGGCACCGGATCCGGCCGATAGCACAATCATTTTGCAATTTTCAATACGGCTCAGCATATTTTTGACGCCCGGCAGGCGGGCAAGGCGATCTGTAAGCAGCAGCACCCGACCGGCTGCGCCTGGGTCATAGCGATCGCAAAAACCAACAATCAGGCGGCGCATTTCTTGCACAACGGGCTTGGCCATGTTGCCAAAGAGGTCCCTGGTCAGCGTAACGCGATACACTTTGGAGCCACCTGTCATTTCAAAATGGACACTTGGATTTCGGTTGAGCTGTGCCAGAACAGCGGGCAATCGATCGTAAAGCTCCTGCTCGGTGGCGGCCTGGTGGAGTGGATCAAACCGGGTGTGGCGCACAAATTCTTCAGCAATGGCATCTACCCATCTTCGGTATAACGTGCTCAACCCACTTCCTTCGGCAGAAGTGGCTTCTTCGAGGCTTAACTGGTCGGTTCGCTGCAGGTGGGTGATTTCAAAACGATGCAAATGTAAATCCAGGTGCAGCAGTACCCCCTGCGGCAACTGATTCGGCACCGCAGCTATGGCGAGGGGGGTAAATCCTTTTACACGGAGGCCCAATTCATTCGTGATGCCCAGAATCAGTCCTAAATGTGAGCGCGTGTAAAAACCCGGCACCGCGATAACCATTTCGGCCGCGCGCCGCTGGATGCGCTGCCAGATATTGGCAAAGTGCTCATAGGCGATCTCGGCGTGATTGTGCACAAACGGATTGGACTGATCCAGCGGCTCGGTGTTTAACTGGTCCCAGAATTGATTGAGAATCTGCCGGGGATACAGATGTGCTTTTCTCTCAGCGGCCACGCCAACCGCCAATTGTTTTTTTTCAGGTAGCGCGAATCCGGGACTCTCCACGCTGTCGCCATCGACTTTTAGCAGCCCGGGTGGATCACCACCGGCGACAAGAATACCGGCATCGCTCAATTCTACGCCTAATACGCTCATGTTCATGCATTCGTTTCTTTAAGTTATTTTTAGGTGTTAAGGGCTCTAATCTCAACATTCATTATTAATCCAATAGGCGTCAGGTGTCTGGTGTCAAGATTCAGAGGACAGAGGTCAGATGACAGAGGACAGACGATAAAAGCTTGAAACTGAAACGTCTGATATGTTTTTTGTTTTCTGACCTCTGAATTCCGTCATCTGTCTTCTGTATTATCTATTTGACATACAGATGACTGATCAGGTTTTCATCACAATAGATTTCTGCATCCAGAACATAGCGCTCCTGCATTTGCTGTAACTGATGCAACAAGAACATCAGACCGATGCTGATGAGCAGCGCAATCAGAGTTGAATTAAAAGCCACGCCCAGGCTGCGCGTTACATCGAAGATATCGCCTTCGATGGCCTTATGCGCCTGACCCAGCGCGTCACCGATACCCCGCACGGTTCCGATAAATCCGACAGATGGAATGGCCCAGGCGATATAGCGAATCATGGACAACTCAGATTCCAGGCGTTCGGCTTCCGAATCGCAATAGGCCCGGGTGGCACTGGCAACATCCTGAATATTGCGAGTGGTGCTGAATCGCTGCAGCCCTGCCAGCAAGGCTCTGGGTACCAGAGCGTCGCGCTGCTGAGCAGGTAGCGCCTGAATCTGTCGGGATACGTCCCGGGTGTCCTCGGGCAAAATGCGCACACCTTCTGCCACCGGAATCAGGTCCATTTGCAACAGCGTCCGCTGGCGGGACGTTCTGAAAGTTTTGTATCCCATAATGGCCATCGCCCAGAACATTAGAATAAAACAGGCTTCCTGCTCGTAATCTCGGATCAATACAAACACCGAGCGCTCCATGACCTGTGATTTGTCTTCGGCCATCGCGATGGCCTGTTGAGCCAAAATGGCATCGGCTTTGGGTCGTATCACCGCCACATAGATGGCATGCACGATTATGACGATGACAATCAAAGAAAACACCTGGTAAAGAAATTCAAACGAAAACGGAAAATCTCGCTTCATGGCATCTTTCCATAGATAGCTGTTTATGATCCATTTAGAATGTTTGATGTGCAGTTGCTTAAATTGCTGGCAAAGAGCATAGGGCATGGCGCATAGCGCAAAGCATCACATTTTTTAACCCTCTGCGCTATGCTCTTTGCCCTCTGCCTTTAAAAAATTAAAAATCGATTAGTTTTAAATTGCCTAACTGTTTAAACAATTCGGCTAAATGTCATACGGGAAATCCACTGCCTGTTCTGCTTCAATTTGTTCCGACGGACGGAAATCTTTAAGTTTTTTCTCTCTAGGTTCAGTCGATTTTTCCTTTTCCTCAGTTTGAGATTCCGATCGTTGATTTTCAGCTGGCGTCTCAGTTTTTTTGGGGGTAGATGTTGGAGTTGAACTCTGTGCGACAACCAGAGCCGCGGTGTCTTTCTGATTTTGAACCGGCGATATCTGATCCACAGCAGCGGCCGGAATGAAACCATTATCAAAAACCACCCCCATACCCGCCAACGCCAGCGCGACGATTGCCAACCTTTTGAAGCACGAAGTCTTTTTCGTTTTCATGGTTTATCGCTCACATGCTTTTTACTTTGCATATCTGCAAATGCGAAACCCGAGATCCGGGCGTTTGCTGTTGCTGTAGTCACGATAAGCCAGCCTCAATTTGCTCATACTGGCATGTTTCCAGCTTGCGCCCCTGACCGTATGATGATTTCCCTGCGAGGGGCCGGTCGGGTCGACATCGGTCTTACTGCTATTATAGGTATAAATTGTATAAAAGTCATGGGACCATTCGGCCACATTGCCGCCCAGGTCAAACAATCCCAGACCGTTGGCCTTAAATTTTGCGGGCGGCGCCGTACCGGCGAAGCCGTCATTGTAGTTTTCGATAACGGCAGGTAACAGTTTTTTGGCGGATGAATCGCCATAATTGCCCGAAGGTGTCGTCGGCGGAAACTGATTTCCCCATGGGTATTTAAGGCCGGTGGCCGTGCTTGTAAAACGGGCGCAAAATTCCCATTCCGCTTCGGTGGGCAAGCGGTAACCGGTGCCGATAGGGCCGGCCGCAACAAGGCGTCCCCCCTTTTTTACGTAAGCCGGCGGCAGGGATTCTTGAGCACTCAACCAGTTGCAGAACGCTGCCGCCTGTTGCCATGTTACCTGAACGACCGGGTGATCTTTCTGGGATAAAGGTTGTCCGTTGAAGGCCCCGGAATTGTGACTGGCTAAAAATTTTTTAAATTCTTCATTCGTCACCTCTTTTAGACCCATGTAAAACGGTCGTTGCAGGTTTACTTTTCGAAGGGTTTCGTTGGTGCGCCGGCCCTGTTCGCGGCGCGATGATCCCATGGTGAAAGGCTGCGGGCGGATGAGCTTCAGCTTGTAACCGTTTTTGGCTGTGATAATACCGGCCGGATCGGCAGGGGCTGTTTGGCGTCGCTTCAGGGAGATTTTAATGATTTGCGGGTATCCGGGTCGCGGGGTGATCCGGGTGCGATACGGCTCGTATCCCGGTTTTTGGATTTCCAGCTGGTGACCGACCGCCAGTAAGTTTAATTTTGGTGGTACGAGTCCTTGGTTTTTGCCGTCTACAATCAGCCGGGCATCGGCCGGCTCAACCTCAAATTGAATAATACCCATTATGGGTTTTAATTTGACGGTCACGGTTTTCACTTTACCGGTTGCCACCTGAACCGTTTGCGCCGCGTTCTCATAGCCGGCTTTGGAGATTTGAATCTCATGCCGGATGTCGGCCTGCAGGGGGACCTTCAAAGGCGTTTTGCCGACAAATTTCTGGTCAATGGTCACATTGGCACCCGATGGGGCGGTCTGCAAGGCCAATGTCCCGTCGGCCGGTTGTAGCCGCACGTCTTTTATGCACTGCGGTTGATTCGGCTCAACTGCTAGCCGGGTTTGCCAGGATTTAAATCCCTCGGCGCTTATTTGCAGGGTGTATTGTCCTTTGGGCAACTCAACCGTTACGGGCGTTTTGCCGGCCGTTTTGCCGTCTACGGATACGGTGGCGCCTTCCGGAACCGAGCTGATGAACACATCCGACCAGCCGGGGATCAGGGCAAACTCAAACGATTGCGCTTCCGGGCAGCCGATAATTTGCGCTTCGGTTTTGATATCCTGGTAATTTTCGGCCTGTATTTCGAAAACCCTCGGGCCTGCTTGGACTTCCAGGTTTGAAATCGGTGTGACGCCGACCTCCTGCCCGTCAATCATGAGCCGGGCACCGGTCAGCGGCACGTCTGGTTGGCCGTCAGGATGGGTCTGCACGGATATGCGTCCGGGAAGTCTTTCCATTTTGAACTGGACCGTCTGGTTTTTTTCTGCGCCGACCTCAAAGGGCTGATCAAGCGCAGCATAGCATTCTTTGGTGGCATGCAGGGTGTACGTACCGGGTCGCAGCAAAAAATGCCCGCCAAAGCGAGGGGCGATCAAACTGCCGCCGATGGAAATGTCTTCTGCCTGGGGCTCGATGTGAATGGTGATTTGTCGAGCCGTGAAAACAAACCAGGCAGCCGCAAAAAGTAAAAGAAAAGCCAGACCCGCTGCCATGCCGAGCCATCTCCGATAGTGAAGAAAGGCGGCGGCCCTCCGTTTTTTGCGATCCGCCCGGAAAGCGACCGGGTCAATTTTCAAGGCCTGCGCCGGCCCTCGGGCAGCCGGTGATGCAACAGTTGCCGCCTCGGATTCCCGTGATACGACCTGAATGATAAAAACCTCGGCGCGGGCCTCAAAGTTTATTTGACAGCTGCCGATTTCAAGCCGGTCGCCATGCATTAGCCATTCGCTACCCGTCAATTCCTGCCCGTTGTAGCCAACAGAAACGTCTGCTTGACCGGCCTGCACAAACGGCCGCTGCTGCGATAGGCCGATATAAGCCGCCTCCGCATCGGCTTTTAGTCCCGTTATTTTGATGGCGGCTGTCGGTCCGGTACCGATGACAATCGGAAAGGCGCTAACTTCAATGGACCGTTCGCCGTTACGGTCTATTATTTTATAGGCGCTAATCAAATTTTAACCTCACATCGAATGCTAACACGTATGGGCTCCTGCTCGGGTTTGACGATGATTTTTTTGCGCACATCCTGGTATCCGTCCCGGGTTCCCACAACCGTGTAGGAGCCGGGCCGCAGATTTAGCTCGCGGCTCGCAAAACGACCCAGTTTGCCAACTTTGTAAACTGCTATATCGGTGAGGGTATCGGATTCAAGGATTATTTTCACCGGGGTTTGGGCCGCATTTACGATGCGGGCCAGCTCTTTATATTGTTTTTGGAGTCGCGGGCCGGTGGAATCCATTGCTTCAATTTCGGCCATCAGCTCGAGGGCATTATCGAGCTGACGATCCGATTCCAGTACAGCCGGCTGTTGCAGAAAAAAATTAAGCCGCTTATCGATACGGATGTGCTTTGAGGCGCGCTGTTTGCCCTGTATCGCAAACTGAACTGTGGAATCGATTTTCAGAACCTGCTGGTAGGCAACCAGAGCCCGCTGCCATTTTTCGGATTGTTCTGAAACGACGGCCTGCTGGTGATAGTTTTCAATTCGAGACAGGCGAATGGACTGCTCCACCTGGGCCAGAGCATCGTTGACCTCGCGCGATTGCGGCCGCAATGCCTTTGCCTGGCGTAATTTTGTCAGGGCCAGTTGATAGTTTTTATTGTGAATCGCTGTCAAACCATCCGACATCAGCTGCTGGTACTGTTGATCACGAAGCTGACCATCAACCCGCGCCAGGGCTTGCCGGGCTTTATTTGAAGCAGGGTCCAGGCGCAAGGCCTCCTGATAATCGGTGTGAGCGGCAGCCACATTGCCCTCGGTTTCATGACGGTTTCCCGATTCGAGCAACCGCATAACGGCCTCGGTGTTTTTGGCCCGCTTCAGGCTGTCGCGGGCAATTGGGTTTTCCGGATCGATGAGCAGGGCAATCGAAAATTTTTCTTCAGCCAGCTGACCGTTGCCATCATCGATTGCTGCCTGACCTTCAGCGAGTAGCTGTTTGAGGACGGGTTCGACCCGGTCGACCAATTCCTGCGCCTTGGCGATGGCTGCCGCGTACTTGTCAGCGGCCGGGGCGTACTGGTCTTTAATTAATAAGCTGTCGGCTTCATTCGCAAACAGCGACATGTCTTGATACGTATCAGCTCCCCATTTTGAAACACCCTTGGGTTCCAATGCCTGTTTAAGTTGCATAAATTCGGCCAGCTTATTCTCCGCTTCCATTTTTTCAGCGGCCAGCCGGGTTGGATCCGACGTTGTTTGTGGTAAACGCTCGGGTGCAACTACGCTCTTTTTAGGCACCGTTTGATTTTGTTCGCTGACCGGAGGTTCAATCGTGGTCGGTTGGTGATGTTGACTGGCCAAATAACCCCACAACCATAAACCGCCGGCTAGCAGAATAATAAAAGCAACCAGCAGGGTTGCCCCTTTTATCAGGTTGCTCTGCTTATTCACCGGCAATCCTTTACGCTTTTTGGTCGGGGTTACGCTGACCGGGGCAATCATTTCGGTTTGGTTCGTGGCTGGCGGCTGCCTGATGATTTCTGCCGCCGGGCTGTGCGGTGGCTGCGTCGGTTCGTTGCCTGCCTGCAGCGCCTGATCGAAAAAGGCCTCAATCTCTCGCATATTGCCCGGGCGATCGGCCGGTGCTTTGGCCAGCATATTGGCAATCAGCGTTTCCATCGAATCAGGGATGATCGCTTTAACTGCCAGTTGCCGCAGCCGCTGGTTTACGGTAACGGGTGGTTCATGTCGAATTCGATCACGGGTGATATCCGGGTAAAACGGGGGATAGCCGGTGATCATTTGATACAGCAATACGCCAAGGGCATAAATGTCGTCTGACGGAGTAGGCTGGTGATTGTCCAGTTGCTGAGGGCTCATGCTAAAAAGCGAACCACCGGAGGTGATTTCCAGTGCCTGCGGGTCCGATTTGAAAACACCGGCGATGCCAAAGTCGGTCAATCGGGGTGCATGCTGTTGATCAATCAAAATGTTGCCGGCTTTGACATCCCGATGCACCAGCCCCATTTCATGAGCGTAACCAAGGGCGTTGATGACCGGCTTTATTAACCTGATGATCGGTGAGATGCCGATCGGTTCATTTTGCTGGCGGTAATCATTCAGATTTCGGCCGTCCACATATTCCATGGAGATGAATGCCAGATCTTCGGATCGATGGAAATCAAATACACGTACAATGTTGGGGTGCGCCAGGCGCCGGGTATTGCGGCATTCATTTTTTAAGAGTTGGACGCGATGCGGGTCTGACATCAGTTGTGGATTTAAAATTTTGGCGGCAATTTGGATTTCAAGCTCAAGGTCCCAGACCAGCCAGACCTGTCCCATGCCACCCTGACCGACCATCTCGCTCAGGCGAAAGCGCGAAAGCAGTATTTTGTCTTTTTCTAAATTCAACATGGCTGTTGGATGCGGTCCAGGGCCGGTTTAAGATATTGGAAGGCCAACTGGCGCCATTGGCATTTTTCGGTTCCGTTTATCGTTCTGGGTGCAACTATATAAAAAATCACGAAAATATGAAAGGCTTTGGATTGACCTTAGCCATTTTCGTGATTTCAGGATTTGAATCCGGTTACCGTAGTGCGGCTGCGCGTCAGCTTGGCTTCTCTGATCGCCTCTAGCGCCTATTCCAGCGGACAAGCGCTGATGAACAGAAGGGGTTTCAAGAGCCCCAAACCAACACAAAATGGGTTTTGATACGGCTTCTAAAGATCTTGGTCCTGTTTCGTTTCCTCCTGGTCGGGTGGCTGTGCGGGCTCAAAGCCGGTTTCGGCAAAATAGATCTGGCGCAGCAGCTTTTTCCAGCTTTTAAACTGCTCCTCAGCGGTTCCGGTCAACTCGTATTGCTGTCCTTCAAACTCCATCGTAACCGGTTGCATTTCGGCGCCAAATGAATCGCTGAGCTCTTCGATTGCGGCTTTATGCATATCGGCTTCTTTTGAGACATTCCAGCCGCTAATAAACACCTGACCGCCGACAATTACCATTGCCGGTGCGATGGCACGACCGACATTGGAATCCTGTGAACCAGCAGCAATTGCTCCGGCGATTAACAGCGCACCGAGCAATTGCTTGGTCACCGCCTCTCTTTTTATTTTTTTGATGGCTTCACGCTCGGTCAAATTCAACTGACGCCAATTTTCGTAAGCCGGCCACATTTCAACATAAAACCCTTCATATTGCTGATTGAGAGTATCCACATACATGTATTCCCGCTCTCTGATTTGCAGCAGGCGCGCCATCATGGGATCATTTTCGGCCGGCAGGCGGTTGACGCTGAGTTGCTTCTTATCGTCCGCTTTCAAATAACCGTCAAATGCATCCGGCGCAAATTCCTGGGCAAATTTGAGTTTGGCGACGGTGCGGATGTTTTTGATTTGGGCCGCTGTCAGCTTCATCTTATAACGGGCCATATCATTGGCGATGGCGTTATAAATATCCTGATAGGCGTCTTTTTCCCCTTGGGTGTTACCCGAATAAGAGGCCTCAGACGCCTCGGCACTGTAGGTCTTTTTAAACCAGCGCTTTTGGGACGCGTCGATCACATCGATTTCGAGCACAAGATGCTCACCATTTGATTCGAGTATTTTGCCTTTCACCATAAGATCGACACTGTTGGTCTCTGCCGGCACCACCTGGATGGCGCCCCAGTGGCTGCTCTGATGCAACGTGTTTTTCAAATGGTAGGGAATAAAGTGGGTTTCGGCCTGGCGAATATCGGCGTTGGTGCCTTCTTTTTTAGCTGTCTCGGGTGTCAGTTCTTTTGTTTCGAAAACAAGGATGCCGACGTCAAGCAATTGCTCTTCCGGGATTTCAGTTTTGGCTTGCTCGATTACCGTTGGGCCCACTTTATGGGCATTGTAAGTGGCGCAGCCCGTAAATACGACGACACAGAAAAAAACCAATATGCAGTTGGAGGTACTGGATTTCATTTTCATTTTTAAATTTGAAACGCTCATGTTTAACCTAAGTTGAGCGATTGTCGAGGTTGCTGCATCTGCAAGGCAGATGTCGTTCCGCTATAGTTGCCTATGCGGAACGGCATCTAACACAGCAGATGCGGTAAGATCGGCAAGCCCGCAGGGTTTCAAATTTAAAAATTATAATTGGATAAAATTTCTCAAGAATAAACATTTTCATTTTTAAATTTGAAACGCTCAATTTAGGTTATTGGGTGTTTTTCTTATAGTCCTCATACTCTTTCCAGAGTTTTTCTTTGAGCTCCGGATCGGTTTCGTTTTCGGCAGCCTCGCGCAGCTGCCGGGCAACGATATCGTCATCCTCTTTGCTGTAGCGGCTGCCCCTGCTGTCTTTTGGACCCGGACCCTGGCCCTTGGGGCGATCGCTGGAAGCGACTGTATCATCGGCCTCACCCGCCTCAGTTCCAGCTTCCTTTTTTTCGCCAGCGGTCTCTTTATCGCCGGTCTTTTCCTGTTGCGAAGCCTCATCCGATGATTCAGATTCAGCGGAGCCTAAATCGATGCCCTTTTCCTTTAAACGTTTGGCGGCCTCAGCTGCTTCTTGCGCCAAGTCCCGCATCTTGGCGGCGGACTTGGTTTCAATGGTCTCCATTTCTTTGAGAAGCATGGCATCAAACTGGCTGAGAGAAGCCGTGAGCTGCTGGTCTAGCTCTGCCACTTGATCCTGGGTTTGCTCTTCAGGGATTGATTCATCGGATCCAGGTGACCTGCGAATTTCGGTCGTCTGGGGCGTTTGGCCCTCAGGCTTGTGCCTGCGGTAAGCGCTTTCCAATTCTTCGACTCTTTTGCGGTTTTCAGCGACCATGTCCTGGACGCGCTCATGGTAAATTTCGTAATCGCGAATATCTTCTGCAGAGGCCTTACCGGATTTTTTGAGCGCCTCGAGTTTAGCTGCTATTTTTCGTTCAGTGGCTTCGCTGACTTTCAAATCTTCCCGGGCTTTTTTCAATTTGGATTCTGCCGTGGAAGGTGCCTGCGGCCCAGGCATTTCTGATTTTCGAGATGCTTGCGTGGATGGCGCTTCAGCTTCACTTTGGCCCGATTCAGGAGATGTTTCTGCTGGCGGGGCTTGTGGTCGATTTTCGTCCGATTTTTGTGCTTGCGTCTGTTTGGCGTCTTCTGTATCCCTGGGTGCCGCTTCTTTTGTAGACGATTGCTGGGTCGGTTCGGCAGCTTCAGAACCGGACTTTTGACTGGAACTGGATTGCTGCTGTGCGCCGGATTGTTCGGTCTCTTGAGTATCAGATGACGGTGGTGGGCGGGTCTCTGCTGTTTCTCTGGACTCCGGCTGCGGGGGCATCGGGGTGCTGGGCTCCGGCGTTGTTTTGCAGGCTGAAAACCAGAAACCGATTAAAATGGTTAGGATAAAGATTAACGCTTTCATTTTAATGATAACCTCATCGATGATGGTTCTTGATAACCCCGAATAAGTTCAGAATCTAACATAAGATTTTGCCAATTTGGTGTCAAGCAATGAGCGCGGGCCTCCGCTACTGGTTTTCATAGACTGGTAAAGGTGGCATTTTGTTTACAAATTACAGACCGTTACCTCTTTAATTATTGGAGTATTGGAGTGTTGGAGTACCGGAAAACCTCAAATTTCGGATTTCGGATTTCGGATTTCGGATTTTTAAGACTGCTTCCAAAAACTGTTTGAATATTAATCCCGCCAATGCTAAGTCAGGCGAGTCAACCGAACCTTTCACTTCTAACTGAAAGATACAAGATCAGATGCGAATATCGGTCGTCATTCCGGTTTACAATGAAGAGCCCACGATCACAGAAATCGTTTCGCGTGTCCAGGCAGTTGATCTGGAAACGGAAATTATTATTGTTGATGATGGATCCACCGACGGCACTTCCGCGCATTTGGAGACAATCGACAGCACCTTTGAAAATGTAAGTATATTGCGTCATGATAATAATTGTGGCAAAGGCGCTGCGCTAAGATCCGGTCTGGCTGAAGTTACCGGTGAGGTCATTATCATTCAGGATGCAGACCTGGAATATGATCCGTGTGATTATGAGACGTTATTGATTCCGATTTTAGATGGCAGGGCTGATGTCGTTTACGGCTCGCGATTTTTAGGCGGCCCCCAGCGGGTTTTATTCTTTTGGCATTATGTCGGCAATAAATTGATAACCCTTTTATGTAATGCATTCAGCAATCTGAACCTGTCGGATATGGAAACCGGTTACAAGGTCTTCAGAAAAGAAGTGATCGAAGACATTGCCCTGAAATCAAATCGTTTTGGATTTGAACCGGAATTTACCATGAAAATTGCCAAAAAAGGTTTTCGCATTTACGAAGTCCCGATCAGCTATAGCGGACGGACCTATGAGGAGGGTAAAAAGATCGGCTGGTATGATGGTCTGGTGGCAATATTTACTATCCTGTGGTTTCGGTTTTTCGACTAGATTCAATTTCAATAGTTGCTGGGAATGACTATGGCAGGAAAAATTTTTCGGATTGTGGGGCCTTTGCTTTTACTGGCATATTTTATAACCCTGGTTTTACATATTTCCGCTCAATCGGATCAATATCAATGGGATTTTCGCACCCACCGCAAAGCCGCTGAAATTTTCGCTGACGGATCCGATCCCTATGATCCGGGAATTTTGCTCAGTCAAAAAGATGCCAATTTCTTATACACCTATCCACCCTTTACCCTCTTTTTTTATACCCTCTTTCAGCAAACAGATTACAATACCGCTTTTCATGTATTCTTGCTGGTCAAGTGTGCGCTGCTGGTCGGGCTGGTGATTTTTTGGAGGAATGCCTTCCTGGGTCCGGCGGGGGATTCATTGTTTTTTTTGTTCTGTCTGCTCGTTTTCAACAGTGCCGTTTTTGCCGACCTTATTGCTGGCAATATTAACCTGCTCGAACAGATCCTGCTGTGGACCGCTTTCTTTTTTTTCCTGCAAAAGCGATTTGCCCTGTTTTGCGTCTTTGTGTTGCTGGCCGCCAGTTTTAAGATGACGCCCCTATTTTTTATCGTTTTGCTGCTAACGTCTGATCATCCGAAAAAGTATCACTATTTTGGTTACGCCGGCACCATTTTTCTGGCGTATCTGGCCGTTCAATATCTCATTTATCCGGAGATGTTTATGGGATTTGTGCGCAATGCGTTGACTGTGGTCGGTGAGAGCGGTGCCGTCGGGCCGTCCACTGAAAAGTTTGTCAAAGAAATATTTGCGCTGTTGTCGCAACTGAGTGGGCCGCTGCCGCCGGTTATCATATCAGCGGTGGTCATCGCACTGGCCGCCCTGGTTGTATTTCTGAGCGGCAGGGCCTATTTCTTGCTGAAAGGCACCCGGACCGGCCATCCGGACTGCGACAAAATGATCCTGTTTCTGGTTTGCCTGGTGTATGCGCTGATTCATCCGCGCTTTAAAGACTACGCCTATATGTTACTGATCGTGCCAGCCTATTACATCATGAAAACAACCCGCCTGAAAAAGGCCTTTCCTTTTATATTCATACTCTCCGTTTTGGCCGCCCCGCATTTGATGTTGCCCGGATTCGATTTTCTTTCGTCAATAATGTGGCGCTATTTTCCTTTGATGGTCGCCTATACCATCTGGGGGCTGTACCTGCACGAAATTTTTTCAAGAACCCACAACGTCTGAATTTTTGCTCTCGCAAGCAAGTTAACTTTCTGAGTTACATTTCGTTAGAGTATTTTTTCCAATTCTTCCTTGGTATGGGTCAGATCGAGATTTTCTAAGTCCCCTTTATGTTTGATTCGCCAACCAGAACCAAACTTTTTGTCAAAGAGTGGGCTTAATTTTCGAAACCAATTTTTGGTTTTTCGATCATCTATATATTTTGCCTGAATGGCTTCATCTAAATAGGTGGCTATATTAACCATTTCATCTTTTGGGATGTAAGAGAAAGCGCCCCTTTTTAGGGATTTCACTAAATGATCCGGACTAAACGCATGAGCGGTCAGCATCAGAACGGGCAACTCTGTACCCCTGGCCAGTTGAAGCAGATCATATCCTTTGACCCCCATAATATCCAAAATTGCTGCATCGTAAGAATTTTCTTTAAGCAACCGTTCGGCCGTCTCAAAATTCCGAGCAGAATCAATCTCGCACATGTCCAATAGTTCACCGAGCGTTTCTAACACATCGGGTTCATCATCAACAATTAAGATTTTTTTCCCTTTTAATGTCTCAGCCATTGGTTTCCCTATGTGACGTATTTTTTATCAAACTCATCCCAGAATTCCTTTTCCGGGTCCTTCCATCCTTCCCCGAAGAATTTGTCGAAAAGGGGCATAAACCTGGCATACCATTTGAAATTATTCTTTTTCTTGTCTTTTCGAGAAACTAAGACATCTTCTACATATAAAGAAATATCCACCATTTTTGCTTTGGGGATATAAGCATCGGCGCCCAGTTCAATTGATTTTTTCAGATTATCCGGGCTGAGAGCGTGTGCCGTCAGCATCAAGGTTGGAATTCCCAGAGCGTGTGTGGCTTCAAGAAGATCATATCCCCGAACTCCCATGATATCTAATATGGCTACATCATATGTGTTGCTTTTAAGGCAGGAAACAGCCTCCTCAAATGAGGATGCTGAGTCAACCGTAAACATGTCCTCCAAAAGCTCTTCCAGGACCTCGATTATATCGGGTTCGTCATCAACAATAAGTATCTTTTTCTCATTTAGCGGTTGTTTATTTTCCATGGGCCCCCTTTATTACACCGATCCAGAAAACTCGGCTTGCAGATTCTTTTGAAATTGTTCGATTTTTTTAAAAACTTCCTTCAAAATAGCTTTATCAAGATAAGATAGATTATTCGGATTGATATAATTATCCGGCGGTTTTTCTTCATCAATAATCGTGGTAATCTGTCTCAAGAATCTCAAATGCATCAGGTAGTTGTAGGTTTGTACCAGATCAATATACTGTTTATTGCTAAATATGTGTTTTGTATACAGTCTGAAAAGTCTTGTGAGGGTATTGGTTTGAACAATGCGGTGTTTTAAAGAATAAACCCGTGCAAGGTCAACAATTGGCTGCATGGCCCATTTAATGTTGAAGGAGTCTTTGTGTTCCCCCTCTGATTCAACAATCAGTTTGCCGAACAAACCGATGGGTGGCTTAAAATGCAATGCATTTTCGGTTAAATGTCTTAAAAATCCAGCCCGTTTTTCCACAGAATCCATCAGAAATGATTTCAGTTGATCAGTCAGTTCCAAGTCCCCCCAGACCCCTCTGAAATCGAAGAAAATACTTGAATGAAGAAGATCTTCATTTGTCCCTTGATAGATCCAGTTGTGAAAATACTTTTTCCAATTAAATAGCGACTGACACCATTGGGGATTTTTTGCCATGCAGTCGCCATCACAAAATTTGTACCCGGCGATATCGAGCTGGTTGCATACCAGTTCGGCAAGTTTGCCGAAATACGCTGATGCCCGCGCCTTGTCTTTATCATTTTCAAGGTCTTCGTAAACAATCCCATTGTCCTGGTCAGAAACAAGGGTTTGCTCTTCCCGTCCCTCTGAGCCCATGATCATGAAGGCAAATTTGCATGGAGGGCTGCCCAGTTCCGCAATGCTGAATTCAATGACTTTATCCAGGATCGCATCTGAAAATGTGGTGATCAACCGAGTGATATATTCGGGATTGGCACCATTTCGGATGGGGTCTAAAAGCATTAAAGCCATTTTTGAGTGTATGTTTTCAAGTTGATTGACGTTCTTAGCGGACTTAATGGTTTTTATGAGAAGGACCGTAGAATGAGCCTGCGCGGCGATTAAATCCTTATCGGAAATCGCACCAATAATATCATTAGCTTTGCTGGAAACTGCCAGGTGTCTTTTGTCTTCTTGGATCATGGTGATAAACGCTTCAAAAACCTGGGAATCGGCAGGGACCGAAACAAGAGGGGATGATGCGATGGTGGAGGCGGAATGTCCAGCGTCAAGGCCTTTGGTCATGGCCCTTTTTATTAGATCGGCTTCGGTTATTATGCCATCAACTTTTCCCTTTTCATCCTTTATAAATATCGAACCTGAATTGTTTTTGGCCATTTTTTGTGCGGCTTCAGCAACAGTTGCATCATACGGGCAGGTAACAATATTGGGTCTGAATATTTCTGAAATGGGCCGGTTAAAAAAGGGCAAATTAAATTCCTTATCCTTTATCTGTCGCGCAATAATACCGGCGTATGCCTTATTCAGCATCAACTTTCCAAAAGTATTGGTAAAAAAGCCTTTAAATTCTTCAAACTCTGAGCAGGTCTTTAAAAAAATATTGACATCCAAACTTAAAAAAACAGAATCTTCAAGCACCTTCAATGTCCTTATGGCCACAGCATCATTTAGCAGGATTGAGATGCCCCCAAAATTGTCTCCTTCATTTAATTGGCCCTGAAGGATTTTTTCATTGTTTTGTTCAAAATAATACTGAGCAGATCCCTGGGAAAGAACCAGGAATTTTTCAATCGACGATATTTCCTGGACGCACAGTATGGTGTCTTTTGTTACGGTTTCAGAGGAAAGATGACTCGAAAGATTTTCTTTTGCTTTGTCCGGAAGAAAAGAGAAGGGGGCCTTGTCTAATTTGTTTTTCAAAGTAGTTTCCTTTTTTTTATTTGTTATAAAAAGAGAAGAACTTGTTTTTTCAGGAAGCAACTATGCTAAACAATGCCTATAATCATTATCATGTTTAAGGTTGTTGCGGCTGATCACTTAATCTGGGCGAGTTGCGACAGCCGGCATTATTTTACTTAAGGTGTGGTATCACCGACGCCTTCGGTTGCGCCCGCTCCATCACTGTAATATTACTGCATACAAAGCAAATAAATATCTGTCAATACAAGCGTAAAAAATAATAAAATACCAATTTTCGGGGGCCTGTTTCAAAATTCGAATTGATGTTGCTGCGTGTTGGTCAAAGCACAATGTGTCGTGTAATTAATCGGATATACGATAGGCGGGCTAGATTTTTAGGCAGTCAGTACTGTATGTGATTCAATAGCAAAATAGGCGCGTCTTATAGAAATGAGCGATGAAAAAGCCGATTTCCAGACATCGGAAACCGGCTCAATCAATGTAAATGGCGGAGAGAGAGGGATTCGAACCCTCGATGGAACTTTCGCCCCATACTCGCTTAGCAGGCGAGCGCCTTCAGCCAGCTCGGCCATCTCTCCAAAAAAATTTTTACAAAATTTTTTTATATAAAATTACGCAGTAATTTTATGGCGGAGGGAGTAGGATTCGAACCCACGGAGGTGTTACCCTCAACGGTTTTCAAGACCGCCGCTTTCGACCACTCAGCCATCCCTCCATATCGATGATTAAATTTTTCTTAAAACTGCGAGTATTAAACTTATATAATTAGCATTACACGCATGCAGGGTCAATAAATTTTGTCTTTGCATTAGGTGTTGACAGGTTAAATTTTTTATGGTTTCGAAGGCCTTATAACGTTTGGACATTACCTTTGTTTTCACTGGAAAGGAATTTTAAATGAAGCAAAAATACACGATTGTCAGAGACGATAAAAACAATCAATTGATTATCCGTGAATTTGCCGAACTCGATAAGCAAATTTTATCACTGCTGTGCGAGGAAACCTATGATTCCAAGATGATCCGCGCCGCCATTAAACAGGGTAGCAGTCATTTGATCACCGCATTACGGACCAACAATCTTTATCCGCCCGGAATTTATGCTGCCAAAATAGCCGAAAGCGTGACAGCGTTATACGCTACTAAGGAACAGCAATCTCTGGATCTTTTTTTTGATGATCTGGAATTGCTTGCCGTGGAATCCAGTCCCGAACCCGAAGATGCCGAGGAGGAAAAACCGGTTGAAGAGCAAGGCGAAGATGTAGACGAGCTGCTCGAGGATGATTTTGAATCGGATTACCAAGAAAAGGATAAGATCAGCAAACTGAATTCGTCTTTAAAAATTGCCGATGACGATTACGGTGATAGCCCGGATGACAGTTGAGGTTACCCATGCAAACTCACCGGGCGAACAGCTGAGACACCCTTATGTGTAAACATGTGTTTACCCGATGTTTGGCTTGCCGAATCAGCTGAACAGTCTCCCGCCACAACCCCACCTTGGATGCACCCAAGCGTTTTCCGAGCTTTAATGCCTTTATTAGGCACGTAAAACGGTATTTTTTCATTGACTTATTGACCTCCATCCACTAAATAAAAGCCTTATTCAATTTTTGTGGGGTAACCAATCTTTGGGAAATTTCAGAACGTTTTAATAGGTCACTAAAAATTGAGCCTTGCGGTGTGACCACCGCGCCTGCCCTTTTAGTCTTGCCAACTATGGAAATAGCCAGCTAAATCGGGTTGTTATAATATCTGTGCCTAGCCTTAAGTGTTTTATCATAGCGGTAAATAAATGATCCTTAATCGCATCAAGGAGGTGCAAATGGAAACGGAAAAGGCATTTTATAAGAGGTTAGAGAGCAAAGGGGTTACCCGAAGGGACTTCATGAAATACTGTACGTTCCTGACGGCGGCCATGGGGCTCTCGTCATCGTTTGTGCCAAAGGTGGCGGAAGTTTTTGCAGCACCGGCACAGCGTCCGGCGGTGGTATGGTTGCATTTCGGAGAGTGCACGGGTTGCTCGGAGGCTATTCTTAGGTCCCAATATCCGTATATCGACGACTTGATTCTGGAAGTTTTTTCTTTGGAATACCATGAGACGGTTATGGCGGCTGCTGGACAACAGGCCGAGGATCAGCTTCATGCAACAGTGAAAAAGTATGAAGGTAAATTTATTTGCGTTGTCGAAGGCGCCATAGCAACGAAATTCGATGGAGGCTATGGTAAAATTTCCGGCCGGACCTTTATAGAAATTGCTAAAGATGTTTGTCCGAAAGCTGCTGGTGTAATCTGCATTGGCGGGTGCTCCAGCTATGGTAACCTTCCGGCGGCGAAACCCAACCCCGGCGGATACAAAGGTGTCGGCGAGGTGCTGGGGATTAAAACCGTAAATATAGCCGGCTGTCCACCAAATCCGGTCAATTTTGTCGGCACGTTGGTCAATTACCTCCTGCTCGGCAAACTGCCTGCCCTGGATGATTTAGGCCGACCACTGTTTGCCTATGGTAAAACCATCCACGATCAGTGTCCGCGACGGTCCCACTTTGAAAACGAAGAGTTTGTGGAAGAATTCGGCTCGGAGGAAGCTGCAATGGGCTATTGCCTTTACAAAGTCGGCTGCCGAGGTCCGGAGACCTATAACAACTGTCCGGTAGCTAAATTCAATGACGGTACCAGCTGGCCGGTCGAAGCCGGTCATCCGTGCATTGGTTGCAGCGAGCCTAAATTTTGGGATAACTTTACGCCGTTTTACGAGGAACTGTAAAGACTAGCATCGCTATCCAGGAAAAAAAGGGAGGAACCACATGGCACAGCGAATCACGATAGATCCAATCACACGAATTGAGGGTCACCTTCGAATCGAAGTCGAGGTGGCCGGAGGCAAGGTAACCAATGCCTGGAGTTCAGGTCAAATGTTCCGTGGCATTGAACTTATCCTGCAGGGTAGAGATCCCCGCGACGCCCACCATTTTGTGCAGCGCTCATGCGGCGTCTGAACGTACACCCATGCTCTGTCCTCGGTGAGGGCAGTCGATAATGCTGTTGGTGTCAAAATTCCCAAAAACGCCCGTATCATTCG
>JASFIV010000053.1:0-20499 GCA_050122475.1 Desulfobacterales bacterium | reverse complement strand
GGCAGCGCATGACGATTCTTTTCGCTCAAAGCTGGGATGTGATCCCAGGTAAATTTGATGATTATTCTACCTTTGTCTCCAATGAGTACAACCCGACGCTTGAGAGTCTTGGCCTCAGGTTGTTAGGGGGCTATTACGTTGCGGTGGGTGAAGGACCCCGGATCATAGCGGTTGCTACTGTAGAAAAAGAAGAAGATTTAATGAAAGCACTTTTGAACAGCGCCTATAGAATCATATCCAATAAGTTGTTGCAGGTGGTATTCAAATATAGCAGCCGTGTATGGGTCCCAAGTGGACGGATTCAAAAAGAGCCCTATCGTATACAGACCGGGGCCTGGAAGTTTAACCAATATTACAACATCATCCCTGATATGGGCGATGCCCACTATCATTTTGTTAAAGAAGAGTGTATCCCGGGGATGAAGGCCTTGGGGGTTCCGATAACCGGCGGATGGCGTCTGGCCATCGGTACCGGGCCCCGTATACTGGCCGAGTCCACGGGTCGTAACATCGAAAATATCGCTCAGGCTATTAGTACATCCGAGTTCAGACGAATGGTTCGAACCTTGAAGAAAAAATTTGCCACAGATTACAGCAGTAAGATTTTAGCGCCTACCGGTCGTATCGAAATACCTTTTTTAATGAAAGAAATGATGAAAGGCTTTTAAGGAGAAGAAGCGGCTATGTTCCTCAAACCCGATTGCATCCCCTGCATATTAAAAATGACCATTTCATCACTCAGGAAACTACCCCTGGATGAAAATTCGGTTAAAGCATTATATTCTGACATTTTACAAATCCCGGCGTTGCGCGGCCAAGTTTGGGAGACCACCAGCCCGGAAGTTATAGAAGATGTATGGAAAAAAATTGTCACAAAGGTCAACTCACGCGACCCGTTTTTTGAGACGAAATCGAATCAGAATGAAAAAATTATGTTACTATATCCGTTTTTGGAAAAAATGATTAGCGAAGCTGCCGACCCCTTAAAGATGGCCGTTAAGCTCTCCATTCTGGGAAATTCCATGGATTTTATGGTGGCTGATTCCTCACTCGCAGTCGAAAAATCGATTGCCGCCAAAGCAAAACTGCCGCTTTCAGACAACAGTTATTCTCAGTTCAGAAAGCAATTAGAGGCGACCCGTCATCTTTTAATTTTTGCCGATAATGCCGGAGAGATCGTGTTCGACCGCTTGATGATCGAAACCATCAAAAGGTTGTATCAACCGAAAATATCCTTTGTGGTCAGAAGTGTGCCGACCCTCAATGACGCCACCTTGAGAGAGGCCAAGGCAGTTGGCATCGACCGAATTGTAAACGTGATTGAAAACGGCATCGATGGCCCTTTGCCGGGCACCATCCTGAGCAGATGTTCAGATGAAGTAAACGATCTGGTTGGCCGATCCGATCTGATTATTTCAAAAGGGGGCGGCAATTTTGACACCCTTGATGAAGAACGAAAACACCTGAACAAAAAAATTTCTTTTCTGCTGCTTTCGAAATGCGCACCCCATTTTGACAATTTCGGCGTGGATCTATATCACCCGGTCCTATCCAACACCTTTTAAATATGTCCGATCGGTACTTATTCCAACACGCAATTGCGTATTCAAAATCCGAAATCTGAAATCTGAAATCCGAAATCTTTAATCCGACAATAATAGGCATTCTTGCACTCCAGAGCCCATCATTCCACAATTCCAGTATTCCAATATTCCGCACCAGCACTGCATCACTCCAGCTTGGCTTCGTAGCCGAAGCTGCTTCGGCGAAGTAGGCTACTCAAATACTTCACTACTCCAATAATAAAACATAAGATATTCTTATATATTCTATAAAATCATATGAGTTGACTAAATCAGGCCACCCATTCATAAAATAAGGCATCATAAATACTGTAACAAAAATGACCCTGATTAATAATTTGTGGAGGTAAAAATGGCCAAAGAAATCAAACATTCCATCTGTTTTCGCTGCAAACCGCGCTGCCGCTTGGAGCTCGAGGTGGAAGACAATCAGATTGTCAAAGTCAGCACCTCCTCCATCAAAAAATGCCCGCGCAAATGGGCTTCGGATCTGGAGCGCTTTTATCATCCCGACCGTCTGAATTATCCACTCAAAAGAGCGGGCGAAAAAGGCGAAAACAAATGGCAGCAGATTACCTGGGATGAGGCTTTGAATGAGATAGCCGCTAAATTGCAGGCACTCAAGGATCAGTATGGCGCCGAGACCCTGGGCGTAACGGCCGGCACCAGCCGCACTTATGAAGAACTCAACTCGCGTTTTTTGAATCTTTTCGGCAGCCCCAATCAGTGCGGCCAGGCCCAGATTTGCCATGGCAATTCAGCGGTGGTTGCCACCACCCTTTTTGGCTGGTGGCCCTATTGGATGCACATCGAAAAACTGCAAAATACCCGCTGTGTGATGCTCATCGGCCGCAATCCACCACATTCCCATCAGACCATCTGGGAAGGGATCGAAGGCGCCCAGAAAAACGGTGCCAAACTGATTGTCATCGATCCACGGCGCTCGGAATCGGCTGAAGCGGCGGATCTGTGGCTCCAACTCCGTCCGGGAACGGACTGCGCCCTGTTGCTGGGCATGATCAATATCATCATCGAGGAAGATCTTTACGATAAAGAATTTGTCACCCAATGGTGCCACGGTTTTGACGCGCTGGCACAGCGCGCAAAAGAATATACATTGGATAAGGTGACCGAAATCACCTGGGTGCCGGCCGATCAGATTCAGGCCGCCGCTCGCATGTTTGCCACCGAAAAACCCTCCTGTGCCATGGAAGGCATGGGGGTGGCGCACCAGCCCAATTCCTACGGCGCCATCGCAGCACGTCATATCATTTCAGCCATTGTCGGCAATGTGGATATACAGGGCGGCGAGGAGCTGCTCGGCCCGGCACCGTTTATCACCGAACATGAGATTGAAATGCCCGAAGCCCTGCCGCTTGAACAGCGCGAAAAAATTCTGGGCAATCAGTTCAAACTTTATAGCTGGCCCGGTTACGAAATGATCCAGAGCAATGTTGAGCGCGTCTGGGGCAAACGCTGTGACATGTTCGGTTATACCTGTATGGCGCCGGCCCCCTCGCTTTACAAGGCAATTGCTTATAGCGATCCCTATCCGGTGCGAGCTTTGATCACGCTGTCATCCAACCCGATGGTGACAATACCCAACACCAAGCTGGTCCACAAAGCATTGAAAAGCCTGGATCTGTATGTAGTGGTGGATTATTTTATGACCCCCAGCGCCCAGCTGGCAGACTATGTATTGCCGAGCGCCATGTGGCAGGAACGCGATTTTTTGTGGAATTTTCATAACACCACACCGGTTATTGTGTGCGGTGAGGCGGCCGTGCCGGCGACGATCGAGGGAAAGCACGACCGGCGCACGGACTTCGACTTCTGGCGCGGGCTGGGCATTCGGCTGGGTCAGGAAGAGCAATGGCCGTGGGAGAATGTGGAAGCCTATTATGATTATCGACTCGCGCCCATGGGCATGACGTTCAGGCAGCTGGTCGAAAAGGGCCGCTGGGAACCCGAACGCTGGGAATACAAAAAATATGAAAAAATGGGCGGTTTCGGCACTCCTACCGGCAAGATCGAGCTGGCCTCAACGGTAATGGAAAAACTCGGTTACGATCCCCTGCCCTATTATCAGGAGCCCCCGGAAAGCCCGATCCGCACGCCCGAGCTTTCTGAGAAGTATCCGCTGATCTTGATCACCGGCGGTCGCTTTCATCCCTTCTTTCACTCCGAGCATCGTCAGATCGATAAGCTGCGCAAGCGTTACCCCTGGGCGAAAATGCAGATCCATCCGGACACGGCCAAAGAAATCGGAATCGCCGATGGGGATTGGGTCTGGATCGAAACCCAGCATGGTCGGGTGATGCAGAAAGTTGACATCTTCGAGGATATCGATCCGAAAGTGGTGCATGCTCAGCACGGGTGGTGGTATCCGGAAATGCCGGGTGAAGAGCCCTGGCTGCACGGTGTCTGGGTCTCCAATATCAATGTCTGCACTTCCAGTGATGAGGCGGAATGTGATGAGGCTTTAGGATCGTGGCCGCTGCGAACATTTCAATGCAAGGTCTATAAGGTCAAAAGCTACGGCCAGGACCATCCGGTCACGGGCTAGTGCTTAAGAGCAACCTGAGTTGAACAAAGCCCCTTTTCTTGCCTCCTGGCACGAAAAGGGGCTTTTCATATCAAGCATATATCAAAAAAATATAAATCCCAAAGCGCTTCAAATTAAATGATTTGATAGAAATCACTACTTTTCATAGGACTCGCTGGATGATCGCTACTCAGGTTTGGATGACGCTCCTTCCGACTGCATATCCATATTAAGCCATAGTAAGAAAAGCTTATAACCAAGTGAAAGAATGATGGCGCCAAGGAAAAGGCCGATAATGCCAGATGTCATAAATCCACCTATTGCTCCAATGAAGATGACAAGCATGGGAACATCGACTCCACGACCCATTAAAAGGGGTTTAAGAAAGGTGTCAGATATGCCGATGAGGATGCTCCAAATCGCGAAAACAGATGCGATAAACGTGCTGCTGGTGGAGAACACGTAAATAATAATCGGGCCTAATATCAAAATAGTGGGAAGCTGAACCACTGCAAGAATCAACACCACTAGGGCCCAAAACCCCGCTCCAGGCACGCCGACAAAAATAAAACCAAGGCTTGCCAGGAGCGCCTGGATTAGTGCGACACCCAGAATACCCAGGGTAACACTTCGCACAGTCGCCACTGCGAGTTCGACTGTATCTGCCCCCCTCTCACTCAGGAGCCGATTAGCGATTGCCCGTGCAGCTCGACCGCCACCGGCATCATTTGCAAGCAGAACACCGGCAATTATGATTGAAAGCATAAACTTTAGGATCGCGACCCCGACACCCGCAGCAGCAGACAACAGCGGAATACCAAGCTTTTTGAGCTGTGGGGTAATTTTGTTCAGGGCAGCTCCGAGATTGTTCCAGGCAAGGCTCCAAAACTCGTATAAAGGCTCGCCGATTACCGGCCAGGATCTGACGCTCTCCGATGGCGGCGGTACATTTAACGTCCCGGCGGTCAGCTGTGCCGAATAATCCTGAGCAGTTTTGATAACAGAACCGGAAAGCATATAGGCTGGAACAAGCAGGACGATCAGTGCAAAAAATGTAATCAGAGCTGCCGCCAGACGGCCACGTCCACCCAAAACAGACTTTAGCCGATTGTAGCCGGGATGAATTGCAACGGCAATGATGATGCCCCATGCGATAATCTGAATGAACGGCTGCCCAATCTTGAAACACCAATAAAGAAGTAGAACGACGAGGCCTATTTGGATGGTTGCCTCAAGTGCTCTGGCCACAAACAATTTGTCATTCGCAGGTTGGCTGGATGTTTTCACTCTGAATCCTCCCGGGCATTACAATTCCTGCCCTCTATAATAGGTTATGCAGCTTGAATGACTAAGGTAAGGTAGAATGGCTAAATTTCAATACCGCAGATCTGATATTGCGTCAAATCTGTTAGTACGCAACTCACGGGGGTAATGAACCGAGAGAATTATAATGATATTCTCGTAAATTTTATATAGATGGTTATACATGAGAGTATCTGTAAAATATCTAGATTTCGGCTATGCAAAAATATCACAACTTCTGGAGGCCGATCAATTTTGCCGATATGTTATAAATATCTCATGTTTTTAAATTGTATTGAATTCCATTAATGAAGCGTTATTTCTAGATTCAATTCTTCGCCCACCTGTGAGAGCCCATTTTCCAGTTGCTCGATAGAAATTCGTTCGGGAACCTGAACCTTGATTTCCATAAAATAGAGCGCAGTTCCGGATTCAGGCGAGGTGGTCCGCCGTGATGTGAGGCTTTCAATATTGATCTCGTTGTTGGCAAGGTATCTGCTGATCTTGAATACAATACCGGTCTGATCGATGCCCTCTACGTTGATGGTTTTAGTGGTAACGCCGGCTAATTTGCCCTTGTCTTCAGCTTCCACCGGTCTGATAAAGGCCGTTATCCCTTTTTCCCTTTCAAGTCGTCGACAGTCACCTGATAACTTCTCCTCTAAACCATCTCCTATGCCGGTAAACAAAAGGATGATGGCAAACTCATCGAGCATGTTGGTCATCGTCGAGTCTTCAAGATTACACCCATGTTCATAAAGCACCTCTGTCACATCAGCAACGATGCCGGGCCTATCCTTGCTGAAAGCCGTCATAATAAATTTTTTCTCCATCCCATGCCTCCTTTGAGCTGTGGTAAATTTTTAAATCAATGTTTCCAGGACTCGGAACTTTTATCCATCTATTTTTTATTGACCGCGGAATGAATCATCAGCGACCACAAACGGTTCACTATTTTTCCGCTGTAAGCATTTTTGTCATCAGAGCACCCATACCCTGGAAACGCATTTTTTTTGTTCCCAGTTTTTTCAGGCTATCAAGAAAAGCCTGCGCGGGCGGTGAGAGCGGTTGATTCTTCAAATAAGCAATGGTGACGTCTAAAAAAAGAGGGTCTGCTTTTAAGGGTACGCTGACCAACTTTTTTTCTTGAAGCTCGATCGCTACTGCTTCTTTCACCAAAAACGAAATGCCCTCTCCATGCTGTACCAGCAGCTTGATGATTTCGGCATCCCCGGTTTCCATCAACACATTGGGCGTGACGCCATTATTCAAAAACAAGTCATCTACAAGCCCGCGGGTCCCAGAGCCCGGATCCTTCATAATAATCGGCTCTTCAGCCATTTGTTCTAAGCTGATACTGTCTTGACGTGCCAGCCGATGGTTAGGCGACAAAATAAGCACCAGCTCTTCCCGGCTGAAGGGGATGTAGGCGATGTTTGGATGATCATCGGCCTTGGCAATGATCACCACTTCGTTTTTTAATTCGATCAGGCTGTGGATCATTTCACGGGAGCTGCCTTCATCCAGATGAATTTTGATATCTGGAAAGGCGTCGCGAAATCCGGTCAGCAAAAAAGGCATAAAGTAACGGGCGTAAGTCCTGGCCGAGCCCAATTTTAGATTGCCTTTTTTTAAGGCCTTCATCTGGGCGACAGCATCTTCGATTTTTTTCTCGTACTCGAAGATTTTGCGGGAAAAATTGAAGAGTGTTTTACCTTCATCGGTAAGAATTAGGTTGCGGCCTTTTTTTTTGAAAAGCTTTAGGCCGCAGCTCTCCTCAAACAGCTTGACCTGGGCCGTTACTGCCGGCTGGCTGACGAACAATTGCCTGGCTGCCAGGCTGACATTCTGACATTTGGCGACCTGATAAAATGCCCTGAGCTGATTTAAATTGAGCACCGCTGGATCCCAATAAAAAATTAATGGTGTTTAACTGAAATCTTCATATGCCTTTTTCAGCACCCTGCCAATCTGAATTTTCTGGGGACACCGTTTTTCAGCTATAGAATAGTCAGCCTTAAGGATATTTGATTTGACATCTGGCGATAGTGAATTAAACAGTCTTAGAGCGGTATCGCGTTCTCTATAGCTGTTATAGTACATGGAATAGCGTAATATATCGCTGATCGGAACATCCAGATCGGTGGCGGATTCACAAATCTGTGAACAACCGGCGCAGTAGCCGGGAGCCGTTTGCCGGGCATATCGTTGCAGCCGATACCGGTCACCCACGGACAGTTCTTTCTTATCCAGGGCCGCGGCAACATTGGCCTGCAGAATGGTCATATTGGGCATCGCCGAACAGATGCTGGCAATATTCGGATTCTCCCAAACCACCTTGAGCTTGGCCTGCTCGGCGGTATAGCCTTTTTTCATGAAATTTTCGGTCATTTTCAAGGCGTCATCGGTTTCAGAACCGATGGATGCATAAAAATTGGCTGAGAAAGCCGCCTGTGTCTTCATAGCAGTCAATCCGATACCCGCCGCAACACAAGCATCAACCGCTCTTTTCATCTTGTCTTTGACCATAAGCCGATAATTGTAACTCATCATGATACCATCGATCCAGCCCAGTTGGGCTGCAGCCAGCATGCTGTCTTCCATATTTTTATGGGCGCTAAATCCGAATAACCGAATTTTTTCTTGCGCTTTGGCCTTATCAGCCCAGGTTTTAACGGCATCGGTCAATTCCTTTTTTGCATTACTGACATAACTAATGAAGTACATATCGATATAAGAGGTATTCATTCTCTCGAGTGAGGCGTTTAATTTCTGTGTTAATTTTTGTGGATTTGATGATTTGGCTTTTGTTACCAGAAAAACCTTTTTACGATCGCCCGGGTATTTGGCAAAATATTTACCGATGGCTTTTTCGTTCTTGCCCCATCCATACCAGTTGTCCGTATCCCAATAAGTGACACCCATATTAAAGGCCTGCCTGAAAACGAGCTGGTCGGAAGGCTTTAAAACACCGCCCAGCGAAAGCATAGAAACCTTTACACCGGTTTTCCCAAACGGCCGCATCGGCACCTTCATTGGTTCGGACGCTTCGGTAGTCGTGCTGCCACGAGCCGATGATAGCATGCTTAAGGGAATCACCGCCGACCCGATCCCTGCAGCACCGGCACGTTTGATAAAATCTCGTCTTGAAAAATTACCTGTTTTGTCAGACATGCTTCGTTTCTCCTTTGAAATCCAAAATCAAGGCGAAGATAATATTTGGTCTGAAATCTTTTAAATGGAACTGTTGGTCACGTCAATAATCTGAATGCCTCTGATCTGTCTGAATATTTTATGACTGAATACGGTTTTTGTATCTCAATATCGACTGGATCGATCGTTGGCTGTCAGCCGGATGATATATTACAATCCATTTTTCATCCGGAAAAAAAAGAAGGCCAACAACACCATTCCATGGTCGATTTCATTGCTTTCAATTTTGGCTTGAATTTCTTTGAGCGGCACCGTTAAAATTTCGATGTCTTCGCCCGCATCCAGGTTTTGCTGCCGGGTTTTTACAGCATCCTCAGCGAGGTAGAAAAAGCAGCGATTGCTCAGGATGGCCGGCTGCGGCGAGCATTCACCGATCAACCGGATATTCGAAACCGTGAAACCGGTTTCTTCCAGCAGCTCCCTTTGGGCGGACAATTCCGGGGAGGTGTCATCCGGGTCCACCAAGCCGCCGGGCAGCTCCAGGCAGACCTGCTCGGTGCCGTGCCGGTATTGGCGCACCATGACAACCTCCTGCTGCGGCGTGAGCGCCAGCGTCAATACCCAGTCCGGAAACTGGAGGGCAAGCATCTCTCTGATTTCGCCCGTGCGGGGTGAGCGAACCTGCTTTTTATGCAGCGAAAAGATTTTATAATCTGCCACTTGCTGGCGCCTTAATATTGACCATTCTGGGATCATCGCCCGGCTTCCTTTCCTCGTTTTTCGAGTTCATCTTTTGCGATGCGATAGGCGGCCTGTGTAAAAAACCACCGATCTAAGTATTTCCTCAAACGGCTTAATCCTTCGGAAATGGTTTCTTCAAACCGCTTGTTGTCAATCTGAAATCCTTTTTGAGAATAGCGGAACAGTTTATCCGCGTCTTTCACGATCTGGTCATTAAGAGAAATGGCTTTTTTTCGGGAATCATGACCATCGATTATTTTAAGTATCTCAGAGATCTTGTCCTGATCATACTGAACCTTTGACAGAATATCGCCGGCGATTTGAACGCCTTGTTCTTCATGCATTCGGTTTAGCTCGGGAGAAGTTGCCCCGGGACCGAAAGCCTTCAAATGCAGGGCTTCCGGTACTTTTTTCCAGCCCACATCATGCAAAATGATGGCCGGAATCACGATGTCCTCCTCGCCGCCTTCGGCTTTTAGCAGCTCGCGTGCAAACTGCAAGGATATTTCGACGTGAACGTCATTGCGTCGCGTGTTCAGATAAGATCGGGCCAGCTGGTAGATTTTCTCAACTACAGATCTATCGTCCATCTAAATCTCACATCCGGGTCGATTGTCTTTGCTCCTTCTTACGCTGTGAGAGAATTTTGGCCATTAGCAGGCCGATTCCCATGGGGTGCAGATCCTCTGATTTCAGGCCGATCAACGTATCGACAAAAGCCCGGGCAGGCGGCGAAAGGACCTGTTCCTTCAGGTAGGCAATGCTGACGCCCAGATACACCTTGGGGCCTCGCAGGGGGACAGCGGTTAGCTTTTTTTCTTTCAATTCTGCAGCCACGGCTTCTTTGACGACAAACGAAACCCCTTCACCGCGCTGCACGAGCTGTTTGATAAATTCGGTATTGCTGGTTTCCATTAGAATGTTGGGTGTGCAGCCTTCCATTTCAAATAATTCTTCGACCAGTTTCCGGGTTCCGGAGCCATTTTCCTTCATTATGAAAGGGAGGTTCGCCAGATCGGCAAAGGTAATTTTTTTCTTTTTTGTCAGGGGATGTCCCGGTGCCACAATTACCGCCATTTCCTCCTGGCTAAACGGGAAAAAATGGACCTCCGGGTGATCTTCAGCTTTGGCAATAATCGCCACCTCAATTTTAAAATCCAACAGGCCGTAAATCATATCCAGCGAGCTGCCTTCATTCAGTTGTATTTTAATCTGGGGATAGTTCTGGTGAAAGGTGGTGATCATCAAAGGCATAAAATAGCGCGCATAGGCCTTGGTGGTCCCCAGACTGAGTACGCCTCTTTTAAGTTCGCGCATGTCATCTATGACGGCTTCAATTTCTTTTTCAAACTTAAAGATCTTGACTGCATACTGATACAGTGACCGGCCTTCATCTGTCAGGTAAATCTTGCGGCCCTTCTTTTTAAATAGCTTCAGGTTGCAAAATTCTTCAAATGACTTGATCTGAGCGGTGACCGCCGGCTGAGTAATAAACAGCTCGCCGGCTGCGGCTGTAAAGTTCAAGTTCTTGGCCGCGTAGTAAAAAACCCTGAATTGATTAAAATTTAACATAGATCATTTCTGGGCATTCGGTATTGAAGATTGGGTAGTGATTATAAGACCTTGAATTTTAATAAATAAAACTCGAGCGTTCATATGGATGAACCGAATCCTTCATAGGATTTTGACGATGCATCCTTTTACCCTAATTTTTTTTATGGACGATTTTCATCCATAAACAGAACTTATGCATAGCATAAATTAAATTGGTTTGACAGTTTTTTTTTATTAGTCCATAAAAAATGAATCTTATTTAATTTCAGGCTTCTGTGCTCACACCTAAACTGGTCTTGCAATGTATTCGCGTTCCAGTTCCTCCGACCGAAAGCCTTTGATGTTATTGTATACAAAAGCTCAGCTCACCCATTAGCGTTTAAACCCACCATGAAAGGAGGAAGAAAATGGCCGAACAACCTGGACGATTTCCGGATCCTCATGAGTTTCAGGTTCCACCTGAACTCGAAGGCTGGGAAGAAATGTATCCCTCCCACCACCTGTTCTCTGAGGACAGAGCAGATTGGGAAAAAGCGCAATTCTGGTATCAGGACAAAATCCACGCCCCAGAGCCGATGCCGCCGCTGGATTTAATTTTCCAGGAAGCCTGGCAGATTGCCCTCTCACAGTATACGACCCGGGTATTCTGCATCCCACCGGCACAAGGAATCGCGCAACGAATGATGGGATGTTACATGTACATCTGCGCCATTGCCCCTCCCCCCGAGGAGATCATCGGTGAAAAAGCAGGGCATTTTGAAAAACGTGTTTTTTACGTGTTTGAACATTATAATGAACTCTGGGACAAGTGGCTCACCAAGTTTAAAGCTCTTGGCGAAGAGATGGCGGCAGTAAAAATACCCGCCGAATTGCCGAAATTTGTTCCCGATGATGAGGTGCTGCCGGCACCCACAGGCGTGTATGACAGCTATTATTTGATTGAAGCGTTTGACAAGCTTGTCAACCAGATGTTCAAAGGCTGGCAGTATCATTTTGAAATGCTCAACCTGACCTATCTGGCGTACCTCATGTTTGCGGATGTATCCCGCAAGCTTTTTCCGGGAATCAGTGAAAGCGCCATCGGCAAGATGGTCGCCGGCGCCTATGTATCGATGTTCAAGCCCGAAGAGGAACTATGCCGCCTTTCCAAGCTGGCCAATTCCGCCAAAGAGGTTTCCGCAATTCTCAAGAGTGACAAATCGGTGGAAGATAAGGTCGCTGAGCTTCAGCAATCAGAGGATGGAAAAAATTGGCTCGCCGAATACGAGAAAGCAAAAGATCCCTGGTTTTATGTCTCCTGCGGCAGCGGCTGGTTTCATTATGAGGGCAGCTGGCTGACAGATCCCGAACTTCCCTACGGTTACATCAAAGGTTACGTCGAACGCCTCGAAAACGGCGAAGCCATCGAGCGCTCGCTGGATGCGATCGAAAAAGAACGGGATGAAATTGTGGCCGAATATCGCAAACTCATCAAAACCGATGAAGACCGCAAGGCATTTGATGATGCCTACAACACGATTCGGACGATTTACCGCTATGCCGAAGACCATTTGTTCTGGGTTGAGCACTGGTTCCACACCATCTGGTTTGACAAGATCAGAGATTTCGGCAAGTTGCTGGTCAATAACGGCATGCTCAACCAGGTCGATGACATCTTTATGTTCAACCGCTATGAAATTCCACAGTTGCTGACCGAATTGTCGACCGGCTGGGCTTTGGGGGTGGATATCCCCATGCGTGGAAGCTACTACAAGTCCACAGCCGAAAAACGCCGGAAGATACTTGAAGCTGCCAGCAAGTGGAATCCGATCCCCGCTCTGGGAGTTCCACCCGAAGAAGTAGCCGAGCCCTTTACCATCATGCTGTGGGGTATCACCACTGACAGGGTGCAAGAATGGCTCAAGGGTGTTGACGCAACCGCAGATGAAGATGTTTCTGAAATCAAGGGATTTGCTTCATCGGCCGGTATCGTCGAAGGCCCGGCCCGCGTGTTGAAAATGCTCAAAGACATCACTGATCTGCAACCCGGTGAAGTTCTGGTCTGCCCGTCCACCAATCCGTCCTGGGCCCCGGTATTCACCAAGATCAAAGCTGCTGTAACCGATATCGGCGGTTTGACCAGCCACGCCGCCATCGTCTGCCGGGAATACGGTGTCCCATCGGTGACCGGTACCGGTGTATCGACTCAGGTCATTAAAACCGGCGATATCATCAAAGTGGATGGTGACAGTGGAGTGGTGGAAATCGTCAAGCGAGCAGACTAAACCAGCTGCGAACGTCATCTGACTGCGACATGCTTTGAAGCAGTTTAATGGCTTTCGCCATCTACCCGTAAACTTCCTGTCGGAACCCCCTTCCTGCCGGGGAGGGGGTTCCAGACGGTTGGGCGGCGAAGGATTGCGCAATGGATTATATCCTTGATTTTGAGAAACTGGATAAAAATTCACTCCCCATCGTAGGCGGCAAAAATGCAAGCTTAGGGGAGATGATCAAGGCCGAAATTCGGGTCCCGCCCGGTTTTGCGGTGACCACCGATAGCTATTTATTGTTTATTACCGCTGCCGGCATAAAGGACAAAATTATTGAATATGTATCCGATTTGGATCCAGACGATGTGGCGGCTCTTAACCAGGCCAGTGCCGACGTGCAGGAACTCATCAAACAAACCACAATACCCGAACCTGTTGTCAAGGCCATTGCAGACGGTTATTCACAGCTGTGCAGCAAGTGCGCGGTGGAGATCATTCCGGTGGCAGTGCGCTCAAGTGCCACTGCTGAAGATTTACCCACCGCCAGTTTTGCCGGTCAGCAGGATACCTATCTCTGGATCCAGGGCGCGGACCAGGTAGTTAGCCATGTTCAAAACTGCTGGGCCAGTTTGTACACGCCCCGTGCCATCGCCTACCGCATCAAAAACGAATTTCCTCATGAAAAAGTGCTGATCAGTGTGGGCATACAGAAAATGGTCAATTCCAAGGCCGCTGGGGTGATGTTCACATTGAATCCGACAGATGGTGATATATCCAAAGTGGTTATCGAGGGTAGCTGGGGTCTGGGGGAAACCGTGGTTTCCGGCTCGGTCAATCCGGATAAGTTTGTTGTCGATAAAGTCATGCTGGAAATCAATGAAAGAACCATATCCACCAAGCACATCGAATGTGTGTATGACCTGGAACAGGGCAAGGTCATCGACGCCGATGTTGCTGAAGACATACAATGCACCTGTTGTCTGGCTGATGATGAAATCAAGGCCCTGGTCCGAGCTGCCAAGAATATCGAAAACCACTATGGCCGGCCAATGGATATTGAATGGGCCATTGATAAAGACCTTTCTTTTCCGGAGAACGTGTTTATCGTCCAGGCCCGACCGGAAACGGTCTGGAGCCAGCGCAAGACAGAATCGGTCATCGCCGGCAAAAGCGGTCTCCAGCTGCTCAAGGAGCAGGCCATGAAACGCATCAAACTTCCTTAACCCGTATTTTTCACATACAACTGCCTTCTATAGATAGCAATACAGGATCACTCACCGGATCCGATGAGGAGGATATCAAATCGAGAAAACATCTCAGTTGTACCGGACTGAAAGACACATCAGAGATTAAAATATAGAAGGATTAATCATTTACTAACAAACTTTTGGTTATTTTAATTATCCATATTAAATTTTAGAAAAGGAGGAAATGTTTTATGAGAGACATGAGAGATTTTGTTGCCAAAGGCGAAGAAAAAGGTCTGTGCAAACGGATCACTGCCGAAGTCGACTGGAACCTGGAGTTGTCGCACATCGCCAAGCTGAATGAAGAGCAAAGTGGTCCGGCACTTCTTTTTGAAAACGTCAAAGATTACGATACACCGGTAATTACCAGTGTCTGCACCACCGTCGAGCGGCTGGCTCTGATTATGGGCCTGCCGCTGGATTCCACCCTGGTGGATTTATATGAAGAATGGGCCAAGCTGGGTGAAAATTTAATACCGCCTAAAGAAGTGGATAGCTCCGGTGCACCGTGCAAGGAAAATATATTAACCGGCGATCAAATCGACCTTTTTAAATTTCCGGTCCCCCAGTGGTACCCGTTGGATGGCGGGCGCTATATCGGCACGGCCCATTTCATCATCAGCAAGGATCCGGAAAGCGGATGGGTGAATCTGGGAACCTACCGCAGTCAGCTACTGGCTAAGGACAAAATCGGCACCCAGTTTATCAAAGGCAAGCACGCCGACATCATGCTCAAAAAATACCAGGCCATGGGCAAACCCATGCAGGTTGCTTCGGTGATCGGATGCGACCCTCTGCTGTTTGTGCTGGGCGCCGCGCGCGTATCCGCTTTTGTCTCCGAGTACGATGTATATGGTGCGCTGCGAGGCGAAGCCATCGAAGTCGTCAAAGGTGAGACCGTCGATCTGCCGATACCGGCCAATGCTGAAATCGTAATCGAAGGTGAAGTGGATGCCGATCAATTCATGGAGGAAGGTCCTTTCGGCGAATACACCGGTTATTATTCCGGCGTCGGCACCGATCCACGCAATTTTATTGATGTCAAATGCGTCACGCACCGCAACAATCCCATTTTGTGGGGAACCACAGTAGGTCGGGCAGTGACCGACACCCATATGACCATGGCCCTCTCCTACGGCGCAACCCTGTGGCAGCAGCTGTTGGCCATGAAAATACCAGGTTTGAAAGGCGTTTACTGCCCGCCGGAGGGTTCGGGGCGGTTTTTGGCCATCATTTCCATGAAGCAGATGTATCCCGGACATGCCGATCAGGTCCTGACGGCCGCTATCTCCACTGAAATGGGCGCTTATGGGCTCAAAACAGTCATTGTCGTAGATGAAGATATCGATCCTTGGGATATACCGCGCGTAATGTATGCCCTGAGTTTCCGGTTCCAGCCCAACCGGTCCCAGGTCATCAAGCGCGGTCGATCCACACCGCTGGATCCTTCTTTGCCGATCGAGGCCAGGGAAATTACCGGCCGGCTCTTATTGGATGCCACCATCCCCTATGAATGGAAGAAAAAACCGATTCCCATCGAACTCGATCCGGAAGTGGTTGAGCGGGTTAAGGGTAGGTGGTCAGAGTACGGTCTTTAGAAAAACGGACAAGCGTGCGACCAAATGCTTTATGCCTCACGCAAAGACGCAAAGGCGCCAAGAATCTCCACTATTTTTTGAAAGCTTTGCGAGCTTAGCGGCTTTGCGTGAGCATTTTATAGGATTGACTGAAACCTCAAACGATAGTCACCTTAACGCTCTTTTTAAAGAAGGAACTGCGGAAATGGCAGATAAAAAATTTTTGGAGGGTAAACGTGTACTGGCAGTCGATGATGAGCAGGATGTTCTGGACACCCTGATCGACTTGCTGCCGATGTGTGAAATGGTAACCGCATCTTCATTTGAAAAGGCCAAGGATCTGCTGGAATCCGAGAAGTTTGATCTTGTCATTCTGGATATTATGGGGGTTGACGGTTACGGCCTTCTAAAAATGGCAACGCGCAAAAACATCCCGGCAGTTATGCTGACGGCCCATGCCTGGAGCCCGGATAACCTGGTGCGTTCGATCAAGGAAGGCGCCGTTTCTTATCTGCCCAAAGAAGAGCTGGCAAATATAACAGACTATTTGAATGATGTTTTAACGGCTAAAAAAGAAGGCCGCGATCCATGGGCATCCTGGCACGAACGCTTGCCGGCCTCGTATTTCGAGCGACGCTGGGGCGCTGCCTGGAAGGACACCGACCGGCAATTCTGGGAGACGTTTAAAGCCGGACTAAAAGCCAAGCGATCCGCAGCCAAAAAAGAAGATTAAAATCACTTGATACAGACCTAACATTTACAGGGAGGAACGTTGTGAAACCGATCCGTTATCAAAAAGATATGGTGGATGAATTTTTAAATGACGGCTACTGGACCCAGGAGCTCTTTTATGATTTTTGGGATAGAAATGCCCGCGAATACGGCGATCAGGAGGCATTGGTGGATTCCAAATATCGCGTAACCTGGGCGGAAGCCAAACGCCTGGTGGATGGGATTGCCTCTACCTGGGTTCAGATGGGCATCCCCCAGTATGCGCGCATCATTATTCAATCACCCAACAGTGTCTACGGCTTTTTGGCCAGAATTGCCGCCGAAAGAGCCGGCCTCATCTCGCTGACCGTCTATCCGTATCTGCGTCAGCGGGAATTGGAATACATGGTTGAAAGAACTGAAGCTTCGGCAGTGGTCATTCCGCATGAATACCGCAAATTTAATTATCTGGAAATGTATAAGGAACTGCAACAGCGGTTTCCGCATCTAAAACATATTTTTCTTTTTGACGACACGGTACCGGATTCAGCCCCTGAGAACACCTATTCGCTGACCCAGCTGGCACAGGCAGCTGCCGAAAAACAGATTGATGAAAATATTCTCAATGAAAGACGATTGGATCCGCTTTGGAATATTGCGTTGCTGACCACCACGTCGGGTACAACCGGACTGCCCAAACTGGTGGAATGGCCAACTGCACCGCGGGTGTGCACGTCCAAGGGTCGGGTCAGCATCTGGGGCCTCAACCACAAGGATACCACCATGGCCATTGCACCGCATGCAGGTGGGGCTGCCGGGACCCTGACCTATTTTGCCGCACCGCTAGTCGGCGCCAAAACGGTCATGCTCGAAGAGTTTGTCCCGGAGGATGCTCTGGCCCTGATCGAAAAAGAAAAAGCCACGGCCATCGGTGTGGTCCCCACGCATTTGGTGCGCATGCTGGAATGCGACACCTCCAAATATGATCTCAGCTCTCTGCGATTTATCCGCTCCGCCGGTGGTTATCTCTCGCCTCAGATTGCTGAAGAAGCCGAGGAGGCCTTCGGTGCCGTCATCACCAGTGACCTGGGCACTCAGGACATGGGATCGGTTTCCGGCTGCCGGGTTGAAGACAGCAAGGATTTGCGCCGCCGAACGGTTGGCCGCATGCTGCCCGGCAACAAAGTGATTCTTAAGGATGAAGACGGCAGCGAGGTACCCGACGGCGAGCCCGGTATCCTGTATTTCAGAGGCCCCCATGCCCCTGCCGGCTATTATCGGGATGAAGAGCTGACCTCCACCGTGTTTGATCCCAATGGGTGGACCACCACCGGTGATATCGTCAAATTCGATCAAGAGTGTCTCTGGATATTGGGCCGCGCCAAGGATATGATCATCCGCGGTGGGCAGAATATCTATCCGGCCGAGATCGAGGGACTGCTAAACGACCATCCCAAGGTCGCATCGGTTGCCGTTGTTGGTTACCCAGACCGGGAAATGGGAGAGCGAGCTTGCGCCTATGTGATCCCCAAGGCTGGTCAGGATTTTGCCTTCGATGAAATGGTGGAGTTTTTGAAAGGCAAACAGCTGGCCATGTACAAACTGCCGGAGCGACTGGAGGTGGTTTCTGAATTTCCGGCAGTCGGTGACTCGGGCAAGGTCAACAAAGAAACTCTGAAAAAAATGATAGCGGAGAAGGTTAAGCAGGAATCAAGTTGAGCCCGTTTCCCGTTTTCCCGTTTGCCGGTTTAAAAAATGAAATCAGTCCATGTTCCGTTATAAACCGGCTCAACGGGCTCAACAGGCTAACCTAAATATGTCTTATGCAAAAGACCGTGCTGATTATATCAACCTTGGATACCAAGGGGTTGGAAACCGAATATTTAGTCGATAAGTTAAAGGACCTTGGCCTCGATACGCTCTTGATGGACATCTCCATGCGCGGTGATGCGCCATCCGGCGCAGACATCCCACCGGAGCGTGTTGCAGCGGCCGGCGGCAGCAGTTTTGATGAAATCCGCAACTCACGCAACCGTACACAAATAACCAATATTACGATGGCAGGCGCTTCAAGCATTGCAGCGGACCTGCTCTCTGAGAATAAATTGGATGGCGTGATTGCCATCGGTGGCTCGACCGGCACATTGATGGCTACTGAGGTGATGCGTTTACTGCCCTTTGGCATACCCAAAGTGATGATTTCTTCTACGGCTGCTTTGCCAGGGCTTGCCACTCGCTATATCGGCACCGGTGATATTGCCCTCTTCCATTCCGTGATCGAAATTTCCGGTGTCAGCAATTTACTCAAAAATGTCATGGATCGAGCTGCCGAAGCCCTGGCCGGGATGGTGCTGGGCAAAATCACATCTGCCAAAACCGCTGAAGGTAAGGCCATTGCTTTAACCATGCTGGGTCCTTGTGAAAAATGTGCCAGCGCCGTTCGCGCCGGCCTTGAGAACAAAGGGTTTCAGGTCATCGGATTCTCAGCCGCCGGCATCGGCGACCGAGCCATGGAAAATATGATTGCCAATGGTTTTTTTCAGGGTGTTGTTGATCTGGCCCCGGGTGGTGTCGGCGAACATTTGTATGGATTTATGCGCGATGCCGGCCCGCATCGCCTGGAAACAGCTGGTAAGGCCGGTATCCCCCAGATCATATCAACCTGCAGTGTCAATCACATGACACCGGCCAAATCCAAATATAAGCCGGAATATCATAAGCGCCGTAAATACGATCTGGATAAATTCAGAACCTGGATACGTTTATCAAGCGCTGAGCTCAAAGAAGTTGCCGGTGCCTTTGCCGACAAACTCAATCAAGCGACCGGCACGGTCCGCATCGTCATACCCCAAAATGGATGGTCTTCAGTGGACAGCCCGGAAAATCCGACTTACGACCCGCAAGAAGACCAGGTATTTGTCAAAACGCTGCGCCAACAGTTGAAACCCGATGTCAGCGTCGTTGAAATTGCGGCCAATATGGAAGATGAGGCCTTTGCGCAGGCAATTATCTCAGCCGCATTGGAGATATTTTAAATGGAAAGCCGCGAGTTTACCATCCAAACCGAGGAAGATGCGTATAATCTTTCCGCCAGTGTCCGATTAATCGGTGCTGATGTGCTGGTGGCCATCTGGGGTGGAGAAAAACCCCATATCGGCGCAGTCGCAGTTGCCCAGCCACGGCCGAGCCTGAAGGATCCTAAATTAACCAGTGCCAGCGCATCCGTTATCTGCCTGGTGGGGCACAAGGAAGACGAACTGGTCAAGGCAACGGCCGAGATTATGGCCGCTACACTTAAAACCCAAGTAGTTGTCACAGGCGGGATCCATTGGGACAACTTGACTCCGGAAGCCATCCAGCAAATTATCCGGCACAGTGAAATTCTGGTGGACAAAATCATGGCGCGTTGCGTGGCGGAATTTGAATCTTTGAAGAAATAGGACCAGTTAACCGCAAAGACGCAAAGGTCGCAAAGTTTCTTATTTCTTTTTCCTTCTGCGCTTTCTGCGCCTTGAGCGAAGCGGGCGGTAAATATTAATTTTATAAAGGATAGATTTATGAAAAAACGTATAGTCATCGGCATATCCGGTGCCAGCGGGGTTACCTATGGCGTTCGCATACTGGAATTACTCAGAGAAACGCATTTTGAAACCCATTTGATCATCTCCAAGGCCGGCCGCTTAAACATTGAAATCGAGACCGACTACCACCCCGATGCAGTCGAGGCCATGGCGGATTTTGTTTACGACCACAAGGACATGGCTGCATCCCTGTCGAGCGGGTCATTTTTAACCGAAGGGATGGTGGTCGTGCCCTGTACCATCAAATCGCTTTCGG
>JASFIV010000052.1:0-20540 GCA_050122475.1 Desulfobacterales bacterium | reverse complement strand
CTTGCCCGATAGCTGTGTTATTCGTCGTCAAGGTTCGCTTGCGTACTACTTGTACGCGGCACTCCCTCTCCTCCTCATAGCCTTGCTATCGAACAAGATCTAACCCTTATGAAACCCGTTTAACTATTTCAATTAGATCGAACACTTGACGAATTTGGGTGTTTTCCATATTGTGCTTGTTTTTCCTGTGATGCGGACTGTTTCTTAATCGTCAGAACGATATTTATAGGAGTTTTGGTCATTCCGGGCTTGATCTGGAATCCGTTTTTTTAGAACGTTATCCAATATTCCATCATTCCACTGGAGCTGCGGCAACCAAATGAAAAATCTTAGACACATCGGATAACCATGAATAGAGCCGACCATACCCTTGAGGGGAAAGACGGTTCCTTCCACTATATCGACTGGGGCGGGAGCGGGCCGGTGGCTCATTTTGCGCATGCCACTGGATTATGTGCCGCTGCGTATACGCCTCTGGCAGAAATGCTGAGGCCGCACCTGCAGATTTTGGGCATGGATGACAGAGGCCACGGCGGAACCCGGGCATTGGCGGATCCTAAAAAATTAACGAATTGGGATATTTTTGTCGATGATCTGGAGCACTTTGTCGAAAAGCTGGGAAAGCCCGTCATTGCCATGGGACATTCCCGCGGGGCGACCGTCAGTTTGCTTTTGGCCGTCAAACGGCCGGATTTAATCCGCGCGCTCGTTCTCATCGATCCCACCATTCTGCCGTTTTCCTGGATGTGGTGGTGGTATGTGTTCAAACTCACCGGACTGACCCGCTTTGTGCCCATCGTGGCAACCGCCGCCAGGCGAAAAAGGGTCTGGCCTGATCGCACCAGCATGCTGCACGCCTACCAAGGCAAGGCAGTGTTCCGGGACTGGCAGGATGGTTTTTTGGAGGCCTATGTTCGGGATGGCACTGAGAAAACCGAGGATGGAATGATCCGCCTATCCTGCAACCCGTCCTGGGAGTCAAAGTGTTTTGCCGTCTGCCCGCATGACATCTGGCGCACCATCCCGCAAGTGCAGAAACCGGCCCTCGTTGTATACGGTGCCAAATCTGACACCTTTTTGGCTTCGGCCGCCAAAAGATTCAAAGCCAACGCTCCGCGGGCTGTTCTCCGGTGTTTTGAAGAAACCGGTCACTTTGTGCCTATGGAACGGCCGGCTGAAACTGTAGAGGCGATAGTTGATTTTCTCGAAAATGAAACCATCTTCTAATGAATATAAAAGGATTAATCAATTGACCGCAAAAATCAACCGCAGACAATTTCTAAAGTACTCTGGAACCGCCGGTGGTGTCTTATTATTCGGCCTGCATGGAGATCGCGTTATGGCAAATGATAAAAGTCGCGTGGCATTTGTAAATACCGAAGATCGTCAAACAGGGGTTTCATCCTCCATCAAAACGCTGGGCATAAACCCGGTTAAGAATAAAAATGTATTGATCAAACCCAATTTCAATACCGCCGACCGGGCACCCGGCTCGACCCACAACGATACCCTCGTTGCCCTGGTCGACGAACTTTGGAGGCTGGGGGCCAAATCCGTCAGTTTGGGTGAGCGCAGCTATCCCCCCACCCGATCGGTCATGAAAGAGAAGGGTATCCTGCCGCTCCTGCAGGAGCGGGATGTCAACGTTATCGATTTTGATACGCTTGAACCCAAGGACTGGGTAAAGGTCGATTCCAAAGATTTTCACTGGCAGAACGGGTTCAGGGTTGCGCGACCCGTCCTCGAGGCCGAATGTCTGGTTTCCACCTGCTGCCTGAAAACCCACCAGTACGGTGGCGTATTTACCATGTCACTCAAACTGCATGTCGGCGTCGTGCCGACCGAGCGACATGGTTTCCCCTACATGAGTGAACTGCACCAATCCCCGCACCAGCGCAAGCTAATTGCCGAGATCAATGCGCCGTTTAATCCCGATCTGATCATTCTGGACGGCATCGATGCGTTTGTCGATGGCGGGCCGATGACCGGAAAGCGGGCTCGGGGTAATGTTTTCCTGGCCGCCTCCGATCGGGTGGCCATTGATGCGGTTGGTCTGGCGCTATTGAAATCTCTCGGCAGCAACGCTCAGATCATGAATACAAAGATTTTTGAGCAGGAGCAAATTGCCCGGGCCGCTGACATTGGTTTGGGGGCGACATCACCCTCAGAGATCGAGGTTGCTTCCGCCAACCCCGAGAGTCAACCATATCGCGATCGAGTTGTGCAGATATTAAAACAGGGTTGACAACGCCCGCATGCAGTTTTCCGCCTATCCGAAGAAATTTCTCATTTATTAGAATTCAACACCCATCCTGCCCCGGAGCCGATCTGCAAGTTTTTAATTGCCTGGTGATGAAATTTGTAATATTGAAAGCAGATTACGGGTATCTAAGAAGCTGACATTAATCATGTGCATGGAGAGTAGCGGTGAATGAATTATCAATATCAGCTGAAAGCATATTAGACGGTTTGAGTGAAGGTGTTTATGTGTGCGACCGCGATCGTCGGATCGTCTTCTGGAGCAAATCCTCAGAGCGCATCACCGGCTGGACGTCAGACGATGTCATGGGACGCGCCTGTCATGAGGATATCCTTTGCCATGAGGACAAGGACGGTCACCGCCTGTGCGGCAAAGAATACTGTCCCCTGCATCGCTCCATGATCACCGGCGTCACTACAACAACCCCCATCATCGTTTTTGCACAAGCCAAAGACGGCCGCCGGATTCCCATGCAAGTTACCACCGCGCCGCTTTACGACGCCGCCGGCGAAGTGATCGGCGGTATTGAAAGCTTTCGGGATGTCTCGCCCATGCTGGTGGATCTTGAGCGTGCCAAGCGAATCCAGACCCAGAGTCTGGAACACGAATTGCCGGAAGATCCCCGGGTACGGTTTGCCACCTTTTATATGGCGCACGACATCGTGGGCGGCGACTATTATGCGGTGAAAGCACTAAATGACGATCGCTACGCTTTTTTTCTGGCTGATATGGAAGGCCACGGGGTGGCTGCTGCGCTGTACACGATGCACCTGGGCATGCTGTGGCAGCGCCACTATGCGCTTTTGGTAAATCCGGCCGAGTTTGCCGCTACCATCAACAAAGAGTTGGTGCGTGTTTTTGGTGACATCAACACCTTTGCGGCGGCTACCTGCGGGATCATCGATGCCCGTGATGCCAGCCTGTGTTTTGCCGGCGCCGGTGGCCCACCACTTTTGATCGTGGATGCCAGAGGAAATTTTAAAAAACTCCCGTCTTCAGGCCTGCCGTTCGGTTTCACGGACGATATTCCAGAGGCAGCCGCCTATCAGGCGCAAACCATACCATTGGCGCCCGGTGACGCAATCCTGATGTTCAGCGACGGCGCCTTCGAGATCCATAATGCCGATGATGTGATACTGGGCGTCGACGGATTCATCAACATCCTCATAGAGTTGAACTACCCCCGGGAGCCGCTTAACATGACCGCTCTTGAAGAGGCGCTGTTGAAATTCTCAAATGATATTCGCCTGCAGGATGATATCACTATTATAGAGGCCCGGTTCTTGCCTTAGTCTACGGGTTGAGCTTTCACGGTGCGAAAATTCCATACAGTGAGCATTGATAATTTGAAGGGTTGTAACAATGATTGATGCGATAAATTTAATTTGTCTACTTGTTTTGGATCTGACGCGAAAGTGGCTGGCTGGTTTGCTGACTATTCTTTTGGTCCTGACGGCCCAAACCGTGTTTTCCCAGAGCATTCGCGTGGGCCCCGATGGTCAATTTTCGGAACAAACCCTCAAACTGCCCTATGCATTTTATAACGAAAATTTCGGATTCGCCGGCGGATTCGTATACGGCAAGGTCGGCAAACCCCAGAAGCAGGCTCTTATACTGGCTACGGGCATTGTCGGCACCAAGGGGGGCATGGGCTTTCTGGTGGGCCGCGATATCCAGATGCCACGCATCGATCGCCTGTTTCTGGATCCCATCGTGTCGGTGGGCTATTTCTCTGACAATGAGTCCTATATCGACGGCAACCCTGATTTCCCGAACGAACGCGCCGGCAGCAACGACTCCGATGAAGATAACTTCGTCGAAGGTGACGGTTGGGACAATTTTTTTCGACTCAAATTCAAATATCTGCTGCCCATCGGCGATGGCCTGGACAATATCATTGCCACTGTCAAACTCAAGGATGGGATCCCGATATCCGAGCCCAAAGGGGGGACCTCCTTGAATCCATTCAAAAGCGGCCGGAGCTACCTGGAAATGCGCCCCTTTTACCGCTCCCAGGAACTCGACGGCGATGATGTCGATGAGACCATAAAAACAAACGGCCTTGATTTATCGCTGTTCTGGGACAACCGCGATTTTGACGCCAACCCGTCTAAAGGCTTTGGCTTCCGTGGCAAGGTGTCGCGCGATTTTGGCTGGTTTGACAGCTCGGACTCATGGACGAACGTGGAGGGTGAGCTGGACGTCTATTTTCCGTTTAAAATGGGCAACTGGCTGCGCCAGGGCGTTCTGGCTCTCAATCACTGGACATCGTATTCACCGACCTGGGACAAACAATCCAATGGTGAGATCAGCAACCGGCCGCCGGCTTATACCGGCGCGACCCTGGGAGGCCTCTGGCGCATGCGCGGCTATCCAACGCAGCGCTTCAATGATAGAGCCGCCACTTACTACGCGGCGGAGCTGCGATTGATTCCCGAGTGGAATCCCTTCGACAACTGGCCGCGGATTCAAAAATATGTGGGGATCGAATGGCTGCAATTTGTGCCCTTTGGAGAAGTCGGGCGCGTGGCCGAAGATTGGGATTTTTCAGATTTGCACTCAGACATGAAATGGTGCGCCGGGTTCGGTGTCCGGGCGTGGGCCCAGGGCATCGTGATTCGGATCGACACGGCCTATTCCGATGAAGGCGTCGGTTTGCAGATGATGATCGCCCAGCCGTTTCAATTCTAATTCGGTCCTGCCGATAACCTGGCGCCAAAAATGCGCATACTGGCAAAAAGGAGAGAATGCAATGACGCGCTTCAAACGACGTCTGTTGATTGCCACGGCAGTGGTTGTGCTGGTGTTGCTGGGTGTGGGGGTCTGGTTGTACTTTTCATTTTTTGCTTCCACGAGTGCGGCTTTAAGACATGCAGAGGCTTTTATCTTCCGACGCATGAAGGTTGCGCAGCTGGCCGAGCAGGGCACATATCGGTTTTTTTTCGTCACCAATCGTCGCTTGGAATCCAATGAAGGGCCGCTAAAACATCGGTTCGGCCGAGAGCGCGAAGCGCGTCTCAAGTTCGGGTATTTTGATGCCCGTATCCAGCCCACGGTGGGCCTGGGCATGCTCATCAATCCAAGCGAGTGGTTCGAAAACGAGGAAATCCATCTTAAGACAGTAAAAGATCTGGAGCAGGCCGCATTTGTCTCGCAAATCCAAAAGCTTGTTCAAGAATCCCCGTATCGATCCCTGTTGATTGTCGTGCACGGATTCAGGGAGGCTTTTGAATCCGGCCTGCGCAAAACCGCTTTTGTGGGCCACGTCCTTGACATCAACTCACCGGTGCTGGTTTTTGACTGGCCCGGCAATCAGGGCTCTACACCGCGCGGCTACCTTAGGGCTCGTAAGGTGGCCGAAGCGTCCGGGGCGGAGCTGGCTCATACGCTGCAGCTGATCATTCACGAGATCAAGCCCGATAGATTATGGCTGGTGGCCAACAGTATGGGGGCTCAGGTGGTGGTGGATGCCTTCAGCCTGCTGTACCGGGAGGCGGATCTGGCCGATGCCCAGACCGAAATCGAAGATGTGGTGCTGACTGCACCTGATGTCGATCACGAGGAATTTAACAACCAACTCAAATTGGAGCTTAAAGCCCTGGCTCAAAAAACCACCGTGTATGTTTCTTCCAACGATCGGGCCTTGCTGATCAGCCGCATCATCAATCGGGCAAAACGGCTGGGCGAAAGCACCGTGAGCCCGGACATGATGGGAGAAGCGGTGCGGGTGGCCAACCTGGTCGAGCCGGGCAGCGGCCTGATAGATCTGGTGGATGTCACACCGGTGAACCGCACGCGCAATTTTCACAATTTCAGCCTGGAAACACCGGAGTTTTTTGACGAATTATTCCTTCGGCTGACGAACATCGATGTCCCCAATCATCGGCCGATGTACCAGGTTGAAGCACCCAATGGGGCCGTCTACTGGGTCCTGACCCGCGGCCGATAGGGTCCACCCGATTCACAATAAAAATTGTTTTTTTAAGTTGTACAGGGTTGTTTTGATCATTGTAAAATTGTGATTTGGGAATTATTTGTTATTTGCTGCTTGAAATTTGTAATTTGGTCTTCCGTTTCTGGGAGTTATGCAACCTGACTGTTGATAAAGGAAAACCTGTATATGAAATTAGAGATTGATTTCTCACGACGAGCGAGCTTTTATTTCACCCGGATTTTTTTCAGCCTCATGGCCTGCACCGTCATCGTAATGATTCAGGGCTGTGGCGGCCCCTCTATGAAGCCCTGGCACACTGAGAGGCTGACTGAAGAATTTACAGCCGATATGACCGATGAGATTCAAACCTTTGATGATTACCGCAAGCTGGAAGATCGGCTGTTTGCGCAACTCGAAGAAAAAGTATACGCCCGCATCGAAACAGGACCTGAATATACGCTGGTCCGCTACAGCTCCGGCAGTGCGGCTGACCCACAACCGCACCGGCCCAACTGGAACCGCAGCTTCGAATTTGTAGCCGCCAAACCGGTTGGCGGCGTACTGTTGCTGCACGGCATGTCCGATTCACCTTACAGCCTGCGGGCTCTGGGTGAGATCCTCAAGCAGCGCAACTACTATGTCATCGGCCTGCGGCTGCCCGGCCACGGCACTGCGCCCTCGGGGCTGAAGCACATCCACTGGCAGGACATGGCTGCTGCCGTGCGTCTGGCTGTGGCGCACCTGGCATCCAAGGTCGGGAAAAAGCCGATCCATCTGGTAGGCTATTCGAACGGAGCGCCGCTGACGCTCAATTACACCCTCGACGCGTTTGAAAAAGAAAATTTACCCATACCTGCCAGTTTGGTGCTGATCTCCCCATCCATTGGCCTCCATCCCGCAGCCGCACTGGCCAAATGGAAGCGTCGGTTGTCGATTTTGCCCGGCCTGGGGGGAATGGCCTGGCTGTCGGTTATGCCTGAATTTGATCCTTACAAGTACAACTCCTTTGCCACCAATGCCGGTGAACAGGTTCACAGCCTGATCCGATCCGTTACCCGGCGCATTGCCGCCCGGGCCCAATCCGATGCCAGCCCGATTTTGCCGCCGACGCTGGTCTTCAAATCCACCGTCGATGCCACGGTCTCAGTGGATGCTGTGGTTGACCGCCTGCTCAAGCATCTTAAACCCAATCGCCATGAGCTGGTGCTGTTCGACATTAATCGTTTTGCGGCCAAGTCCAGTCTGTTGATTGCCGACCCCGCCCCGCTCACAGCCCGTTTAACGGCAGATAAAAACCTGCCCTTCGTTATGACCCTGGTGACCAATGCCAACCCGCAGAGTCGCGCGGTTGTCGCCCACCACAAGCCGCCGTTTTCAACCGGGGCATCAAAGACCGAACCGCTGCACCTTGCCTGGCCGCAGGGCGTGATTTCCTTATCCCATGTGGCACTGCCTTTTGCGCCCGATGATCCACTTTACGGGCAGGGCCCTCCCGCGGAAAAAGATGCTCTGTTCCTCGGCCAGATGGCGATTCAGGGTGAACGGGATTTGCTGAAAATCCCCTACGCTTTCTTATTGCGCATCCGTTACAATCCGTTTTATGTTTTTCTCGAAACGCGAGTGCTCGAATGGTTCGATCAAGCTGGTTAATGAGATCTGCTGATCGCGCCTTTGAGGAGAAGCCATCATGAAGTCAAAAATACCGAACGAAAAACCGCGATTGCCAAAGACACGGCTGGGATTAATCAGTCTGCTGGTATTGATGATGATGATCAATGCCTGCTCGAGCAGCCGGCGTTATAAAATCAACCTGATGCCTGCACCCTCTGTTTTCGAGGACGGCGCCGTCAATCCGCTGCCCAAAGGGCAGCCGCCGGTATCTTACGATGACTTCCGCGTGCTGTATGCCACGGATCGCAAGCCCTCAGATAATCCTGATGAAAGGCCGTTTTATCTCGATAAGCCCGGATTTATCATCAGACTGGGGGAGGCCAGAGTCAAAGCCGGGCCGGAAGGAACTAACTGGGAAACAGTACGGCGCACCACTCTGGCGAAAAACCGTTCAGGGGATTATCCTTTAGAGGTGGTGTCGGTCAACGGCACCGGATATTTAGCGCAGACCTATTCTTTTTTGACGCGCTCGGTTCCTGATGGCCCGTCGACCGATGACCGGGGCCGGGAATTTGCCCGGCTGGTCAATGAGCGCCTGGCAGCTTCCGGTGTCAAAGATGTCTATGTGTATTTACATGGTTTTAGGGTCATGTTTGATGTTCCTGTGCTGGTCTCCGCCGAGCTGTGGCATTTTATGGGCTATCGGGGGGCTTTCATTTCCTATAGCTGGGCGTCGACACCCAGTTTATTTGCCTATTTTGCGGATCTGGAGGCCGCCGTCATCTTGGCGCGCAAACTGCGCTTGTTTCTGACCTACTTGGCGGAAGAAACCCGGGTTGAAAATATCCACATCATTGCTTTCAGTGCCGGATCGCGGCTGGTGGTTCGGGCGCTGCACCAGATGGCGCTGCTCTCAAAAGATAAAACCGACGAAGAGATCCACAGGAAGCTGCGCATCGGCAATGTCATTATTATCGGCGGCGATATCAGTCATGAAGAATTCGGCGTCGCGCTGGCAGATGACTTCCTCAGGATTCCGGAACGAACCACGATCTATATTTCGTCGGCCGACCGGGCCCTGGCTTTCGTCAGCTGGCTATTTCACCGTCAGCGGCTCGGCGAGATGTGGCCTGAGGAATTGCCTGCGCGGGCGGCGAACTTTCTGCGGGCCAACCCGTCGCTGCAATTCATTGACGTTACCGGGGCTGCCGGCTCGACGGACGGCAACGGCCACTCCTTTTTTCGCAAAAGCCCCTGGGTCAGCTCCGATCTGCTTGCGCTGCTGGCTTACGACCTCGGTGCTGCCCAACGGGGTCTCGAAAAGGATGAGCGTCAGACGGTCTGGAAGTTTCCGCCGGATTTTGTCGAGCGATTGCAAAAGGCGCTGGTAGATATCAACCCGGAATGGACCGGTACAAAGACAGAGTGAACGATTTTCCGGCAGACAGCAAATGAATTACGGCGAATTATAAGATTTTACCACGAAGTTCACGAAGAAAAGAAAAAACACGTACTATAGGATCCTTGTTGAGCTTCGTACATCTTACGCCCGCCATCGTCCGCCTGAGGCGGGCTCAGGCGAGGCGGGCGGGTTTGTGTTCTTCGTGGTGAGGAATAAGTTGGACGGATTCAAAATGTTTTGGATTAGATATCGCAGTGCAATCGAGCGTCTTCGATCCGTTTTCAAACCGGCCATAACGTTTGATATCTGGATCACCCTGATATTCATCATTTTCTTTGCCCCGGCAACCGGATGGTTGTTGAATCGGCTGGTGGCCACCAGCGGTCAATATGCAGTCTCGGATAACGATTTATTCGTCTTTTTCCTGTCTTTTCATGGCATTCTTTTCCTCATTTTCAGCGTGGGCATCGTCCTTGTCTTCTGGTTTGCAGAGCAGGTAGGATTATTGATGATCTCCGTCAGGACCGACCCTGAAAAAAGGATTTCCGTCAGCCATATTTTATGGGAAGAAATTGTGCATTTACCGGCACTGATTCGCCTTGGATTGCTGCAGGCCACCGGCTTTTTAGGGGCCAGTATCCCATTTCTTATAGGGATTGGGCTGGTTTACTGGCTGCTGCTGGAGTTCGATATCTACTTCTATATTAACGTCAAGCCGTTGAACTTTTGGGTTGCATTGATCATCGCGGGAATCCTATCAGCGGCCTACCTTCTGTTGGCCACCTGGTTGTACGTCCGATGGCTGTTTTCCATTCCGATGCTTGTCTTTGAAAATACAACCGCCATCGGGGCGTTAAGAACAAGCTGGCGGCAGACGCGGGGGCGCTTCCGGGAATTCGCCGTTCCTTTGGCGGTCTGGTGGGTGGTTGTGTGCATAACGTCTTTTGCCACAACCTGGCTGGTGCGGTTTGCTGCCTCTCAGTTACTCGGTCATACGGGCCTGACGATGAAAATCGTGGTTCCGATCGTGCTGATAACCCTGGTGTTGATGATTCTCCTGGATGTCGTCTGGCTGATCGTCGCTAAAATCGTGCACGTCATGCTGATGGCTGGTTTTTATCTTCAGACAACGGATGGCGAGCAGAAAATGCGCGTATCCGCACCAACCACCGGAATACTTTCACCTGTGGCTTTAAAAAGGATAGGCTGGGCAATCGCCGGTGTGGCTTTGATTATGGGGGTTGTGGCCGGGGCTGCTTTTCTACAAGGTTTCAATATCGATCGCTCGGTTGAGATTACGGGTCACCGCGGCACAAAAGTCAGGGCGCCTGAGAACACCCTGAGTGCAGTTCGTCATGCCATTTCCGAAGGCGCTGACTTTGCCGAAATCGATGTTCAGACCACCGCCGATGGTGTTGTCGTGCTTTTGCATGATGACGATCTCATGCGGGTGGCATCCCTTAAGCGCAGGCTGCGGGACCTCACCTACCGCGAGTTGCAGGACATCGATGTCGGCAGCTGGTTTGATCCGCAATTCAGCAGCGAACGCATACCCACACTTCAGGAAGTCATCGATCTTGCCCGGGGCCGTATCAAGCTGAATATCGAGCTCAAGTACACCTGGCCGGATCCCACGCTAACGGAAAAAGTCGTCGACATTATCCGGCAAAATGCTTTTGCAGCCGATTGTGTCGTCAGTTCATTGAATTTTTCAGCTGTGACCGAGATCAAACAGTCCTTTCCGGAGCTCACCGTCGGTTTCATCGTGTTCACGGCTGTCGGGGACCTGTCCCGGATGGAAGCGGATTTTTTGAGCATTAGCGCGGCCAGAGCGACGCCCATGCTGGTAAGGCAGTTGCACCGCAACGAAAGAGCCGTTCACGTGTGGACGGTTAATGATTTCAACAACGTCATTTCGATGATTGAGCGGGGGGTGAACAACATTATTACGGACTACCCGCGAGAGGTGCGCGGTTTCATTCAAGAATGGCAGGCACTTTCAGACTACGAAAGAATTGTGCTCATGCTGCGAAAGCTGGTTGTGGGGATCGAAAGCCCCGAGCCATCTGACCTCTGACAAAAACGGGAGGCTAAAATGAGCGAGAATGTGATAAAGACAAGCACCACCAGTGAGCTCGCCCGCGAACGAAATCGGGCGGCTGCCGACCGGACGCTTGCTGTCGATAACAACACATATTTTGAGAAGTACAAAGAATCCATCGTAACTTGATTAAAACTGCCAAGATTGATGAAGGACCTAAAGAACAAACAGACAAAAAAAAAGCGCTGGCTCTGGGTCGTTGCGGGTATACTCCTGCTGATCGGGTTATGGCAGCTGGTTGCAGACCATTATCAGGAAGAAGAAAAGCAGCTGCGTCGCCAACTGCGGGAAACCGTAAAGGAAAAATTTCCCGAGCAGACAGCCCGGTTCTATGAGAGCTTCGGGTTGTTTTACTTTGAGACGGATGGTAAAGCATCCGGCGGATTAGATGCAGACCAGAAAACCATCGTTCTAATTCACGGCCTGGACGATCCCGGTAAGGTCTGGCAGAACCTGGCGCCGGCGCTGGTTCAAGCCGATTTTAATGTGTGGCTGATGCACTATCCCAACGACCAGCCGATCGTGGAGTCGGCCCGGCTGTTTTTCGCCGAGTTAAAATCGCTCAGACAGCGCGGCGTTGACCGCATTTCCATTGTGGCGCACAGCATGGGAGGCCTGGTTTCCAGAGAAATGCTTACCCGCCCTGAAATAGACTATACTGCAGCAACAACAGCTGGGCTGGTACCTGAAGTTGTTGCGCTTATTATGGTGGGAACACCCAATCATGGTTCACAAATGGCGCGAATGCGGGTATTTGCCGAAATGCGCGATCAGATAGCGCGCCTGACAAAGGGTGAGACAAGCTGGCTGGATTCAATTCTCGACGGCGCCGGTGAGGCCAAAATCGATTTGCTGCCGGGAAGCCGTTTTTTGTCCAACCTCAACGCCCGATCCCATCCGGCGGGGGTAAACATGTTGATTATTGCCGGTGTGACCAGCCCCTGGAACGAAAAAGATATTAAGCGCTGGGTGAACGACGCGCGTCGAAAAGTGCCGCAAAAGCAGCAAAAATGGGTGGATGAGTTTGGTGATAATATGATTGCTCTGACCCATGGATTGGGCGACGGCCTTGTGACCGTCGAATCCACCCGGATAGAAGGGGTGCCCCACCGAACCGTCAACGGCAACCACATGTCGATGATTCGCAATATCACCAGCAGCAGCCAGCGCGTCCCTCCGGCAGTGCCCATCATCGTCGATCATTTAAAAAGTCAAGCACACTAATATCATCTCTTCCAATGTGGTATATTTAAATCCGGCTGGATTCTTTTCAAGTTGGTGGCTGCTGGCTACTGGTCACTGGTTACTGGCCAGAAGCAAAGAGCCAGAAGCCGGCAACCAGAGGACAAAAAACTGAGGACAGATGGGTCACTTCTGCTTGCAGTAAATTCATCTGTCTTCTGTCGTCTGACCTCTGTCCTCTGAAGAAAGATGTTTACTGATCTGAGCTGCCCGACTTCCTGGCGACCAACATGCCCACAAACCAGGCCACCACCACCACCAGATAGAGCTGGCCGACAACGGCCTCGAGGACCGAAAACGCTCTGGCCACTTTGGTCAGTGGCGTGATGTCGCCGTAGCCCAGGGTCGTCAGGGTGACAAAACTGTAATACTCGAATATCAGGAAATCCCCCTGCTCGCCGTGCAGATTGAACGAGGCGGGGTCGATCCGATCCAAAAGCGTGTACACCATGGCCCACAGTTGGGCCAGCAGCAAATAAACCAGCATGGCGGCATAAACGACTTCTCGGGTAACCGTCTTTGATCGGATGATAAACTGCACCGTTTGAGAAGTCACCACTATGGTGAAGAATGCGCCGACGATCATGCTGATCCTGGCAAATATTTCATGGCTGACAAAATATTTGAACCATAACGACAGCAACATGATGATCGCAAGAGACCACCCAAAATAGAATATTCGTTTTTTATGTGAGATCGTGTACAGCATGGAGAGGATGATCGCTGTTAGAAAGACGTCAATTAATATGCGGATGGTCACAAATGGCTCCAGAACGGGACCGAGGACCAGCAGGGCCATCATCAACCCCATCAGGATTAAAAATCGTTCTTTTGAATGCGATAGCGATTTTAATGAATTAATTGATCGTGGCATTCCCATCTATCCGTTTGTTTGAAACTTTTTATAACATCATTCCGCATCGATCCCGGCAGCTTCCCGGGCGCGTTCGACCGCTGCATCGCAGGGATTGGCCTCACCGGTGCCGGTATCGGCGAGCGCAAAGATCAAGAAAGCAGGATTGACCAGGCCAGCCAGAAGGCCCGCACCGGCAAGACGTGTGCCCCTGGGAATCCGGGTAACGGATGCCTCGGGCTCGGCCAGAGTGCCCCGAATTCGCACCGGATTGGCCAAACTGACGAGACTGGCCCGCTTGGGCCGGGGCGCAACTATTATCTCCAGTTCTTCAGTTTCCAGGTTCAATATGCCACTGGCGGCAATCGTAATGCGCTGGGTGTCGAGTAGCAAATCCTCAATCTCCGCTTGACCCTTTTTCACCTCGATGTGGGCCACAATACAGTTTGTTTCGGTCACATCCTCTCTTTGCCACTGGGTAGATAGCATCGTGGGGATCAAATCAGCGGCCCACAGATCGATCCGCCGGCCTGTCATCTGTCCCGGTCCGCCAATGATGGTAATCCGGCCCTCAGCATTACTGAGAAAGTTGTAACGTGTGGCACCCGAGCCGGATAGATCGACCAGCAGATCGACTTCCCCCACCATAATGTCGGTCACGCCCATACTGTTCAGCAAATATGCAAAGTTAAGCTCTTGGGCATCGATCCGAAGCCCGGACTGCGGTGGTTGGGTCGCAGCGTTTAAATCGAATTCGCTGCTGATTTGCGCCCCCTTGAATCCTACAACGTTGGTAGAAGATTTGAAATGGCCGTCCTTCAGGCTGATTTTCATGATGAATTCACCGAGATCTCCAAGTGGCGCGCGAATCCGTTCGGCCTTGAATTCCACATCCACATCCACTGCTAAGAGTACATCAACCGGGAGGGTGTAATCGGGAATGACGCGCGATGGTTTATCTTCGGCTGGTTCAGCCTCTTTGTCGGCATCAACCAGTTGCACATCATCCAGGTGAATCTGACTGGCGGTAATGTTGCCACTGATTTTAGTACGGGGTGGCTCTCGTAGGACCTTTATATTTGCTTTAAGATCGCTCTTGCCCACCCGCAGATCTTCTGCATACGTGAAGCGGTTGCCGCGTGCCGTGATACGCCCGCGGGCGGTGAACTCACCCTGCAGCGGCACTGCAAAATCCGCCAGAGGATCGAGTCCCTGGATTTCTTTGCCTGACAGCTCATAATTCAGTTCAAACCTATTTTTTTTGAACGGCCGCTCAAGGATTCCCTCAGCCTTAAAATCTAGATCTGTCTTTTTTAAAGCCACGCGTAATGGTAGCGGTGAATTTGATTTCTGAATTTCCCGCAGATTTGCCGTGCTGACATCTCCATTATAGGGTTCTCCATTGAGCGTCCCTTCGAAAACGGCTGCCAGCGGCTCGTTCCGGCGCGCTGCCAGCTCAACACCGCTGAACGTAAAATCCAGCGTCTGGTTGGCGATTTGAAGGGTGTAGCCCAGGTTGGCCGGTTTGATCTGAAGGGTAAAAGCCGCCTGTTCAAACAGTGTGCGCAGGGTTTTACCCGTGCTGCTGGCTGTCAGCTCAACCGCATCCGCCGTGCCGGAAACCATTTCAGGCATTTTCAGCTGTTTCAGTGTCTGTGCGGCATCTATCTTTCCGCCTGTCGCATTGAACGAAACATTGGCTATATCGTTTCGTTGGCGCAAATCAATCTGACCCTTCACAGGAGCGCCTGTTAGGCTTGCGCGAAAAGGAGCATTCAGTTCGCCGTTTGTTAAGGTTATGGTTGAATTGACATCCGTCACCGAAATCGGACTATCCACCACGTCTTTAACTGTAAGGTCCAGCCGGGCGTCAATTGCGTTTAAAGCGTCAAGCTTGAGGGGACTATCCAGCATCCCGGCCGAACCGCTTTTAGATGTAGATTTTGACAGGGCTTTAAAATCGCTCAGAGTGAGGCGCTTGGCAGATAGCTTGCCGCTCAGAAGAGGGCGTTGTGCTTTGTCTTCCCAGCGGGCACTGCCAGTGAATCGATTTTTGCTGATTTGAACCTGAAGGTTGCGGGCTTCGTGCACGTCACCATCGCTGGTGATGTCAGTGCGCAGATCGAATTTGCCGATGGCCGGAAGAGGACTTCCGATCAGCGGGCCCAGCGATTCAAGGCGATTGCCGGAGATTCGCGCTGCGATTTGTAAAACTTTCCCGTTTTCCGTGGTGACGACGGAACCATCGCCTGTCAGGGTAGCCCCTGACGCGGATGCCTCGAATCTCAGGGGCCAGGCGTCCTTCCCGATCTGTTCGGATGTCTCTGAACCGCCATTGAAGGTCACCGATAAGGGGGCATTATCAAGCTTAGTTTCCAGTGACGCTTCGACAGATCCGTTTTTATTGAGGGATATGTTGCCCCTTTCAATTTGAAGCGTCTGCCAGGGACCGGCATTCTCGATGGTGCCCTCGAGCGCATTGAGGGTGTATTTGCCCGCTGCCATCTGTGTGTGAAATGAAAACCGATAAGGCCCGACCTCCGGCAGGTCGGTGTCCAGCAGCCGGGCTAGCGGGTCTGAGGTTTCGCCCTGGAGCCGGGCGTCAAGCTCGAAGCCCTCAGCCAGCGTTGCCGGGATGATCGCACCGTCAAGGTCCAGTTTTATTTCAGCAAGATTCAGCCGGGCCTCTATCGGCCAGGGTGTGGTCTGGGAGATACTCTCAAACGGCTGCGTTGACACGAACTTGAGTGCGAAGGGCAAATCGTCAAACAGGCCCTCTAAGGCAAGCCGAAGCGGTTCATTTCGGCCTCCGGATGCCTCTCCATCCGAGATTTTGATTACAGGTATTTCCGGCGGTCCCTCAACCCGGGCGGAAATATCCGTCACGCGAAAGGCCCCCTCGGTTATGTTCACATTTGCTGATAATTCAAAAGGACCGCTGGTTGGAAAGGCCACCTCAAGCAGAGTTTCGAGAGAATCTGCCTGATTGCCAATGATTTTGATCTGGTAATCACCCTGTTCCCATTTGAATGCCTGCTCCATTTTCCCGGCGAGGGCCAGCGACATATCGGGCCCCTCGATGTCCAGCTTAAGGGACCACGGATTCCGGGGGCCGGACAATTCCGCCGGGCTGCTGGCTGCCAGCAGGATAGTAAATGTCATTCCCTTTGTGGAACCCCGGGCCTCGATTCGCTCCGGCTCTCCGGGAATGTTCCAGAGCCGGGCCGCTTCAATCTCGAAGCGCTTGCTGCGGCCATCCGCTGATCGAAAATTGATGACCGAGTCTCTAACCGCAAGCTGATCAATCGTCGGCAGCACACCTCGTGTTTGGCTTTGGCTTCCATCTCCGAAGGTGTAGTTGTTGGCTCCAGCGGGGCTTTCTTCAATGTACAGATTCACACCGCTGAATGCAACGTCCAGAACCTTTAAATCGCCGCGCAGTAGCGGAAAAAGCGCCACCTGAATACCCACTTTTTCAGCCGTAACAAAATGCGTGCCTGTGGCCCAAGCCGGATTGGCGATGGAAATATCCTCGACGATGATTCGCGGGCGCAGTGATCTTTCCAGATGGATGGGGCCGGCGATCCTGAATTCCCGGCCGAAAGCCTTACTGGCCCTTGTCTCAAGTTGATTTCGAAAAACAGAAGGATCGACAAACATCAGTGCTGTCAAGGCCGCAACGGCCATCAGCGCCAGCCCGATTAGGATGATTAAAACGATTTTATATCTGCGCATTTTTTATGTCTGCTCTGAGAGCGTTTATTATGGATTAGAATTTGCTTTTGTTGGCTTTGCCACTTACCGATCCGGGTTGAACAGAAAACGCCCGGGCGTGTTCAGTCTGGAACGGTCAAGGACCTCGAACGCACCCAGCCCGAAGTTCAATCCGGCCACATAGATCGTGCTCGCCAACCCATATACGCTGAGCGCTTCACCAGGGGTGTCATATGTGGCGACGATTCGTAAAGATCGAGGTTCCCGAACATTGATCAGCTGAAGGCCGCGGGAGCCATCAGCCACAATGAGGAGGTCATATAATTGGAAAACGCCCGAAGCCTCGCCGGGCGTATCCAGCGATCCGGTAACAGACGGTCTGCTCGGGTTGCTGACTTCAATCGCATAAATCCCATCGGAAAAATCGGCCACGTATGCATGGTTGGCAATAACGCGCACCGAGCGTGCATCCTGGAGTGCCCTTACTGAGGCCACAATACGTGGCTCAGCAGGTCTTCGGATATTGATGATCTGAAGTCCACCGTTGCCGTCGGCTACATAGGCATGGTTGGCGGCGACATCGACATGATACGCTTGACCCGGTGTGTCGATTGATGCCACGATCCTTGGATGCTCGGCGTCACGGATATTGATGATCTGGAGCCCTGACTGCGCATCCGCAACGCATGCATAGTTGCTAAAAACGTAAACATCCCGTGCGTCTCCGGGTGTATCAATTGCGCCGACAATCATGGGATCAGCAGGGTTGCGAATACCGATGATCTGGAGTCCGGCGGACCCGGCCGCCACATAGGCAAAGCTGCTGATGGCGAAAACACCGATGGCTTCCCCAGGTGTTTTCACAGTTGAAACCCGCTTTGGATTTGCCGATCGGATATCGAATATATGAAGCCCTTGCAGCCCTCCGGCAACATAGGCATGCTGTCCGAGAACATGCACATCTAATCCCGGCAGTTCTTCGCCAGCAGCTGCTGTGGCCAGCAGCAAGCTCAAAAAGAGTGATGCCCCAATCAGCCACAAAGTAAGACTTCGTATCATAGATCCTTTTGATCCTCAATTTTTAAACAATGTCGATGGGTGTTTTGAAATTCTGAAACGTTTTCATGCAAATTTATATATTATGGTCTGATGAGGCCTAAATCAATACTTCTTCTGATTATATAAAAAGATTCTCATCTATTTTCATGCAAATTCAGGTATGTAACCTGAATTTTTCACGAGTTGGAGGCTTCCATAGGCAAGGCATTTCAGGGTGAAGCGATAGTCACCTATGCTTCGCCCTGAATAACGCAGCATATGGAAGTTTCCGGCTCGCCCGGCGGGTGGAAATAGATGAGAAATTAAAATGATTATCATTCGATTTGTCTTTTAAACTGATTCTGCCATGTTTTGGTTTGAATTTATACTGATTGAACAATAAAAGGATTCGCATCTATTTTCATGCAAACTCAGGTTAAATGTGGTATCGCATAATCGGGCGAGTTTCAGAGCGGCGGGCGCACTCTACAAATCCGGCTTTTAAATATGCCGACGTTAGGCCCGTCCAGGCAAAAACATCCGGCATCTTGTCTTTTTTGGGTTCAACCGGATAGGCCTCTACGATCGTGCCACCCTGTTTTTTGACGTGTTCAACCGCTGCGGTGATCATACGGGTGCTGACCCCCGTGCGGCGATATGACTTTTCTACAAACAGGCAGGTGATCGACCACACCGGAAGATCATCCAGCGGTTTGAGGATGCGTGAGCGTCCAAGGGAAGGGAAGTGCGTGCGCGGTGCCACCGAACACCAGGCCACCGGCTGTCCTTTAACAATGCCCAGAATTCCGGGTGTTTCACCGGATTGGATAATGGCCTTCATGGCCTGTCGGTTACCCGCGCCTTTCTGTTCTTCGAACTCTTTACGGGTCAGCCGCCAGAGCATGCACCAGCAGCCCCCGCAGGCTCCCCGCTCGCCAAAAAGCGTTTCAAAATCAGACCATCTGTCTTTGGTCACCGGGACAAATGTCATTTTACTATCGGTGGATTTCATTGGGCGGTCGACTCTCTGATTTCGGATTCCATATCCTTGAGTTTTCTTCTGAGAACCTTGCCAACTGCACTTTTAGGTAGCTCGTCAATAAATTCGAAAATCTTGGGGACTTTATAAGCAGCCAAATTTTCCTTGCAATATCGGGTGATATCCTCTTGAGTCAGGGTTTCGCCCTCAGCTGTTACAATGAAGGCCTTGACTGTTTCTCCGCGATACGCATCCGGAACGCCGATCGTGCAGGCTTCTAAAATTTTGGGGTGAGCCATGAGGACATCATCGATCTCGACCGGGTAAATATTATAGCCGCCGGCGATAATCATATCTTTTTTACGATCGACGATCGTCAGATAGCCATCTTTGTCGAAGGTGCCGATATCACCGGAGTAAAACCAACCATCTTTAAGCACCTCTGAGGTTTCTTGCGGCTGCTTGTAATACCCCATCATAATTTGAGGGCCTTTGATCACAATTTCGCCGGCCTCGCCGGGGGGAAGTTCTTTGGCCGGATCGTCGAGGGCGACAATTTTAATATCCGTATCCGGTATGGGTACACCCACCGTCCCCGGTCTGACATTTCCGCCCCAGGGCGTGACTGTAGCGTAAGGGGCTGTTTCAGTCGAACCGTAAACTTCATACATTATTGCGCCACTCATGTCTTTTAGAGCGCCGATCGTATCGGATGCCAGCGGTGCAGCACCGCAAAAGAAGCCCTTGATTGATGAAAGATCCAGCTTGCTGAAATTGGGGTCAGCCAGCAATCCCACAAATAAGGTCGGGACACCCGGTAAAAAGGTGGGTTTAAATTTCTTGATCAACTGAATGTTTATCTTCGGTTCCGGCCGCGGCACCATGATGTGCTCCCAGCCCTGCCAGGTAACCAGATTCTGCATGGTGGCAAACCCGGCCGAATGGAAGACCGGATAATTGCCCATCAATCGCTCTTCACCGGGATTCAATTCTGGAAACCAGGCCACGAACTGCTGGACATTACAGCTCAGGTTGGCATGGCTGAGCATAACACCCTTGCTGACACCGGTGGTGCCCCCGGTGTAAATAAGTGCCGCCAGCGCATCCCATTTGCTCTGGTCCTGAATCGGGTCGGCTGAGCAGCGGGGTATCAGGTCAGCAAAAACCAACACGTTTTCGCTCGCTTGAACTCTGCGGTACATGTCCTTTTTCACCAGTGGAAAAAGCTGCTTTTTGGGAAACGGTAGATATGAATGGATATGGCAGCCGATGATTTTTTCGATCTTCGTTTTGGGCTTAATTTTTTGGATGCGCGGGATCAAAAGCGTGAGGGTAATAACGTGTTTTGAATCCGAGTCGTTGAGCTGATATGCCAGTTCTCTTTCGGTGTAAAGCGGGTTGTTCTG
>JASFIV010000051.1:0-20560 GCA_050122475.1 Desulfobacterales bacterium | reverse complement strand
ATTTTGTATGTGCACACGCAGGCGCCTGCTATAGATGGCGTATCTTAAATTTTGGGATAGCGATTGCATGGATAAATACTCATGGTCTGAGCCCACCGTTCAGACAGCCTTTCCGGTGGCAAAAGCCGGCTATCCGCTTATTATGGCGGCGGCATTTGTCACTTTGATTTTTGCGCTGCTGGGGATGACTTTTCTGGCACTGCTGGGCGTGGTGGTTGCCTTCAGCTTCTGCGGTTTTTTCAGGGATCCGGATCGGGTAATTCCCAATCAAACGGGAGGAATCGTTGCGCCAGCAGACGGTAAAGTCATTGTAGTGGACACTGTAGAAAGTACCTCTTTTTTCAATGGCCGCTGTAAAAAAGTCAGCATTTTTATGTCCGTTTTTAACGTGCACGTTAACCGGATCCCCTTTGACGGAGTGGTGGAAAAAGTCAGTCATCATTCCGGTAAGTTTTTTGCGGCGAACCTGGATAAGGCTTCGTTGCAAAATGAGCATAACGCTGTTTTTCTGAACACCCCGGATAACAAAGCAATATGCGTCGTCCAGGTTGCCGGGTTGATTGCCAGAAGAATCATTTGTTATGTTCAGCCCGGCATGAACCTAACCAAAGGACAACGTTACGGATTGATTTGCTTTGGTTCGCGGCTCGATGTCTACTTGCCTGATGATGTTGAAATTGCGGTGGCGGTTGGTGATAAGGTTAAGGCGGGAACGTCACTTATAGGTCAATTTAAATAAGCCCGGTCGCACGCGCAGCCTCAGGGGGGCCATTACAGGGCATTTAAAAAGGCATTCAAGGTCCCCGGAAGCGAGTTTGTCGCCTGCCGATGGTCATCGCCTGACAGGATAAACCGGTTAACATCAGATACCATATTGCATCGTAACCAGACGAAACCGGTACCCGGCAAAGCGGATGACATGCGCAATCGTTGTCGAATGGACGCGTCATCGTTTGCGCAGCAATTATCGGATTAATCGGTAAACGATCGCCGGATTCCAGCTATGCCTCTGCGAATCGGCGGTTTTTTTGTAATGAATTTCAGCATCTGCGAAACGGAAAAAAGAACATGAAAAAGACTTACGACATAGCGGTCATCCCGGGTGATGGAACCGGGCCGGAGGTTGTTGCAGAAGGACTCAAAACGCTTGAAGCAGTGGCCGCTATATATGACTTTGCCTGCCATTTCACCACCTATGACATCGGCGGTGAGCATTATTTAGCTACCGGTGAAACCATTTCCGACGAAGTGCTTGAATCGCTCAAGACAAAGGATGCCATCTTTTTGGGCGCCATTGGCCATCCGGACGTCAAACCCGGAATCTTGGAGAAAGGCATTTTACTGAAAACACGGTTTGCTCTGGATCAGTACATCAACCTGCGACCGGTTAAGCTTTATGATGGGGTTTACACACCCATTAAAGACAAGCTTCCTGAGCATGTCGATTTTGTTGTGGTCCGTGAAAATACCGAAGGACTTTATGCTGGTGCGGGTGGATTTCTCAAGCGCGGCTCAGCGGATGAGGTCGCCATACAGGAATCAATTAATACCCGCAGCGGCGTGGAGCGTTGCATTCGCTATGCTTTTGAATTTTGTAAAGTCCGCAACACATCCTGTAAGATCACGCTTTGCGGCAAAACCAATGTACTGACCTATGCTTTTGATCTCTGGGAACGGACGTTTTACGAAGTTGCCGAAGAATACCCGGATATTGAAGCCGATTATGCCCATGTTGACGCGCTTTGCATGTGGCTGGTTAAAAATCCGGAATGGTTCGATGTGATTGTGACCGACAATATGTTCGGAGATATTATTACCGATCTTGGTGCCATGATTCAGGGCGGCATGGGAATTGCCGCCGGTGCTAATATCAATCCGGCCGGGGTCTCTATGTTTGAACCCATCGGCGGTTCAGCCCCCAAGTACACCGGCCAACAGAAAATAAATCCGATTGCCGCCATTTTGGCAGTTCAATTAATGCTCGACACGATCGGCGAGAAAAAGGCGGCGCTGAGTCTTGAAGCCGCTGTTGCCAAAGTTCTGAAAAATGACATTCAAGATGTGGCGGCCGGCCAAATGGGATATTCAACCAGTGAGATTGGCGATCTGGTTGTCGATTATATCGAAAAACATGACCGGCTCTAAGGATGATCGTTATTGCTGAAACGGCGCAAAATGCCTGTGCCGTGGATGTTTCGAATATTACTATTTAAGGGGAGCATGCTATGGCTCAAAAAAAATTAAAGATTGCTGTTGCCGGTGCTACTGGCGCGGTGGGCAATCAGATGATTCGCTCTCTTGAAGAAATGGATTTTCCAATTCAATCGGTTGTCTTTTTGGCATCTAAACGTTCTGTGGGCCGCCAGCTTAAATTCAAGGGTGATTTGATCGATGTCCAGGAACTGAAAGAGGATTCTTTCAAGGGGATCGACATTGCGCTTTTTTCTGCCGGTGGTGGTACCAGTGAAACCTTTGCCCCCTATGCTTCTAAGGACGGATGTGTGGTGGTTGATAACTCAAGCGCCTGGCGGATGGATCCCGAGGTTCCGCTGGTGGTGCCCGAGGTCAATCCTCACGCTGTTGGCCAATATACCCGAAAAGGCATCATCGCCAATCCGAATTGTTCAACTATCCAGATGGTGGTTGCCCTGCATCCGATCCATCAACAGTTCGGGATCAAGCGTATCGTGGTCTCAACCTATCAGGCCGTATCGGGAACCGGCAAAAAGGCTATCGATGAACTATTTGACCAAACCCATGCGATGATTAACTTCCTTGATTACAAAAATAGTGTTTACCCGCATCGCATTGCTTTTAACTGTCTGCCGCATATCGATAAATTTATGGATAACGGGTATACAAAGGAAGAAATGAAAATGGTCAATGAAACTCGTAAAATAATGGAAGACGACAGTATCGCTGTTACGGCCACAACTGTCCGTGTTCCGGTTTTCTTTGGCCATTCTGAATCCGTGAACATTGAAACCAAAGAACCGGTATCGGCCGATGAAGTCAAAGCGCTGCTGGAAAATGCGCCGGGGGTCAAAGTGATGGATGATCCCACCCAAAATGTGTATCCGCTGGCAACGGATGCCGCCGGGCAGGATTTAACTTTGGTCGGACGGATTCGTCAGGATGAATCGATTCCTAATGGCATCAATATGTGGATCGTGGCGGATAACATCAGAAAGGGCGCGGCGACCAACACTGTTCAGATTGCGGAAATACTCGCCCAAGAATATTTATAAAAGTTTGAGATTAAGGAATTGAGGAATTGTGGAACCCATGAAACCCTCTATTCTAATAACCAATAACAAATAACCATGAACAACGAATTGAGCGTTTACCGCTCAATTTGTCCTGGAGTATAAAATTGGAACGAATCCCCGTTACAAAAGATGGCTTTAAGGCCCTTAAACAGGAGCTGCAAAATTTGAAAAAGGTTGAGCGCCCCAAAAATATAAAAGCAATTGAAGAAGCAAGGGCCCACGGTGACTTGAGTGAAAATGCTGAGTATGCGGCTGCCAAAGATCGCCAGGGCTTTATTGAAGGGCGCATTAATGAACTGGAATTCAAACTGGCCAATATCGATATTATTGAAACCGACAAATTGCCCAAAGACCGGGCTGTTTTCGGCAGCAAAGTCGTCCTTGAAAATATTGAAACCGGTGAAGACGTCAGTTATCAACTGGTGGGCCCGGATGAGTCTGATATTGAAAACGGACGTATATCCGTCTCCTCACCGCTGGGCAGGGCAATTATCGGCCGCAAGCCGGGTGATGAACTTTCACTCCAGGTGCCCGGTGGTCGGCGGACGTATGAGCTTGTCGAAATCCTTTAAACTAAAATGAGCGTTCCAAATTAAAAATACGGGTCATATTCTTATTTTCAAAGGTTTCTATCTTTTTAATATTTGTAATTTGCAACCCTTCGGGCTTGCCGATCTTACCGCATCTACTGTGTTAGATGCCGTTCCGCATAGAAAACTATAGCGGAACACCATCTGCCTTGTAGCTGCGGCAACCTCGACAAGCGCTCAATTTAGTTGTTTATTACGGTTCAGAATATGGCAATAGTCCTGTTAAATGAAGACTAATTTTTACTACAAGTAAAATAGTTTTAGAAAATTAAAACTTTATCAATAACCTATGGAGGTTGTCTAGGTGGCACGAATTACGATAGAAGATTGTCTGAGGAAAGTGAGCAATCGTTTTTTGTTGGTCAACATTGTTGCTCAACGCGTCCGTCAGATTCGCGAGGGTTCTGATTATCTGGTCAGCTCCCCGAAAAATGAAGATATTGTCGTTGCCCTGCGGGAAGCCGCCGCCGGGAAGCTGGTTCCGGTTGATACGGACGAAACAGCTGAATCTGAAACATAAAATGCTTTGCCAAATTGTAGCACAAAATATAAAGCGTTAAATCGCGCTGTCGGCAAAGCCGTCCACAGATATGACATGCTACAGGATGGTGATCGCATATTGGTTGCCATTTCTGGCGGCGCCGATAGCCTGACGATGATGTGGATGCTGGCTGAACGTTTGCAGCGCATCCCCATCCATTTTGAATTGTTCCCGGTGCATATCGATCCGGGCTTTACGGGTGGTTTCAGCGAGGCGCTTGAAGCATACAGCGCGGATGCCGGCTACAGCTTGAGGGTCGAACATACCGATTATGGGGTCCTGGGTCACAGCTCCATTAATCGTGAAAATCCCTGTTTTTTATGTGCCCGCCTGCGTCGTAAACGTCTCTTTGAAATCGCCGCAGAGCTGGCATGCAATAAATTGGCCCTGGGGCATAATAAAGATGACATTATTGAAACGCTTTTTTTAAACATGTGTTATGCGGGCGAAATCAGTACCATGGTACCTTCCCAAACGATGTTTAAGGGAAGATTTAGAATTATTCGACCGCTGGCTTTTGCAGACGGGCAGCTCGTCCGAGACTTTGCCCGGGAACGCGGTTTGCCTGAGTTTGTTAATCCGTGCCCGTCAGCCGGCAATTCCAAACGTCAGGAAATAAAAACGATGTTAAAGCAGCTGTATAGCAGCAACTCGAAAATCAAAGGCAATATATTCAGAGCCATGAGCCGGGTAAAAAATGCCTATCTTCTGAAATGATATGAAAGATACCCAAAACCAGCGCGATTACCGCAACATTCCGATCGATAAGGTGGGTATAAAAAATTTGCGGTACCCCATCACAGTCGGCGATCGTCGGGACGGCACCCAGCACACCGTTGCCACCATCAATATGTATGTTGATTTGCCCCATGAGTACAAGGGCACCCACATGAGCCGTTTTGTCGAGATGCTTCATCTTCTGCAGCCGGAGATATCACTGCAAAAATTTTCTGAAATATTGACCAACATGAAGAAACACCTCAATGCGGCTTCGGCCCACATTGAAGTGACCTTTCCCTATTTTATCGAAAAAAAAGCGCCTGTCAGCACATCTCCCGGTTTAATGGATTACACCTGCCGAATCATCGGCACCAGTGACCCAGAGGGGAAAATTGATCTGGTTTCAGAGGTTATTGTGCCGATTTCTTCGGTTTGTCCCTGCTCACTGGAAATCAGCAACTACGGCGCCCACAATCAGCGTGGCGAGGTGCAGCTGGCAACCCGATTTAAGAAATTCATCTGGATGGAGGATATGATCGAACTGGTGGAAGCGGCTGCATCAACCGATGTTTATTCGGTACTAAAGCGCGCGGATGAGAAAAGGGTCACCGAAGCAGCCTTTGCAAATCCCAAATTCGTAGAAGATATTGTCCGTGATATTGCCAAAAAATTAAAAGAAGATGACAATATTACCTGGTTTTCGGTCAGTGCCGAGAATTTTGAATCCATCCATAATCACAGCGCGTATGCGCATATTACCAGCGACTAAAAATTTCGCATTTTAAAAGGCCTTTTTTTCGCTGAGCTGTGTTCTCCGTGAATTTACTTCCTCGACGTACTTATAGTACGCCTCGTTGTAAATTCTTGTGCGGCCGTGCTCAGCAAAAAAAATCCTCTGTTAAAATGCGAAATTACTCTTTTTCCTCCTCGAATACCCCATTAGACGTTTAATTTCATTTTATTCAAACACTTCGAATTTATCCGGGTGCCTTAAAAAGAGTACAAAATTAGTTGAGGATGCGCAGAAGTCTTAAGGCGATGGGCTCGGTGGATTTGCCCGGAGTGTTGAGCATGATGACGTAGCGGCAGAGCTGGCCGTTGGTTCTTCGAATATAACCGGCACGCGTGCTGATTCCATAGAGCGTGCCGGTTTTATAATACTCCCTTCCCGTACGCCGCATATAGTAATGGTAGGGTAGAAATTCCTGCAATATACGATCCATCTGCGTTGCCGAGACCCTGTTTTCGCGAGATATCCCGGATCCCTCAACAATTGTCATATCCGCGATGCCCAGCATATGCCTGGCGTAATCGTTTGCGATGGTGACACCTTTGGCCAGGGTGCCCGGTGATCCGATAATTTGAGCCCCGGTGGCAATCAGCAGCTGATTGGTCATAAAATTATTGGAATGCTCCAATAGCCGAACAACATTCTGGTTGAGCGCTGTCAGAGCCTCATATCGATATATCAATCGGTCAGCTTCAGCGTTGACCCGTCCCAATCTGACCTTGCCGTTAAAGCGAATATCCTGCTTCTTTAAGAAATACTGAAATAACAGGCCGGCATAAATCGATATTTCGTCTTTGTGGTGCGAAAAGACAATGCGGCCTGCCTTCAGCTTCGATGCTCTTATCTTTTTGATCACAAAGGGCAATAACGGTGTTTGGGTTTCAGCACTGACATATCCCTGCGAAGTGCGCTTAAAGGCGACCGTGTTGAAGTTGACACACAACGCTCCGTTGGGGGCGTCATAGGGCTGGGCGGACGAGGTGATGCCCGGGATAGTCAAGGGTTGCCTGAAATAGGTATCATCCAAGATGAGATCATTCAACGGGTTTGATTTTTTTAGAAGCACAGCAAGGACCTGTGAGATTTTTAAAATGACCTCGGAAATCAGCAGCGGGTCGCCATATCCCTTGATTTTCAGGTTCATTTGCTTGTCCAGATAGAATTCGGTCGGGAAACGGTAATCGTCGCCCAGGTAATGCAGGGCCACCAGGGAGGTGAATATTTTTAAGATCGAAGCCGGTATCCGTTTTTGGTCGGCATTTTTCGAAAATAAAGTTTGCTCCTGGGCGTCGGTGATCAGGATCGAATCATTTTTTCCGATCAATGCATCCAGTCCAGAAAAATCTTGGGCCTTTAGCCCGGCTGGCATCAAAAGCAGGCATATCATGAGTAGCCACAGCAAAGCGCGGGCAACGGTTTTTGGCAACCGGGGATCCGATTGAGGGCAGGCAGACCGGTTGCAGACGGTTGCATATAAGCGATCGATAGAAGCCATAAGCCTGTTGGCAGCTCCGGCCCAAAAGGCCTGCCGGTATTGGCTGATGGCATTGCCATTCTGATAGACAGCGGTATCAATCATGTGCTTGTGACCTTTGGGGGCTCTCGATGATAATGGTCACCGGGCCATCATTGACCAGTTTGACGGCCATCATCGCCCCAAATTGGCCGGTCTGGACCCGGATCCCCTGACTTCGCACGCCATCGACAAATACATCAAAAAGTTTGGTGGCTTTCTCGGGTTCGGCCGCATCGAGAAAGGAGGGCCGACGGCCTTTACGGCAATCGGCCAGCAGGGTAAATTGAGAAACAGCCAGCAGTTCACCTTCTGTTTCAAGCAATGATCGATTCATTTTGCCGTTGGCATCCTCAAAAATTCTAAGGTTGATGATTTTGTTAACCAGATAGTCAGCGTCTTTAGCGCAGTCATTTCTGGCGACCCCCAGCAATACCAATAAACCGCTTCCGATTTGTCCCACAACCTGATCGTCGACTTTTACCGCGCTTTGTCGAACTCTTTGAACAACCGCACGCATATGGCACCATCCCCATCCAGGGTTTAATTAGTTGAAAATATGAAAAAAAATAAAATGTCGATTTTATCGACCCATTACGTTATTATCGCACGGTCCATCCGTTCAACCAACAGCTAAAAACAAATTTACCCTTTACGGCAGGCCAGCAGGTATGTCAAGATACCCCTGCTTTAATGCAAAATCATTGGATGGGCTTTCAATCTTCACCTAGCTGCCGGGCAGCTGAATTCTTATTGGTTGAAGAATATTCACTTTTAAGTTATAAATAAGCTATATATTTAATTAAGTTTTTTATTTTTTTGGGGAAAATAATAGCCGATCGGCGTTACAGGTTGCCAATTTAGCCTGTCTCAAAAATCAGGTCAAATAGCGATACCGATAAAAGCCTGATCTGGCGATTGGCTGGGAGAACATTCTTTGAAGAAAAATAACTTATATACGAAATTAAACCTCGTTTTCGGGCTATTCTTTTTCTTTCCGGTTCTGGGGTTCCTCTTTTTTTCCATTAAATATGACATGCTTTCAGACACCTGGGTGCCGTTATTTTTTCTGGGCATTCTGGTGTTTTCATTTACCGGCTTTACCATTCTTAAAAAATTATTTGATAAGATTTCCAATATATCCGAGCAAATGTCATCCAACTATCTTGGGGATTTTACGGATGATCAACTTTCTACGGGTACCGATGAATTACAAAACATCGTTCAGTCGTTTAGCGCCATCGAACAGCGGTTTAGCAACACGTTTCATGCGCTTGAAAAAAAGGCCTCTGAGATCGCCATTTTAAAAGAGGTTTCCGAGTTATGCTTCGTCACTTTCGATCCGGAGGAGATTCTGCATATAACGCTGGAGCGGGCCCTGATGTTAACCAGTTCGGACCTGGGTTCGATTTTGACACTCAATAAAAACGAACCCAAGACATTTCAGGTAAAAGCCACCGTAGGCCTGGGTAAATTTGTCAAAGCCGGCGATCGCATTGATTTTGAAACCAGCATCGCTAAATATGCCGTCATCAACAAGTCCCCCCTGGTGGTGGAAGATATCGAGCAAGACAATCGATTCGGCAGAGCTAGCCTGGCGCATTACGGCACCAAATCCTTTGTCTGCATGCCGATTAAAACCAGCAAGGAAATTTTTGGGGTTCTGACGATTTCTTCGCGCCAGGATCGCACTTACACTCAGGAGGATGTTGAAGTCCTGACACCGCTTTTAAGCAATGCGGCTTTTACCTATGAAAATCTGCGCTTGCTCAAAGAAAACGAGCGCAACACGTTGCATTTGAGGTCCATTGAAAAAATATTCAAAATACTGGTTTCCAGCTTCAGAGACACTGAATTGCTGCATGCGGTTCTCAATGAGCTACAAAGCGTGGTTCCTTTTGATCTTGCATTTGTCATGACCCTGGATGATGCCAAACCCGGTCATTTGAAGATCTTCGATTTGCTTATCAGTGGACCCTCGAACCTTGTGCGCGGTACCAGTTATCCTATAAGAGACTCGATTCTTGAAAAAGTATTCAAACAGGAAAGCAGTCTGTTGGTGGACAATACCTGTTCGATGGCCAATGCACTGGATCGGGAGCTTTTTGCCGATCAGGGTTGCACTGCCTGTTTGTTAGCCCCGTTGAAAAGCGACGGCAACGTAACCGGGGTTTTAGCACTGGCTGCTCATGATGTCGCTTTGTTCTATAATGCTCATAAGCTGATTACCTGGATTGCCAATGGACTTTCGCTGGCCATCGAGCGAAATCGGCTGTCTGCGGCAGTCGTCAAAAGAAACCAAGAATTGGATACCATCCGTCAGGTCGGCAGTGCCCTGGCATCTTCCACATTTGATATCAGCAAAGTGTTAAAATACACGATGGATATGATCCGCGAGGTCATGAACGTGGAAGCCGGCTCTTTGCTTTTTCTGGAAGGCGACGAACTCGAGATTGCGGTTGCCTTTAACATTAAGATTAAATCCATGAAAAAGTTTCGCCTGAAAATCGGGCAGGGGATAGCCGGTTACGTGGCCGCCAGGGGCAAATCCATACTGGTCAATGACATTGAAAAATCACCTCATTTTTTCCCGATGGTCGATGAGTCCACCGGATTTAAAACCCAATCCGCTCTGTGCGTGCCCATGGTATCTCAGGGCAAGGTCATTGGGGTGATCGAAGTGCTCAATAAGATAAACGGTGAATTCGATACGGACGACAAGGATCTTTTGCAATCCATTGCAACGTCAGTTTGCATTGCTTTAGAAAACGCCCGTCTTTACAAAGAAACCGTCAGCATGGCAGAGCAAGAACGCGACATCCGGCATATGTTTCAGAAGTTTGTTCCCAAGGAAGTTCTGGATAAAATCATTTATGATTCTGAAAGCGACAAGCCGGTGGTTGAAGAATTAAAAACAGTCACCTTGCTCAATATCGATATCCGCGGTTTCTCGGAGCTCTCCCGCAAGATCGGCTCGCAAAAAACAGTTGCGCTTCTAAATAGTTTTTTTTCGGTTATGGGTGGGGTTGTCTTTAAGCACCATGGCATTGTGGATAAGTATTTAGGCGATGGGTTTTTGGCCCTTTTCGGTGCACCGGTGTCCAGCACCAAGGACGCGGATAATGCCATTGCTGCCGGCTTTGAGATGAAAAAATCCCTCGATGCGGTCAATCGATATTTGGAACGTAAATTCGACGCCACCGTCAAAATGGGGATCAGCATTCACACCGGTGAGGTCGTGGTTGGCAATATCGGTTTTGAACAAAAGATGGACTATACCGTCATCGGCGATCCGGTCAATACCGTCTTCAGATTGCAAAATCTCACGAAATCATTTCCAAACGGCATTTTAATCAGTGAAAACACCCTGCGGGCAGCGCGAACACGCCCACATGTCGGCCAGATAAAGACCTCGGCGGACCTTGCCGAGGAATTCGGCGACATGAAAGTATATGAATTGCTTAGTGAAAAAACAGATAAACCCTATGTTGTTGCCGCCCGTTAGCACACTTTTGCGCTCTGCCATACTGTCTTGGCGAACATTGATAACCGCTGGTGTTGTTTACCTGTAGGCTAATTCTTTGACATTTATTATACGGTTATACAGAAAGCTCAAATGAGGCCTATATAACCACGAAGGGCACGAAGGACACAAAGAGGCAAAAGAAAAATTATGCGTCTTCCCTTCGCGATCTTCGTGTTCTTCGTGGTAAGATACGGTTGAGGCGTATTCAACTGGAGTTTCCCAGATAACCGCGATTTATGATAATCCACGCGTACGTCAGGCTGAGCCGGCACAGTGCAAACGGTTCGAATTGGGGTGGTGACGGAGAAGATCATGGAAACAACGGAGAACCAGGGATTTTTAAAAGGGCAATTTCTGATGGCTATGCCCGGTTTAATTGATCCCAATTTTTACCAGACGGTAACCTGTATGTGTGAACACAACGCAGAAGGCGCCATGGGCGTGGTTATCAATCGGGTTCATCATGCGCTGACAGCGAAAGATATTTTCGAAGAGCTAAACATCAATTGCTCACCTCGGGCCGATCGCATCCCAATTCACCTCGGGGGACCGGTCCATATAGCTGAAATTTTCGTCCTCCATGGGCCTCCGTTTGATTGGGAGGCCTCCTTAATGATTACCCCTAATGTTGCCCTGAGCAACACAAAGGATATAATCGAGTCGATTGCGTTAGACAAAGGGCCAAAATCGTTTATTATATCGCTGGGTTGCGCCGGCTGGGGGCCGGGTCAACTGGAAGCCGAAATAAAACAAAACGCCTGGTTAACCTATCCGGTGTTCGAGGAAAACATCTTTAAAATGCCGGTTGAAAATCGTTGGGAGGAGGCCGTCAAGAAGATGGGAATCGATCCGAGGTTGCTTTCCGACAGGGCAGGTCACGCTTGATCAGCGCTTTGGTTTTTAACGACGGGCTTGACTGGATTTAGCCTTTGATTTGGTTTTTTTTTTCTTTAAACAATCTTTGTCTTTTCTCACAAATGCGCACAGTTTCGGATTATAATATTCTTTACAGTTGAGAGGATTATAAAGCGGACATTCAGGGTGTTTCTCGGACATAAACCATCTTTCCCTTCTTATAATAAATTCCCTAGGCCGAACGGCGTTTTTGTAGCACATAATCACTGGCTTTACAAGGTATTATATCACAATTCAGCGGGAGACCAAAAGCACGCGCTGATTCCACCACGGCAAGACGATCGTTTCCCTTTGCAGCCCACCTTTGGCCATCTTTAAGTTACCAACGGATTTTGAACTCGACGGCGTCTGCCGAGAAGCCGTAGTAAGCATGAGTATTTCTTTGTCAGGATTTATTTTTTCCTTAAGCCCATCCCATCCTAAAAGTCGCTATATTGTATCTAAAATACATATTCGACCCGTTTCCAAGAAATAACCGGTCAATTATGCTTTGAATTGAAAAATGCATATTAATATATAATATTAGGTCATTCTTTTTAAATATGAGGCATTTCATGTCCATTCAAGCTTGATAAAATGGTTATTTGCAGGGTCGAAAAAATGATAACAGCAGGAATCGATTGTGGCGCCAAAAACACCCAGGCCATTATTTTGCAGGAAGGCCAGATTATCGGTAAAGCAATGCTGGCGACCGGCTACGATCAAGAAAAAGCCGCTGAAGAATCCCTAGCGCAGGCTGCCAAAGATGCCGGCATTGCAAAAGATGATGTCCAGAAAATCTTTACCACCGGATCCGGTCGCACATCGCTTAAAGTCGCCGATGACACAGTCAGTGAAATTAAAGCGATGGCCAAAGGCGCCCATTTTTTCTTTCCCAATGCCCGCACCGTGATCGATATAGGTGCTGAAGAGGGACGTGCGGCTAAAATTGATGAACAGGGTAATGTGGTGGATTTTGCGATTAATGAAAAATGCGCGGCCGGCGCCGGCGCCTTTATTGAAGGTATGGCCCGAGCACTTGACGTGACCGTTGAAGAAATGGGTCCGCTGTGCCTTCAATCGGACAAACAAATCCCCATGAATGCCCAGTGCGTTATCTTCGCCGAATCCGATGTTGTCAACCTGATTCACGCCAATACAGAAAAGCCTGAGATCAGCAAAGCCATCCATGATGCCATCGCCAGCCGGATCGCATCCATCATTCGCCGTATCGGCATCAATGAGGATATTGTCATGCTCGGCGGCGTGGGTTACAATCCAGGATTTATTGCCGCTCTGCAAGGGGAATTAAAAATCGATAGCCTCTATATTCCGGATGAGCCTGAATATGGCGCTGCCGTCGGCGCCGCAATTTTAGCGGCAGAAGCCGCTAAAATATAGTTATTCGTTATAGGTTGTTAGAAATATTTTAAACCCAGATGCAATCAACAACAAATAACGAATAACCAACAACCAACAACCCGTTTGTCGGAGACAACCGGCATGGCTGAAGAACAGAAACAGGAATACTGTCGCTGGCCCGAGTCCAACTGGAAAAACCCGGATATCCGTTGGAAAGATGCCCGGTTTGTCACTGTGGGCATTGATGTGGGTTCCGTCAGCTCGCAAGCCGTTATTATGGCTGATGGTCAGGTTTTTTCCTATGGCAATATGCGCACCGGCTCCAACAGTCCCGACAGCGCCCTTAATGTGTTTCAATTTGCGCTGGCGGACACCGATATGCCTGAGGACCGTCTGGATTATTGCGTCGGCACCGGATATGGACGGGTCAATGTACCATTGGCGGACCGCACGGTTACCGAAATCGCCTGCCATGCACGCGGCGCCAATTTTCTTTACGGCCCCGGCGTTCGGACGGTTCTGGATGTCGGTGGACAGGATATCAAAGCCATTCAGTGCGATGAAAAGGGCAAGGTCGTTAATTTTTTGATGAATGATAAATGTGCGGCCGGAACCGGGCGCGGTATGGAGGTGTTTTCAGACCTGCTGGGCGTGCCGATCGTGGAAATCGGTGATCGGTCTTTTGCATTTGAGGGTCCAGAGCCGGCGGCTGTTACCAATAGCTGTGTTGTTTATGCAAAGTCAGAGGCCACTGCCCTGTTGCGCAAAGGCTGTAGTTTAGAAGCAGTTTTGGCCGCCTACTGCAAGGCTATGGCCGAACGGATTTACGAGTTGATCGAACGTCTGGGCGTCAAGGCTGAATTTGCGGTTACCGGCGGAATGGCCAAAAATCGTGGGGTCATGGATCGTCTGATGCCCATGGTCGGACTCGGGCGCCTGCAAACCCGCTGGGATACCCAGATTGCAGGGGCTGTCGGCGCCGCGCTGTTTGGTTTAAAGATGTGTCAAAAAGGCAAAGGCAGGCGCAAACGGTAGATCGTTATTGGTTATTGGTTATTAGTTTCTGGTGATCTGTCGGATTATTCGGCTTTTTCTAATAACCAATAACAGATAACCAATAACTAAAACCATAAAGCGTTTTTAATGGATACGATAAGACTAACTATTGATGGACAGCGCGTTGAGGTGCCGTCCGGTACGACGATTCTGGAGGCTGCCCGCACAGCAGATATTTATATCCCCAGTCTGTGTTATCATCCGGATTTGCCGTCCGCCAAAGACTGCCTGCCTGTTGATGTCGTGTTCCACGGGAGCCGCAAAATCGAAAATGCCTGGCCTGAACAACCCGGCAAAGGCTGCGGTATCTGTGTGGTTGAAATCGAAGGCCAGAGCGAGTTGATGGGCGCCTGTGGAACGGCAGCAGCCGACGGCATGGTGGTGACAACCCAAAATGAGCGTGTCAAAGCCAAACGCCAGGAAAACCTGCTGCCGATTATGGCCCGCCACCGCCACGCCTGCCTGACGTGTGCCCAGCAGGACGGATGCCCGCGGACCCCGTGCTCCACCAATGTGCCGGAAGCCGAACGTTGCTGCGATCTATTCGGACACTGTGAGCTGCAACTTATTGCCAAATTTATCGGCATTCCGGATGCAACGCCCCGATGGGCGCCCACTGATTTTCCAATTCTCAGGGATGATCCCCTGTTTGAACGAGATTATAACCTGTGTATCGGCTGCACCCGTTGCGTGCGGGCCTGCCGCGATCTGCGCGGCATCGAGGCACTGGGCTTTGTTTTTAACGAAAACGGTCAGGTTCAGGTGGGAACTGTTGCTGAAACCCTCGAGGATTCGGGCTGTAAATTCTGTACAGCCTGTGTCGAAGTCTGTCCTACCGGCGCCTTGGTGGACAAATCGGTTGAACCGGCAACCCGCGAGTCTGATCTGGTTCCTTGCGCAGCTGCCTGTCCGGCCCATATCGATGTTCCCGGCTATTTAAGAATGTGTGCCCGGCGCCGCCGTGATGAAGCCCACGCCATTGTCAGAGAAAAGGTGCCATTTGCCGGCGTACTGGGCCGGGTGTGCCCGCACCCATGCGAAAATGTCTGCCGCCGTGGCGAGGTCAATGAACCCATTGCCATTTGCGCGCTTAAACGCTATGCGGCCGACAGTGATCAGGGTCTGTGGAAAAAAGAAAATAAGATCGAAGCTGACAGCGGTAAAAAAGTGGCTGTTGTGGGTGCTGGGCCGGCGGGACTCACAGCTGCATATTATCTGCGGAAAAAGGGCCATGGCGTCACCGTCTTCGATGCCAACCCGGCAGCCGGCGGCATGCTGCGTTACGGGATACCGTCCTATCGTCTTCCCAGAGACATACTAGACAGAGAAATCACCGACATCCTCGCTCTGGGGATCAACTTAAAAACCGGCCGGACCTTGGGCAAAGACTTTACCCTCGAACAGCTAACCCATAAGGGGTTCGCTGCCATCTTTTTAGCTGTCGGGGCCCAGGACAGCCAACCCAACCCGCTGGACGGGTGTCATGTGCCGGATGTGATCCGGGGGACCGAATTTTTGCGCCGGGCAGCCCAAGGCGAGGACTTCAAACTCGGAGACAATGTGGTGGTGATTGGCGGCGGCAATGTGGCTGTGGATGCGGCCATGACCGCCCGGCGCTGTGGTGCCGCTGATGTCAAAATAGTTTGTCTGGAAGGTCTGGATGAGATGCCTGCCCATTCCTGGCAGCTGAAGGAAGCCAGAGCAGAGGGTATTGAAATTCTGTCCTCCCGGGGGCCGGGTCGCGTGATCATTGCGGATGGCAGCATTGCTGCCATGGATCTGATGGAATGTATCTGCGTATTTGACGAGCACGGCCAATTTTGCCCGCAATTTGGCGAAATCAGAGAATGTATTCCAACGGACCAGGTCATCATTGCCGTGGGCCAGGCCACCGACCTCACATTTTTAGAAAATAGCAGCACCATAAGAACCGATCACGGCCTGATTGTAATCAATTCGGACTCTTTGGAGACGGATGCTCAAGGCATTTATGCCGGTGGCGATGTCACCTCAGCGCCGGCTTCTATCATCGACGCCATTGCCGCCGGCCGTAGGGCAGCATCATCCATCGATCAGGCCTTAGGCGGGACCGGGGTTATCGATGAGGTGTTGTTTGCCCGCGGCACCCCGGATCCGTTTATCGGAAGGGATGAGGGTTTTGCCGCCTGGCCCCGGGAAAAGATGCCGCGGTTGAAACCCGTCACCCGTATCCAGGGATTTGAGGAAATCGCCAAGGGTTACACTAATGAACAGGCCATACGAGAAGCCCGACGATGTCTGCAATGCGATCTGCGGCTGCATCTGGGCTGCAATCCCATCCCACCGGAGTCGTGGCTGCCCTTTGACGAAGCACATATTTACAAAATTCCTGAGTCCGAAGGGGTTTATCAGCTGCTGGATGCCGATCGCCAAGTGCTGAGCATCAAAGGCAGCGTCAATTTGCGGCAGGACCTCCTGTCTGTCCTAAAAGATTATCCAAATGCTTCCCTGTTCGCATACGAAGAAGACAAGATGTATTCACAACGGGAAAGTGAACTGCTCCAGAAATATTTACAGCAACACGGAGAGATGCCCGGCGGGGAAGGGGATGATTTGTTTTAGAATGTTGGGTATGCGGTTGTTTTCAAATTGGGCCTCATTACCCAACCCACATGTCAATTACCTGCGCTGCTCAATAAATCAGCAACAAAAATCACGTCACCGCCGGCCAGCTGCCAGTCGCATATCATTTTTCACCGATGATAGAGGTCCTTTCGTTCTTGAACTATTCATAGGTCAGTGTTATTGATAATTCCGTCACTTACACAATTGCCCCATAACAGACCTATACACTCAGTGTTTGAGAGCAGCCAAGCATGGCTATTGCCCGCGAGACGAATAAACGTTAACTGTCAGGGGAAAGTAGACTCATTCTTTTAGAATGCTATTTTGAGGCCCATTATGTCCCGTTTTCTTCTGAAGGGTTTCAGCAAAAACCACCCATCATCTCAACTCGGATCTATCCGAAAAATCAGTGTTCTTTTAATTCTGGCGACCGGTTTCATAGTCCTGGTGGCCGTTGTGGCCGGATTTGCCCTGGAGCGGATCAAAACGAAAATTCAGTCCGATGCAGGCGAGGCCCTGCAAATCGTTTTGCAAACCACCCAGGAATCACTGAATTTGTGGGTGGAATCCAACAAATTTCACGTCAGACAGTTAGCGAATGATCCGAGATTGATTTCTTTGGTCGAACGCCAGTTAAAAGTCCCCCGCAATAGAGACGCATTGTCAAGCAGCGGTGCATTGCAGGGATTACGCAATTTTTTTTGGCACCGCAAAGATCAATTCGGGCAGGCCGGTATTTTTTTTGTTATCTCTCCGGATTTGGTCAATATCGCATCCATGCGAGATGATCATATCGCATCCAAAAATTTAATTGCCAACCAGGCATTGGATCATCTCAACCGGGTATTTCGCGGTGCAGCCGTCTTGGTACCGCCTATTTGGTCTGATGACCCTTTGAGCTCCGTTTCTGCTGGTAAGCGCAAAAATTGGCCGACCATGTTTATTGTGGCGCCCGTAAAAAATATTCAGGGCAAAATCATTGCCGCAATTGCCCGACAAATCGATCCTGCCGGGGAATTTACGCGGCTGATTCAGCTGGGGCGTCTTGGCAAAAGCGGTGAAACATATGCTTTCGACGAATATGGCAAGCTGCTTTCCGAAAGTCGTTTCGAAGCCGACTTGCGAAATACCGGGCTACTCGCCAAGGACAAAACCAGCATTCTATTGGTCAGCCTGCGGGATCCCGGCGGTGATATGACCAAAGGTTATGTGCCGGCAGTCCCCAGATACCAACAGCCGCTGACCCTCATGGCACAGGCGGCCACCCAGGGACAAGCCGGCCGGAATGTAACCGGATACCGGGATTACAGGGGCGTACCGGCATATGGTGCCTGGTTGTGGGATGATAGACTGGGTGTTGGTTTGGCCACCGAAATCGATGAGGCCGATGCCCTCAGCCCCTATTATGCAACGCGCACAGTGATCCTGACGGTGTTAGCAATTACTGTTTTTCTGGCGTTGGGCTCGCTGGTGTTCGCGGTGGTCATTGAGAAACGTGCCAGTCGTGCTCTGCAGAAATCCCATGATGAGCTTGAATTTAGGGTTGAGGAAAGAACTGCCCAACTAAAAGAGAATCAAGCGCGACTCGAACAGGCCGAGGAACGCAGTCGTTTGCTGCTCGAATCCGCAAAAGAAGGTATTTTTGGCGTGGCAGAGGATGGTCTGGTAAACTTTATCAATCCAGCCGGATTGGCCATGCTGGGTTTCGAGGCCAAGGAGTTGGTCGGACAACAGATTCATCCGCTGATTCACCACACCCGGCCTGATGGTACCCCTTATCCGTTAGAAGAGTGCCCGATGCACCATAGCCTGACCCAAGGAGTGATCGGCAGCCGCGACGACGAGGTCCTGTGGCGCAAAGACGGCACCTCATTTCCCGCAGAATATAACAGTGTTCCGATCCGCAAGAATGGCTCCATTGCCGGCACGGTGGTTATCTTCCGGGATATCAGCGAGCGCAAAGAGGCTGAGGAAGCTTTGAAAACAAGCAGAGCGACTGCTCGAGGTTTGCTGGATGCCACCCAGGAATCCCTCCTTCTCTTAAATAAAGAGGGCACCGTTATCGCAGTCAACCAGACAGCTGCCCGCAGACATCAACAGACACCGAAAGAACTCATCGGGAAAAATCGCTTTGATATTTTGCCTGAAAATCTGCGTAAATCCCGAAAAGCCCATTTTAACAGCGTCCTGCAAACGGGTGAGCCCGCAGATTTTGAGGATGTTCGGGACGGAATGGTGTTTCACCATATTTATTATCCGGTTCGGGATAAGGATGGCGCCATAATGGGGGTTGCCATCTTTGCGCAGGATATCACTGAACGCAAACGGGCCGAAGAAGCTATCCGAGAAAGTCAAGAGCGTTTGAGCACCATCCTCAAATCGACCAACCAGGGATTCTGGCTTGTTGACAACAATACAGTTACCCTGGATGTCAATGATGCCATGTGCGAAATTTTAGGTCGTGCGAAAGAAGAGATTATCGGCAGAAAAATATACGACTTTCTGGACGAGGAAAACAGAGCAAAGGTGATCAAACAGGAGGAAGCGCGAAGCGAGAGCAAACGTAGCCTGTATGAAATTTATTTAACGCGCGCTGATGATAAACAGGTGCCCTGCCTGGTCAATGCGTCACCTCTTCTTGACGGAGAAGGGGATAAAATCGGCTCCTTCGGCATGTTCACAGATATAACCGAGCGTAAATTGGCTGAGCAGGCTATCCAAGAGAGCAGGGAGCGGCTTGACACCATCCTGAAAACCACCGCCCAGGGATTCTGGCTGAATGACCCGGAAGACAATATCATGGAAGTAAATGAGGCCATGTGCGAAATTTTAAATCTATCGAAAGAAGAAGTCGTCGGTAAGAATTTTTTCGACTTCCTCGACGAAACAAACAAAGAGGTCGTTCGTGAACAGAATCGAATCCGTAAAAAAGGCCAACAAAGCATGTATGAGATTTCGTTAATGCGGCCCGATGGGAAGCAAGTCCCCTGTTTGATGAACGCTTCACCCCTCCTTGACAAGGATGGAAATGTGATCGGTTCATTTGGTATGACAACCAACATCGCCGAGCGCAAGCAGATGGAGGAGGCGTTAAGGCAAAATGTGGATGAATTAGAGCGGTTTAGTAAAGTCGCATATGGGCGTGAAAAAAAGATGATTGAGCTCAAGCAGGAAGTTAACGAATTAATGCTTCAATTGGGTCAAGACGCAAAGTACAAAATTGTCAAATAGGGAATCTGAGCTAATAAACCGATTCATTTTGATTAAAAAACTTAAACGGGTACATTGCCATCGGCAGCTTATTTGTAAATTTTAAGCTATCTAGATAATAAACATTTGACCCAACACTTTGAGGAGAAAAGATGTTCAAGGAAGAAAGAGAGGAGTTAAGATTCGATTGGAGCATGATTGGCAATATCGGGGAAGGTCGCCCCAACCTCGGGAATACCATGGATGTGAGTGTTTACCGGCTAATGCAATTTACTCTCAGAGATGTGCTCATCAAACAATTCGATGTCGAAACCGCAGATAAAATATTTTACGAGGCCGGCAAGCATGCTGGAAAAGAATTTTGTAAAGAACTGATCACCCAAAAAGATGATTTTAATGAATTTGTGGTCGAGCTCCAGGAATTGCTTAAAAAACTCAAAATCGGCATTTTACGAATCGAAGAAGCCGACCTTGAAAAAATGAAC
>JASFIV010000050.1:0-20838 GCA_050122475.1 Desulfobacterales bacterium | reverse complement strand
TGCTTGTCCTCCTCATCGTCATGATAAATCAAAGCCGGGCACTCAAAATGCTTGATGCAATATCCGCATCCGTCGCAGTCATCGCTGACTTCCACCGGTATATACTCACCGGACCCGCCCTGCCGTGCCCGGTGAAGCACACACGGGTATTTTGAAATCACCACTGCCGGCCCGTTTTTGCGGCTGTACTGCACCGCTTCTTTCAACAGAGCAATAAAGTCTTTGACCTCGTAAGGATCGGCCTCGCGCAAAAATTTGACGCCGCAGCCCTCGACCAGCGAGCGGATATCAACGGTCTGTGTCTCCTCGCCGCAGGCCCCGTGGCCGGTGGCCGGCGTGGGCTGATTGCCGGTCATGGCGGTGGTGCGATTGTCCAAAATCACCAGCACAAAACCCACATTTTGGACCACAGCGTCGATCAGTGCCGGCACGCCGGCGTGAAAAAAAGTCGAATCCCCAATGGTGGCCACAATGTCCGGCCGTTTTTTTTCATTTTTATACGCATGATAAAAACCGCAGGCCTGACTGATGGCGGCCCCCATGCACAGAACCGTATCAACCGCCCCCATATTAAGGCCTAAAGTATAGCAACCAATGTCGCTGGTGTAGATTCCCCGCGGAGCGGCTTTTTTGATGGCAAAAAAGCTGGCCCGATGCGGGCAACCCGGGCACAGAGTCGGCCGACGGCCCGGCGGTGATGTTATCGTAAAAATCTCGGATTCAAGCCCAACAAAATCACTGACAATCTGTTGAATCTTTTCAGGACCCAGTTCACCGACCCTTGGCACTGCACCGGAATTTTTTCCTTGCACTCGATAGCGGTCTGCCAGTTGCATTTCGATGACACCCATGGTTTCTTCAATGACCAAAATGTCTTCATAGGTCTCAATCATCTGATCGATAAATCGAGTGTGCAGCGGAAAGGGCTGAATGACCTGATAAAAGGGAATCTTTGACCAGATTTTCAATTCCTTTAAAATATCTTTAGTATGTGCTGCTGCTACCCCAGACGCAATGATGGCTTTCCTGGATCGGGCCCTGGGATTGAGCTTTTTGGGTGCGGTTGGCCTATATCTGGCAATTGCGGCCATCTTTTCTTCGAGTTCTTTGTGCAGCTGCAGGCGAAATTTGGGTGTGGCCGCCCAGCGCGCCGGGTTTTTGTCAAATTTAACATCTCGATTGATATTCGGAATTTTCCCCAACGAGATATCCTGGCGGGAATGGCACACCCGGGTGGTGGGTCGCACCATCACGGGTGTCAGGTATGCTTCGGAAAGATCATATGCGATACCCATCAGATCCTTTGCGTGACGGGGGGAATCCGGGTCCAGCACCGGAATCTTTGCAAACATGGCCATCAAGCGGCTATCCTGCTCGGTTTGCGAAGAGTGGGGCCCGGGGTCATCGGCACTAATGAGTACAAATCCGCCCCTGGTTCCCAGGTAAGCGGCACTCATGAGCGGGTCGGAGGCAACATTTAAACCCACCTGCTTCATACTGACCGCAGCCCGCAAACCGGCCTGGCAGCCGGCATAGGCCACCTCAAAGGCAATTTTTTCATTGACGGCCCACTGGGTATGCATGGAAAGCGATTCCTGGTTTTGAAAATAGGCCACCGCCGCCAGAATCTCCGAGGCCGGTGTTCCCGGATAAGAGGTTGCAATGGCACATCCGTTTTCGATCAGACCGCGTGCAATCGCTTCATTTCCCAGCAGTAATTTTCTTTTGGCTTTGCTCACTGTTAAGTTCCTCACAATTTTTAGTATCGGATCAGTTCAACTTCAGTAAACAACCGAGTACGAGCACGAGGACGACAACGATGACGAATTTTCCATGCGCCATATCGTACTCGTTCGCGTGCTCCGCCTCGTACTCGAAAAATCAAAACATCATGCATCCCCAGCACGCAACCCGCAATGCATAAACCTCGATCCGTTACAATTCAAAAGCGGCCACGTGAATGATCAGGGGCAATTCCTTTATTTTCTCGATGATATCCTCTGGAATCGGCGTATCGGTGCGTAAAAAGATCATGGTCTTGTCGGAGCCTTCCTCTTGACCCACCCGCATGCGGCTGATGTTAATGCCATGATCGCCCAGCAGGGTTCCGATGCTGCCGATGGCACCGGGTTTATCATGATTATGGATCAAAATAAATCGATCAATCGGCTCCAGCTCCAGCCTAAAATTGTTGATATTAACGACACGCGGATTTTTACGACCGAATATCGTCCCGGCCACCAGGTTCTCATCCTTGTCGGATACAGCCCGGACCGCAATCAAATTGATATATTCCTCGGATTCGGATACCTTGGATTCCGTTACCTTGATGCCGCGCTCCTTGGCAAGTACCTGCGCATTGACGAAGTTGACATCATCTTTGATCATGGGTGTCAGCAGGCCTTTTAAGACCGCGGTGCTGACCGGAGTCAGATCCAGCTCGTCAAAATCTCCCGCATATTCGATGCGCACTTCCTTAATGGCCCCCTGGGACAGTTGGGCCAGCAGGCAACCCAGGTGATCTGCAAGGGTTAAAAAAGGGTTCAATTTCTCCAGTAAATCTCCGCTGACCGCCGGTACATTCACGGCATTGATCACCGTACCATCTCTCAAATAGGCAATGATCTGCTCGGCCACCATCACGGCTACATTGGTCTGCGCCTCCAGCGTGGAAGCCCCTAGATGCGGTGTGCAGATTACCCGATCAATCTCAAACAGCGGGCAAACCCCAGGCGGCTCGGTCTCAAAGACATCCAGAGCTGCACCGGTGACTTTGCCTGATTTGAGGGCATCGTTTAAATCGGCCTCGGAGACGATACCGCCGCGAGCGCAGTTGATGATCATCACCCCGTCTTTCATTTGATCGAATGCCTTTTTATCGAGCAGTCCCACGGTGTCTTTGAGCTTGGGCACGTGCACCGTAATATAATCCGACCGTGCATATAAATCTTCCACGGAAACAGCCTCGAAGCCGGCCTTTTCAATCGTCTCGGCGGGGATGTATGGATCGTGAACAATCACCTTCATCTTTAAACCCCGAGCCCGATCGGCCACAATAGATCCGATTTTACCAAACCCGATGACGCCGAGTACCTTATGGTAAATTTCGCGGCCCTGGAGTTTCTTTTTTTCCCATTTGCCATCCTTTAGTGTTGCTGTCCCCCAGGGGATATTGCGGGTCAGAGCCATCATCATAGCGATGGTATGCTCGGCGGTGGTGACCACATTGCCCGTCGGTGTGTTCATCACCAGAGCCCCTCTTTTGGTTGCCGCCGGTATGTCCACATTATCAAGACCGATTCCGGCCCGCCCGATCACCTTGAGATTTTTTGCCGCTTCCAGCAGGTCTTCAGTCACTTTGGTGGCACTGCGGATCACCAGTGCATCATAGTCACCGATGATGGCTTTGAGCGCATCGGGTTCGAGACCGGTTTTGACATTCACCTCAAAACCCGGTTCGGATTCAAACATTTGAATGCCCGCTTCTCCGAGATTGTCACTGACCAGAACTTTCATGATATGCCCCTCCCGGTTTTAGAACCTATCTCAAAAATGCATCTATTTTTGAGGTTCAAGTATCTTTATCATTGATAACATTTTTAGTGGATCGTTATGAAATGGTAAAAATGGATGTGCATTGTCTCGCAGAAAATTAAAGCTCAACAGTAACTGCAACCTTTTTGTCTGGAAAAAACGAAACGGTAAGAAAGAAATCGAAATCGCGATCTTTTCGGAAATGAGCACGATTACTGGCTTGACACACTTTTGTATACGGTATACAAAAACCTGTCAAGCAATTTATCCGCAGCCTGTATCGGATTTTCGGAATATCCTTAAAGTTTATAGAGTGCACTTTTATCCCAAAAACCTAAAGAGACAAAAATAACCTTGATATTAGAAGCTATCTTGAAAATAGTAGATAACGTCCAAGGACAAGGCGCAAACCGATTCGAAAGTGGAGCATACACGTTAGTATTCGAGCATTTCGAATCGGTTTGTAACACAGCCATTGGGCGCTAGATGCATTTTTAAGATAGCTTTTCCTTCTTAAAACTTTTGAAGAAAGGAAAACAAACTATGGATGCTGTAAAAAAGCTCTACCGCTCAGCATTAAACCCTTTGCTGATCGAGCCCGCCCGCCCCCTGCCAACTGAAGTCGCCGTCATCGGGGCTGGAACCATTGGACCGGATATCGGCTATTACCTTAAAAGCGCGATGCCGGGCAGCAAGCTGTATCTGGTGGATGTGATCGAAAAACCGCTCAAACAGGCAGAGCATCGGATCATGGGATATACTGAGAAGGCCATTGATAAAAAAAAGATGAAACCCGAGCGTGCAGTAGCCGTGCGCGAGAATATTGTCTACACTACTGATTACCAGCAGATCAAAAATTGTCAGCTGGTGATTGAAGCTGCCACCGAAGCCATTCCGCTTAAGCAAAAAATATTTGAAACCGTAGAGAGCATCGTCAGTGAGGATACTATTATCACCTCCAATACCTCTTCGATTCCGGCCGACAGAATATTTCAGAACATGCAAAAACCTGAGCGCACATCCATAACCCACTTTTTTGCTCCCGCTTGGCGCAGTCTGCCGGTTGAAGTCATCGCCTGGGAAAAAGGCAGTCAGGAAACACTGGATTATCTGTTCTGGTTTTTTGCTCAAACCGGCAAAGCCCCCATCATTACAGATAATGCCATCTGTTTTGTTCTGGACCGCGTGTTTGATAACTGGTGCAATGAGTCGGCCTATCTGCTGGAGGCTGCGACGGCCAGCCAGATCGATAAGGTTGCCGAGAAATTTGTGTTTGCGGGGCCCTTTTTTGTGTTGAACCTGGCCAACGGCAACCCGATCATTATCGAAACCAATAGCCTGCAGATGGAAGAAGGCGCTCATTACCAGCCCGCCGGCATTCTGGCATCTGTGGACCGCTGGCTGACCCATCGGCCGGGCAGCCCGGTTGAAGTCCCCGAAGCGGTAAAGTCAACCGTTCGCGATCGTCTGCTGGGAATTCTTTTTTCCCAATCCTTTGATATCATCGACCGCGGCATTGGTACCAAGGAAGACCTGAATTTTGGCTGTCAGGTGGCACTGGGATTCCGCCAGGGGCCGCTGGATCTCATGCGCGATCTGGGCGAAACCGAAGTGATGCGTATCATGAATAAATTTCAGTCTGAAAGACCGGGTTTTCCGATGCCGCAGCAACCCTACTCAGCCTATCAGGATTTTAAGCGCTTTATTCTGGTCGATGACGTCAACGGAGTCAAAGTCATCACGATTCGACGTCCCCAGGCCATGAATGCACTCAATGATGAGTTGACCGATGAAATCCTTTCGGTCTTAAAAGAATTCGAGAATGATCCGGCGATCAAAGGCTTTGTGATCACCGGTTACGGGACGGCCGCTTTTTCGGCCGGCGCAGATATCGGCAAATTCCCGGAAATGCTGGGAGATGCCGAGCGATCAGCCCAATATGCCAGGGATTGCGCCAAGGTGCAGGTTTATATGGATAAAATGCAAAAACCGGTGGTCGCAGCGGTCAACGGTTTTGCCCTGGGGGGCGGTCTGGAGGTGGCCATTCGCTGCCACGACATCGTCGCCACAAAGAATGCACGCTTTCAGTTTCCCGAAATCACTCTAGGAATTCTGCCGGGCATCGGTGGCTGTGTGGTGCCCTACCGCAAATGGCCCCAGGGAGCCAAGTTGTTTCATGAAATGATTTGTCTGGGACGTCCGCTCAAAGCCACAGAAGCTGCTGAAATCAATATGGTCAGCCAGATCGTGGATGATTATCCGTCCCTTATTTCTGCAGCCGTGGAAGCAGTCAACGACCTGCAGGGCAAAATCAGCCGTATTCCGGAAGGTAAAATCGATTTGCCGGAAACGAATATTCCCGACGAGCCCAAAGCAGGTAAACAGCTATTGAGCAAGGAAGCGGTGGCCTTGACCCAAAAAGTGATTCTGGAAAGCGCGCAAGCCGACAATTTTAACGATGCCCTTGAAATCGGCTATAAGGGTTTTGGCGAAATTGCCTGCTCGGACGCAGCCAAAGAGGGAATTTCGGCTTTTCTGGAGCGGCGGCCAGCGAATTTCACAAAGTAATTTGCGGGATATTACTGACAATATTCGGCTTAATATACATTTTTCTGGGATGGTTATAATTAAGGTCTCGTTTCAGTTATCATCAGAGGACAGATAAAAATGACTGGAACGCATGATTACGTTTACTTTAATCTGACCTCTGTCGTCTGACTGACTACTGCGTATCCTGTTGAGTCTTGCTGCGCTTGATGCTTTCCAGACGTTCGTAAAGCGTTTTGGCCTTGGTGAGGTTTTTATTGACGTCTTTATAGTTGGGATCGATGGCAGAGACGGATTCCCACTCCTGAATCGCTTCAGCCAGTTTTTGATCTCCGAAGTAAGTCAGCCCTTTTTCGTAATGAATTTCTTTGTAGATATCTTCACTTTTCTGAATATTTTTTTCGCACTGGTCGCATTGGGGATTATATTCTAGTGCTGTTTTAAACTCATCTCTGGCGGCCAGATAATCTTCTTTGCCGAATAGATGCAATCCCTGTTGAAAATGGGCTTTTTCCAGATATTCCCTGGTCTGCTGATCATTCGGATTTTCTCTGGCAACCGCTTGAAATTTGACGATAGCCTGTTTGTATTCTTTCTGATCATATAACGCGATGGCTTCTTGACGGAGATTGTCGCTGCCCATTTTCCGGATCTGATCAATGTATTTCTGGCAGTCAGGGCAGCTGGGATCGTATATCAGAGATGTTTCGAACTCCTTCTCGGCTTTTGCATAAGCCTTATTCTCAAATGATTGCCGTCCCTTTTCACGATATGCCAGGGACATATAATTGCGGGCTGTTTGATCGGCAGGGTTAACGTTTAAGACCTTGTCGAATTCAGCAATCGCCGCTGCATATTCCTTATTGTTGTAAAGTTCCACACCAAGCTCACGATAGTGCACCAGCTGCTCTTCAGGAGAGATCGGTTTTGCAATGGTTTCTGCCGCTTCCGGTTTCTCATCCGCTTTTTCAGGCATGGGTGCCGCTTTGGCAGTAGAAACTGCTTCAGTCTCTTGCACTTCACCCTTAACCTGGAACGGAACACCCTCAATTTCAGGAATCTTGAGCTCCTGCCCGACCCTTACGCTGGTTCCATCTTCCAGATTATTAAATTGGGCAATGACATGGAACTTGCTGTAATCGCCGTAGTACTCCATGGCCAGCTTCGAAAGGCTCTCCTCGGGCTGAACGGTATGCATGATATATCGTTTGACTGCTATAATCTCACCGGCCAATTCCTCTGAAGGGGCACCCTCTTCCGCCTGAATTGTGCCGGGATCGGCCATAATCGGCATGCCTTCAATCACGGGAATTTTAATATCCTGACCGACTTTAACCTGGGTCGGATCTTCCATTTCGTTGTAATCGGCGATCAGATGAAACTTGCGATAATCGCCATAATAGCGTTCGGCCAGTGTGGAGATACTCTCATCAGGTTGAATGGTGTGCACGATATATCGTTTGACCTGCCCCATATCTCTGCTCGTACCCGCCAGCCTTGCTTTGGCTTTGGTGTGCTCGGGATTATATCGCAGGGCAGTCAAAAATTCCTTGCGTGCCGGTCCATACTGGCCCTTGTTATAGAATTTGAGCCCCTCTTTGTAGTGCTTGTCGGCCAATTTGAGCATCTGGGGTTCAAGGGCTGCGATTTTCTGCTGGGCCAGCTGGTTGTCGGGATCGACGGTCAGCACCAGTTTGTATTGCTTCAACGCCTCTACCAGGTCCCCCTGTTTTTCGAACTGCTGTGCTTTGGCCGTATAGTCTTTGGCAAGGGCCTCCGGGGATTTGCTACCCATCATCGCGCAACCGGACAGCAAGACCAACAAAAGGAATACGCTGATAATGCCTGCTTTGGTTTTCATGGTTTTCTCACTTTAACGTAAGTGGTTTGAAAGTTTTTAGTCTTGAAATGAAGGTTTTCATATCCTTTTCCAGAATTTGATCTCTTCTCAAGGTCAGCGGATTTGCAAAAAAGGGGTTCCCGCCCCTTTTCACGGACATGGCATATTTATAGCCCGCCTGCTGAGCGATCTGGATCGATCGTTGATCATAAAACCCGAACGGATATGCCAAAAAATGAGTGTCCTGACCTAATTTTCGATCGATGATTTTCTTTGAGCCATAAAGCTCTTCTTTAACTCTGGCCAGATGCGCCTGTTCGCTCTCACCTTCCATTGCCTGGGTCAGGTCGCTGTGATTGATTGTGTGTGAACCGACGGTAAAACCATTGGCCTTCATTTCTTTGAGTTGATTCCAGGTGATGGCCATCTTGGACACACCGACAAAACTCGTGTAAACAAATAATGTTGCCTTATACCCGTATTTTTGAAGGATCGGATAGGCAATATTGTATACAGAACGATAGCCATCATCCATTGTGATAAGCACTGATTTTTGCGGCAACCCCCGGCGATATTCCAGAAAAGCGGAAAGTTCTTCAGCGGTAATCACATGATATCCGTTTTCCTTCAAATAACGCATTTGACGCTCAAAGGTGCTGCTGGGCATACACAAGGGAGAGCTGCATTCTTCAGCGAACCGATGGTAGGTCAGAATGGGAATAGTTTGAAACCCATCGGCGCTCAATCCTCCCAGGTTGCGATCCTTTAATGGAATGACAACTGCATTACCCCGCCGAAAGCGAATATCCGGATTGGCCTCTCTGATGATCCATGCGTGTTGCGGATCACCCAGAAATTTTTCAGCCAATTCTGCCGGAGATTGACTTCCCGTCAACTGATAAACAATATAGTCTTTAGAGCGAAAAAAATTCGTATTTGACGGAGACGCTTTTGATTGGGTGGATGCACAGGCATTTAAGCCAAGCAAAGCCGCTGCGAGGATCAGTAACGACAACCTTCGTAGGACGGAAAAGTAGTGATCTGCAGGAGATGGAAAATGAATATCAGATATCATAACAGCCCTCAAAGACATCGGTCGATAATATGATGGAATCGCCGGTCTCGTGTCCAGGTGTCTTGCATTCGGTTGCCTGATATCAGAGCAATACGCTTCTGATCATTAGGCCGATTTTTGGCTACTTGTCAAATATAATATCATATTCAGCATGATGGATAAACATGAGATCGTCCTGCAGCCCGATGTAAGACCAAATGCTATAAATTTAAGGCAGTTAATTTGCTTGACATTAAATTTTCACCATAATAATTAATCAGTATTGATTGCATTTGCTGCCTATTCAAATCGATCCTCACGAACGACTTAACACGGCAAAACAGCTTGATATTGATCGGGTAACCTGAGGGGGAAACACCGCATGGAATCCATTCGTCAATTGAGCAGCCGCCTAAACTGGCGCTATGTGTTTTGGGGGATCGTCGTCTGGTGGTTGGTAATGCTGATTGCCTATTCACTTTTAAGCCTGCGCGTCAATCACCTCAAAAACCGCCTGACAAAAACAGGCACTGAGCTGACAACCGAGCTGGCCAATCTTGTCAGTCAACCCCTTTTGGAAAAAGATTCCCAGTCTATCCACCGTCTGTTGACCGAGGCTGCCGGCAAACCCGGCGTCTTTTATGCCTCTGTGGTTGATCATCGCAATAAAGTCGTGGCCTTTACCGGCACCGGTCATCTGATGCCGGATATGAACCCCACGGCCCGAAGGATCGAAAAAGTTAGCATTCGGGAAGGGGGTTTTGCCAGTCATGCCAAAATCGTTAATTTCGTTTCAGATATTACTTATGCCGGTACCAAAATTGGCGAACTCTTCATCGGTTTATCAACCCCCGGAGCTGTACAGACGCGGAAAATATTTACAATCATCGCTGTTGTCAGTGGTTTGGGCCTATTACTCGTGCTCATCCTGTTTCGGTATCAATCGATCAGAGAAACGTTGACAAAAATCTTACCGGCAACCCCGTCAACAGCCAAAATCGAAACAGTCGCTCAAGGCAATCCAATCGCTTGCCCGTTGTGCGGAACCCGGAAACCGCTATCGGCAACCCTGTTCAAGCAATCAAACCTGGACCCTCATCTGACAGACAGTCTGATGATGCAAAACGTTAACATTAACCCCAGAGTCACCAGTAGCGAAAAAGCTGCTCAAACTCATAATGTAACTGACGATTTATTGTGGCTCAGACGCCGGATCATTTTGCGCTGCGCTGAGATTATCAAAAAATTGGCCGCCTAGCTTTACGTTCAGATAGCAAGGAGGAGTTGCATGCTGGTCAATGACATTGCCACCATGACAGCGGTAAAAGTCAAAGAAATTTCAACCAGCACCTTTACCAAAGTTGCCAGAGGAATGAAACGCCTATCCCAATTAAAATTCGTTGAACGCAGCCCTAGAAAAGTCGCCATCTGTTTGGCTGTTTGGCTCTTGGTCAACATCGCCGGCTATCTGTTATACCATTATGCCTTTGAACACAGAAATAATGCATTTTACCAGCAAGGAATTGCCCGGACCCGGAGCCTTGAATCCAAAAGCGGGCCTTTTATCCTGGAAAAGGATATTTTATCGCTTAATGTGGCCATCAAAGAGATACAGGGCATTGAGGACTTAAAATTTGCAGTCATCCTGGATCACAAAAATACCATCCTGGCCCACACCAACCCGGAATTGATGAATCAAAAATTCGAACCGCTGCTTGATGAAACGCCCATCGAACAACGTGACTACGTTCAGGTTGTTTCGGCTAAGTTGCCTGACAAAACAGGGGTCATCGGTTTTTTTAAGGTTGTCAATTTTTCAGATGTCGAAATCGGCAAAGTTGGCCTTGTTCGCTCTGTTGCCCGTCTCCATGACAATCTCAATCAGTTGCGCTTCTTGTATGTTGCCGGGGTCCTGGGGACCATACTTTTGCTGGCTGTATCTTTATTTGTGATAGACCGCAGCGCCAAAGCCCGGGCCCTTAAAATGGAAGCAGATATCGCCAAAATGGACCGCATCGGGCCTTATCAGTTGCACCGCAAAGTCGCCCGCGGCGGGATGGCCGAACTGTTCTTAGCGGATTATGTGCGCGAAGACGGCTTTCGGCGCAAAGTTGCAGTCAAACGAATTTTACCGCATCTGGCGGGGAATCAAAATTTTATTAAAATGTTTACGCGGGAAGCCCGGGTGGCGGCTCTTTTACAGCATCCAAATGTCGTTCAAATATTTGACTATGGTAACATTGAAAATGCCTATTTTATCGCCATGGAATTTATTGATGGCAAAAACCTGGGCGAAGTGCTGAAGATATTGGATCGTGGATTGCCTGCCGATATCGCCGTTTTCATCATGTCACAGATCTGCAAGGGCCTGGATTATTCACACAACAAAAAGGACGATACAACCGGTGAGCCGTTTAAAATCGTTCATCGCGACATTAGCCCCCAGAATTTACTGATCTCCTATCAGGGAGAAGTAAAAATTAGTGATTTTGGAATTTCAAAAGCCAGATCCGAACCGAGTTTAACGCAGGCGGGTGTCGTTAAAGGTAAATTGGCTTACTTATCACCGGAACAGGCACTTGGAGAGCCGATTGATCACAGGGCCGATATTTACGCCCTTGGGCTGGTATTTTATGAAATACTTTGTGGTAAAAGAGTCTACGAGTTTAGCAATGAAGTTGAAGCCATTCGGACAATTCCGAGCTTGGAGATCACACCCTTAACGGATTCGATTCCGGATATTCCGGATGAATTAAACCGCATCGTGATGACATGTTTAGAAAAACAAAAAGATATGCGGTATCAAAGCGCGGCAGCGGTGCATGCCGACCTGTTAACATTTAAGAAACAGCAAAATTCAGCATTCGGCACTTCAGACCTTGCAAATTTCATGGAACAATTTTCAGATCATAAACCGTCAACCTAAACGCTTAAAAATATCGGAACCCGCCCATATGCCCAAAAAAATCTTCACTGGAAAAACGGATATCGGCCTCAGGCGCCAGAATAATGAAGACGTCTTTCTGGTCAGTCCAGAGTTCGATTTCTGCCTAGCTGCGGATGGAATGGGAGGTGCTGCTGCCGGAGAGGTGGCCAGTGAAATATTTGCCCAGACAGCCCTCGATATTTTTTCCGTTAATCCCGATCGATCTGAAAAAGACACGCTCTATCGTGTTCAAAAAGCCTATCATACTGCAAATGAAAAAATTCTTGAGCATGTCAGCGCCCATCCGGACCACAAGGGTATGGGTTGCACCGCCGAGCTGCTGGCATTTTTTGAAGAGAACTTTATTCTCGGTCATATCGGTGACAGTCGCACCTATCGGTTGAGAAATGGCGTGCTGGAACAGCTCACCGAAGACCACACCCTCGTCCAGCAGCAATTTCAAGAAGGGCTGATATCGGAAGACGAAATCAGAAACCATCCCATGCGCCATGTCATCTTTCGTGCCGTTGGTATCAAAGAAGAACTGACCATCGATCTACTAAAAGGCAAAACCCATCCCGCCGACCTTTTTCTGCTGTGTTCAGATGGATTATCCGATATGTTGGAAGATGAACAAATTCATGATATATTATGCGCCGATACCGATATCGAACGCAAATCCGAGAACCTGATTGAGTCCGCCAAAGCCGCCGGTGGCATTGACAACATTACCGTTGTTTTGGTCGCTATCCCCTAAATTCTATAGAAGCTGTTTTAAAATTAAGCGGTTATCTGGGAAACTCCAGTTGGATAATTCCGATATAGTTCTCACCACGAAGAACACGAAGATCACAAAGGAAACACACATCATTTTACTTTTATACTTTCGTGTCCTTCGTGCCCTTCGTGGTTATGGTTGCCTCACATGAGCTTTCTGCATAACCATATAAAATTATAACCTCACAGGTCAAAACATGTCACATTCATATTTAGAATGGATTGACGAAAACCAACAGGTCCAACACTTAGAAATCATTGATAAGGTTTTTATCGGACGCAGCTGCACCGGCATCGATCCTCAAAAGAGAATACTGGTGAATAACGCCCAGGTGTCCAGAGACCATGCGGTCATCAGCCGTCGTGCCAAATCACTTAAAATCAAGGATATGAGCAAAAATGGGACCTGGGTCAACGGTATTCGCCTGGCCGCCGGTGCATCCAGTGACCTGGCAGATGAAGATGTCATCAGCGTTGGCGGAGTCTCGATTACGGTATATGCTCAGTCAGGAGACGCCACAACGCAAGAAAGGGCCATATTGACTGAAGGTACCATGGTGACACCTACAGAGGTTGTGGTTACCAACGTGGTGGCTGATATCAGAGAGTTCTCTACTTTTTCCCAAGCCCATGCGTCAGCAGATGTCTATGCCCTTATGAAGGAAGTCTTTGAGGCCTTCAGTCGTATTGTGGTCAATTTTAAAGGCACCATCAAGGATTATGCCGGGGACGCTGTTTACGCGTTTTGGGATCATCATGTCAAACCGGTCAGCCAGCAAGCTGTTTTGGCCTGTCAAGCTGCCCTGCAGCAGGACCAAGCCCTCAATGAAATTCGCTCAAGATTATCCGCAAAAAATGCTGCCGCCGCCAATTTAGAGATGGGATGGGGCATCACAACCGGCAAAGTGACCCTGTCACATTACGGCTCACGCGCGGCTGATCTGGCTTTGGTGGGCGACTGCACCAATCTGGCTTTTCGTTTATCCGGAATTGCCAATAAAGATTTATCTGACAAAATCATTATTTGTTCCCAAACAGCTGATCTGGTTCGCGACGATTTTACCCTGCAAGACCTGGGAACCATTCCGATTAAAGGCCGCAAGGGCCAGGAGCATTTTTTTGGGCTAAAAAAATCCTAAAAATGGGCCCAATTTGGAGCCCGCCGCATTGCGAGCCGGCAATTTGCAGCCGCTGTCAACCTACCGAACGGCACCGCCATTCCCAAATTCCTCGAATGCATTTTGATTCTATTGTCAAATTGGGTTAAAATTCAGATGTCAGAATGTCCAGCTGTAAACAAACGACCCGCTTACCTTCATTTATGGAAAAGCAGTAATGGGCCTGTAAACTCACGATTCTCAGATGGAACGAATTTAGCGGCCTGCGGTATTCTTTGTTATGGTATTTTCAAGTACAATATTTTTATTTGGCTTCCTGCCGGCAGTAATTGTCTGCTATTTCGGGCATCAGCTACTTGCCGCCAGGCGATTGCGCAATACCATCCTTCTATGCTTTAGCTACCTCTTTTATCTGTATGGCGCTGCCGGCTTTCTGTTGATCCTCATCCTATCGACGGTTGCAGATTACGTGCTCGGGCACCTGATCGAACGTAAAGTCAGATTCAAACGACTGTGGCTCAGTATGTCATTGCTGTTGAATTTGGGTCTGCTGGCCTATTTCAAATATGCCAATTTTTTTGTAGCTGAAGTCAACAACCTGCTTGCAGAATGGCAACATATCCCGATCGAGTGGCAGTCCATCGCTCTGCCAATCGGCATTTCTTTTTTTACCTTTCAAAAGCTCAGCTACGTTATCGATGTCTATCGAGGAAAATGCCCGGCGTTGGACAACATCGTGGACTTTGCCTTGTATATTGCCATGTTCCCTCAGCTTATTGCCGGGCCGATCGTGCGTTTCAGCACCATTCGAAATCAACTCAAAAGGCGCCGGGAATCGTGGGACAATTTCTTCAACGGAATCATCCGCATTTGCTGGGGCTTAGCCAAAAAAGTCATCATCGCCAATTCATGCGGCCAGATTACCGACGTTGTATTTGGCCTCAGACCCGAACTACTGGATACCAAAGTCGCATGGCTGGGTGCGCTGGGCTATACGCTCCAGATCTATTTCGATTTTTCGGCTTACTCGGATATCGCCATTGGGCTGGGCTTACTGTTTGGTTTTACCTTCCCCGAGAATTTCAATCGTCCCTATTCTGCGGTGAGTATAACCGATTTCTGGCGTCGCTGGCATATGACCCTCAGCCGCTGGTTCAAAGATTACCTGTATATTCCGCTTGGCGGTAACCGCCGAGGAACAGCCCGAACCTGCCTCAACATGACGATCGTTTGCGTATTATGCGGCCTGTGGCATGGTGCCAATTGGACTTTTTTGTTCTGGGGAATGTATCATGGTGTCTTTCTGGTCATCGAACGTATCAGCGGCCTGCGAGATCTTGCACAAAATCAATTTCGGTTTGTACGTCGTTTGGTAACCCTGATCATTGTCGTGGTCGGGTGGGTGCTGTTTCGGTCCGAAAATATTTCTCAGGCAGTTGACTTTCTCACAGCCATGTTCACCTTCAGCGATTTACCAATCACCTATGAGCTCAGCCGGGCATTAAACTATCGCAACGTTTTATTCGTGCTGGCGGCCTTGCCGGTTTTTTTCCTGCCCGCCGATGTTAGCCTGATTCAGTTGATCGTAAACAGAAAAGATCCCATCCCGGTGGTGGCGGGGATCGTAATGATCCTGCTGCTGCTTCCGTATTGTGCGGCGCTGATTATCGGCGGAGCCAGCAATACCTTTATCTACTACCGGTTTTAATCAGATCATGAAAAAGGCTCTATCCATTATATTTGTCTTGATGTTGTTATCTCCGGCGGCGATCTGGTTCGCCCGTCTGGATTTCGGCATCCATCTGGAACGCATCGGTCTTAAACCGCCTCGATTCGATACCCGTGCTCTGCTCAACAACGACTATTATCGCTCTTTTGACCAGTATCTAAATGACAGCTTTTCCTTGCGCGATCCGCTGCTTTTCGCCAAAAGATGGCTGGATTACCGCTTGTTTAAAATGACCGACACAGCCGCTGTGCATGTCGGCAAGCAGGGATGGCTTTACAGCCGCAAATCCATCGAGGACTTTCAAAAAGAGGCCTGTGATGACCGGGTTTTGATCGAACGGCTGGCCCTGGACCTTCATGCCGCTGATCGCCTTCTTTCGGCTTCCGGTCGCCAGTTTGTTTTTACGGTGGCACCCAACAAATCCACCATTTATCCCGAATATCTCGGATTTGTACCCACAGGCGGCTCATGCGGTCACAGTCGCTATGATTTGCTTCTGGAGGCCTTTAAGCGTCACCCCCTAAAAAACTTTATCCGACTTGAAAATCGGTTGCTCAACGCCAAAGTTGGCAATAGATGGCTCTACAATCCCACCAGTACCTACTGGAATCCCCTCGGTGCTGCGGTGGCGGCTGAGGCGATTGGTGAGCAGATCGATCAAAACGGCGGCTATAATTGGAACCTAAATTCTCCCCAAAATAAATCAGACGACCCGGTTGATCTTGCCAGACGCATGCTGGGCCTGCCGGCGCCAATCGGAAATAACACGCCTGTTCAAATGACTTCCATTGGCTTGCCCGACCGTTTAGAAGCTGTTGTTTACGGTGATGGCTATTTAGAAAACCTGATCCCCTGCCTGACTCAGACGATAGGCCCGATTAAAGTTGTTGAAACAGATGCGATTCCATCAAGACGAAAGAATGAAAATTGGCAGATGAGCGATATTATTTTACTCGAAACAGCTGAATCCCACCTCGGAATGATACGCCTTGATGTTGACAAAATTTATGCAACCGTTGAGGCTGATGCCCTGCTTCCGGTAAGTTATCCGATTGATCTTCAGGCGTTTGTGCCGGAGGCAAACATTTCGATCAACAAACGGACTGCGATCCTGGAGATAAAATCGGTTGGCGAAACATCCCGCTTTGCCATCATGTCCATTCCCGGCTCAGACAATCAGGTTTTCAGGCTGTTGAAGTTAACCGCTGAAGCACCCCATGCGGATACCATGACCTTCATTTTCAAAACGGACCCGCCCCTTATTATGCGCAAAGCGTTCCGGCCAGGGTTCACAACATTGTACCTACCCCTGCCCTTCGAAAAGACGCTATCGTTGAGCATCAATCCGGGCAGCAAGGCCGGAGTACTGATGTTGCAATCGGCAGAGATACTGACATTTGCGGCGTTGCGTGAGACCACCGAACCTCGACAGTTAAAAAATCGCCTTGCCAAATGGCCATCCGATAGAAAAATCGTCTTGGCAAAACTGGATTCAGAGGCGGTCGCAGCCGCAACGGCTTTCGCTCCTAAATCATCAAAATCAACGCTTGATTTGCCGAATTCCGATAAAACGTCTCAACCCGATGTCCCCGTTAGTGCCCTAAAAGCGGCCTTTGATGAAGTTTTCGCCGATCAAGAAAGCCGGTTAAAAAAAGGCGCCCCAGAAACGCCGATTGTAAAATCGGTCCCCACCCCATCCAAGAGCAACGTCGCAAAATTAAAAACCGATGTCGATCTAGAAATACCGCCTGAAGAAAATGACCCCGAGCGCGCCATGGCCAAAACGCCCAATGTCGGATCCAAAAGAAAATTTGATCATTCAAAAGGTGGACCTGCTCATAAAAAAGAGCAGACTCGGGCCGCAAGCAATGTAGCGACACCGCTACCGACTTTACCGGCAATCACATTAACCGACTTTGCAGACGGACGTATTTTCCAGCGACGGGGAAATAGCGCCGATATCATAATTTCCGGTACTTACAGCGGAGCGTTGCAAGCCATTGAGGCAAGAGTCATCCAAAGTGTCACACAGACGCAAATTGTTCCCTGGACGGTCATTGATTCTTCCCCCTCAGATGGGATTTTTGTAGGCCAGCTGGACAAGGTGCCCCAGGGCGGATGGTATAACCTTCAGATTCGCAGTCAAAGTAATCATCGCATTATGGCAAACGGTAAGCACCGCTGGGGGGTTGGGATGCTGATTGCCTGTTTGGGACAGTCGAACATGAATGAGTGGTTTCACACCGGCAAAGATTTAAAAGCCCATTCACTGCTTCGTAAATTCAACGATAAGGGCTGGTCCCGGTTAGGCACAACCGGTAATGCAGCCATTGCCTTCGGCAACCGCATTATCGAGCGGCTGGGGATTCCAATTGGACTTCTGGATTTTGCCGTTAACGGCTCCGGATTAAGAAAGGAAGCCGATTGGGGAACGGGCTACTGGGCTGATACCGCCCCGGATTCGATTTACAATCGCTTTATTAACGGTGTATCCGCTGTTGGCGGCTTGCTGGAATATGTCATCTGGATACAGGGAGAAGCAGATGCCGCCAAGGGCACGGTAACCCAAGAAGAGTATGCTCGTTCATTAACCCATTTTATTAAAGACCAGGTGAGAATCGACATTGCCAATGGATCGCAGCGTGAGCAGTTGCCATTTCTAGTCGTTATGATGATCAAGCGTCCCGGCGGTAAAGACAGGCCCCATCAGTCAATCCGCAATGCCCAAAAACAGGTCGTCGAAAACGTCACCGACTGCTACCTGGCAGCCACCACCCTTGATCTTAAAAATCACGGTCGGCAACATCTTACGCCTAAAGCATATATTGCCATGGGCCAAAGGGTGGCGCAGACAGTTTTGCATATCGTGGGAAAAGAACCCTACCATCGAGGCCCGCTGGTCGTCGATGCCAGCCAGATAGACAAGCACACTGTTGAAATTAAGATCCAACACAATGGTGGCAATGATTTTCTGCCGGCTTCAGGGATTAGCGGTTGGGAAATTATTGCAAATGGCGGGCCGGTGCCGATTCAAAAGGCCTATCGCTATGATGCCCGCACGATTCGAATCGTAACCGAGCGGCCGCTGAGTGGAAAAGCAGCTATTCGCTATCTGTATGGCGCCATGCCGGATGTCAAACAAGCGGTTCGGGACAATTCTCCCCTGTCTTTGCCCCTGGAAGAATACCAATCAGAAATCAATTGAATCTGCCATTTAATGACTTACCTTTAGCTATTCATCGTCAATTGATAAATTGATATCATCGAGATATGAAGTGGTTGATCACATGAAAAGACAGTCTAATATAGGAGATCGTTCAAAATCAGTTCAAAAGAAATGTCTGATTATATTTTCGATACTATTCGTTTTGACGACCTCATACGAAAATTCCAAATCAGCGGAGAATTCCGATATGGTCGCTCAGCAAAAGAAATACAGTATCGGAACGCTGGATCTGGTCTTGATTCCAGAGTAACAGGGTATCAATCTGGCAACGATTCTTCCTTTTGCAGGACAACATTCAACGTATTGTCTCCAACCGGATAGGAAGTTCCGTCGGGATAAATCACAGAAAGGTACTCCTCGTCTGCCTTGGGGCCGGGAGATATCGACACCGTTTCGATTTTTGTTCGATATCCATTTTTGATGAATACGATTCGGTGTTGTTTGGACAACCCCTCGATCGTAACTTTTAGCGGGGCGGTTCCGATTTTCTTTTTATTCAGATAAATCTCTGCACCCGGGGGATCTGATTCTATCGTGACAATCAGAGAGGTAGGTTCATCATAAGAAGATGCAATAACACCCACGATTATGCTACACCCGGAAAGAAAGGCAATGCTTATAAAAATTAATATGAATGATTTTAACCGGACCATACCGTACTCACCGTTTATATGTTGCATGAAAATTGAAATTAATCAATTTCAATCACAATCGCTGCATTGAGATCGTCCAGGGGCGCCCGCCAAATAGCTTTCCCCCATTTTGAGCATCCGCAGCTCCATGTTGTCAGGCGGCTTCTGATTCCAGGCATATTGTAATCGGCGCGGCGGTTCCAGCATATGTTCCATGCCGATGATCCAAGTCCCCCAGCCCCAGGGAATAAAAACCTTGCATTCTAAATCCCTTGCAGCCTGAATGGCATCCTCGGGGGTAAAATGCCCGTGACGCCAGTACCAGGAGGCTATTGGCATCATGCAGATATCGACCGCCCCCACCCGGCTCTTGATATCATTGAAAACGGCGCTGTAGCCGGAATCACCGGCAAAATAAATGCGATAACCCCGCCACTCAAAAAGCCATCCGCCCCACAGGGTTTGATTGCGCTCATGCAGCGTTCGGCCCGAGCCGTGATTGGCCGGTAGAAAATAGAGGGTCAGATCGCCGATCGTATCCTTTGTGTACCAATCCATGCCAATGACATTAACATAGTGCCCTGGAAATTCATTTTCAACCCCGTGCGGGACGTAATAGCGAACATGTTGCGGCAGTTTTTTTAGGGTGTTAAAGTTCAGATGGTCGAGGTGATCATGGGAAATCGCCACGATAAGCATCTGGTTTTTCCCGGGGGTTTCAGATTCTCCGAAAAGTGGCAGGTCTTCGACAGCAAGCGGCGATTCGGCATACAGCGACCCGATTTCGGTATATTTTCCGAGTCTGCCGGCCAATCCGTCGAACTTCTCCAGGAACGGATCGATTAATATCTGGTATTTGCCTCCGATCTGGACCAAAAAAGAGGCATGCCGTAGCCAAGTGATCTGGACGTCGTGGGTAGGGTGCTGCAGGGTATCAACATCCGGCTTAACCGTGTAATCGGATGGATTGTAACCCAGCGTTCGGTCGATATCGCCTCCTCTGGGATTTTTGAGCAGCCGATATTTATGGGGTTTGCGCTCGTGCGCTTTGAGAAAATCAATATGGTCGTACTCGGTTGGCTCTCCTAACCTGTACTTCGATGGAAACAGATTTTTGTAGCACATCCGCCGGCCGTCCCAGTCATCAAGCGTCTCGTTTTTGATGACCCGCCGCTGGGTAGTACACCCACCAATTACCGAAAGTATCGCCATATAAAAAGATAACTGTATCAGACATCGAATAAGCGGCCTTGCGTTCTGCCATTTAGTGAGTTTCAGGGACATATGCCTATATAACAGTCCTCTTTTTGTTCTCTGTGAGCACAAGCGCCATAGGCGCAGACAAGAGAATCAGAACCGCAACTTAAATACGGTCCTCTCCCCGGGAGTCGATGTAACACCGATAGTTCCTTTATGAAGGCGAATAATCTGTCGCGACAGGCTTAATCCGATACC
>JASFIV010000049.1:0-20903 GCA_050122475.1 Desulfobacterales bacterium | reverse complement strand
ACCGGTAGCAGAAGTATCCGGAGGCAAGTAATATGAGCGTTATCCCCAGGAAAATCCAAAGCATATACTGGGACAATCCGCGAAAAAAAATAACGACAATTCCAAGGCCCATCACAAACAGCAGATGCAAAAACAATATCAGGTGAGCCAGTAATATGCCTCTGACAAGCGCTCCGCTTTCTTTGTTCATGTGTCCTTGCCCTTTGTATCGATTCTATTCAAAATTCAAGAATCTGATGTCGTCGTGTACGGCGCGTCCGGTCAACGCTGGCGGGATACGTTCAAAAACCGATAGCGGTCGGCGGTCGGGACGCTGATTTCACGCACCTGAGTTTCCTGTAGTATGCTCAACGTAATTTTCACACCGGCGGGCCCTGATGCCCAGACCCGGCGAAAAAACTGGGCCAGCCCTGTAACCGGCGTCTGATTGACCGCCACGACAACGTCACCGGCTTTTATACCGGCTTTGGCAGCCGGCCCTTCCGGTGTTACCCGAATGATGAAAACGCGCCCGTGCGCTTCGTCAGCATGGACGCCCAGCCAGGGTTGTGGCGGTGCTGAAGAACGCCCTGTGTTAATCAGGTCCGTCAGAATGGGCTTGAGAAGATCGATGGGAACCGACATATTGCAGGGAATGACGCCCAGCCCATCAACAGTGATTCGGGTAAAAATAGATCCGATCCCCAACAGTTGACCGTCGCGGTCGATCAGGGCCGCCCCGCCGTAGTTGGGATAAGGCGGACTCGTGTAGATGGCCTCTTCGAGCAGATATTCCCAGTACCCCGCAAATTCTTTGCGAGAGACCACCCGTGCGCCCAGAACCGCGTCAGAACCGCCGAAACCGGCTATCAAAACAGGGTTGCCTGTTTTCAAGCGCAATGACTGGCCCAGTTTCAGCGGGGCTATTAACAGCGGTTCTGTTGCGCGTATGATGCCAAAACCGGTTTGATAGTCATAAGCCACAAAATCTGCTTTGACCGGATCGCCATCGGCTTTAATCACTTCGATGGTTTCAGCTTCAAGAATCAGATAGCCGATCGTGAGGATGTGCCCTCTTTTATCGATGATAACGCCGTTTCCTTCACGCTCGGTTCCCAGAATCTGGGCCGTGGCAGCATCTTTGGGAACGTTGGCTTTGATCTTGACAATCGCGTTGAGGATTTTTTCAGGAGTCTGCGCAGCGAATACCGGTCCACTCAAAACGAATAAAATACCCAATGTAACCATCCGGCATAAACGATTTTTTTTCATGGCGCAGCTCCATTGCCGCATCGGAGGAGGCGGGTGCGTGCTTTGTATTATCTTCTATTTGAGCCCATATCGACCATAATTGCAAGCAGTATTGTTTGGCTATCGTGAATTCACACGGATCAGAAAAGTTAATAACCCAAATTGCGAGGCGCTTAACGCATACCCATTATAATTCCCTCACAGGGTTTTGCAAATAAGCACATTAAAAAACGGACAAATTTGAATCGGATATCATTCAGGTGTTCATTATTGCGTGTCGTCCGAAAAGGCGCTATATTGAATGCCAGAATAGCGTTTGGTTCGCTTTTTGACTCCTTAAAAAAATGGCGCCGGTACGGTGACGTCTAAGATGAAAGGAAAATCAAAATGGATTTTGAGCGTTATTATCTTGATCTGTTTGACATGCTGAATAGCTGCTGCAAAAAAATTGCATCCGGCAACTATGATAAAGCGGATGCGGAACGGTTGTTTGAGCTCTCGAAAAAGGGCAGATATCCGAGTATTTTGGCGGAATTAGCCGAATCTTTTGGTATGATGCTAGTTAAAGTTGAGGCTCGGGAATTTGAACGCATCCATATTATTGAGGAGCTTGAAACAGCCAAATCCAAACTTGAGGAGTACTCACAGAAATTAGAGAAGGAAATTCAGGAATGTTGCCCTGAAGAGAATCGCAACCCGTAAGACCGCTTAAGGTGGCAAACGGTTTCTTTAAAATGTTGGCCAGCAGCGGGGAGATATGCTTATGTCACGCACCAGCGCCCTGTTTTCGGTCCTGATAGCCATGTGCGGCTTTTTGACTGTTTCGCATGAACAGGTATGGGCCGGGAAGCTATCCGAACAGCTCATCAGCGCTGCGGAACTGGGCGAAATGGATATGGTAAAAAATCTCCTGGACCAGGGCGTCCCGGTGGAAGCCAAGAATCCGGACGGCTGGACGGCCTTAATGAAAGCAACCTACGAGGGCCATGAAGAAATTGTGCGGGAATTGATCGAAAGGGGTGCCGATGTCAATGTTCAGGAGAATGCGGGCTGGACTTCACTGATGATGGCAGCCCAATTTGGCTTCCGTGAAATCGCCAGGCTGTTGCTGCAAAACGGTGCGCAAATCGATATTCAGAACAACACCGGTGCGAGCGCCATCATGTTTGCAGCTTTAAACGGCCAACAAGGCTTGATACAGGACCTGCAGGCGACGACTACAGATGTTAACCTTGCAGATCGTAATGGAAAGACCGCCCTGATTTTTGCGGCTGCCGGTGGATTTCCTGAAATTGTCGAGCAATTGATTGCAAGCGGCGCCGACGTCAATGCGAAAGATAAAGCTGATAACACTGCCCTCATTCTGGCCGCCCAGCGGGGCCATGAAAAAGTGGTGCGAGCGCTTCTGGCCAACTGTGCCGATGTTCGTGCAGTGGATAACCAGGGTAAAACCGCTTCCAAGTGGGCTGTGGAAAAACAGTACACAGCCATTTTTCAGTTGCTGGTTACCGCTCCGCCCTGCAACTAAAAACCCATCTTAAAAATGCATCTAACGCCCAAGGCCATCGTTACAAACCAATTTAAAATGCTCGAATACTAAAGTGTATGCTCCGCTTTTAAATCGGTTTGTGCCTTGCCCTTGGGCGTTATCTACTATTTTTAAGATGGGTTTTATTTAGTCATTTGAAGAAAATACGCCGAAATGCCAATGCGCTCAGCTATTTTTCTTATTATTTTGACATGTCCAGTTTGTTGAATTTTGCGCCCTTGATGGATATGTCGGCAATCAGCCCTTTGACGTCGAAGATAAATGCCAGGATCGGATTTTCGTTCATGGCCGAAAGCGATTTCTGACCGCCGCCGACGGTGAACAGGGCCACATTGCCATCGACACCGGCTTCCCAACCCTTGGCGGTGCGAAAACGCTTCAGCGCGTCATCGTTGTTAAACGTTATGATGATGTCCTTTGCCTCCCCGCCGATCTGAAGACCGAGCGAGCCCGACGCCATGCTGTAATAATCCACTGTTTTGTCGCCCACCCGCAGGGCGCCGCGACCATATTCAAACCCGACAATCAGTGCGCCTTTGCCGACATTGGGAAGTACCAGCAACCCCTTGGCGCGTTTGGCAATCTCTTTGCCGTCTTCAACCTGCGTATAGAAACGTTGCAGCGCTTCATTGACGCTATCGTCGATTTTTGCGGCATTCGATTTTTCTGCACCGTATAGGGGATGCGCCATCATGATGCTCCAGGTAAAAGCCACCAAAACCACCGAAAACCAGTAGAAGCCATATTTGCGGTTCGAAAGAGATACGGTCCGTTTCATTGCGCTAACCTCCCTGTGAGAAAATTAAGATGGATAAAATCCGTGTAGAGAAAGAATAGGAATGCGATTCCTGTCTGTCAACATGAAGTTTGGCTTAGCTATTTCGGGCGGTTAAAACTGCAGTGCAGGGGCGGTTTCGGGGGCGATCTTTTCGAATGGGTCGCATCGGAAACCAAGATCCAGCAGCGTCTTGCCCTTTTCATCGCGCATGAGTTCCTCACTGCCGCATATTTCAGCCATTTGCAACTTAACTTCTTGCAAATCACCGCCCTCAAGCGCATCAATAAGCGAATTTGGCAGTGAACCGGTTGTGGCGCATCCGGCCAAAATAAAGTAGAGCACCACAAGCCCATTTCGTACCCTGGTTAATGTCCTCTCGGGTCCTTTGCCGAAAAAGAAGATGTTGCTATTTTTCAACGATCCGGTATTTTCTATTTTTTACCCTGATAAAATACCTTTCATCTTCAAACACCAGCAGGTCCGATATTTTCTGCAGCCCCCTTGCGGTAAACTTGATAATTTCTGCACCCAGCTTCATATACAGGCTGTCATTTTTGATGAAGAGACTTCTGGGTCTTAATGCGACACGCTCACGTGTATTGAGGATCAGGGTGACGTCCGGATCTTTGGCTAAATCTACAGCGAACAGAGCGGTGTCTTCATAATGAAAATAAACCTTTTCCCGGAATTCCCCCCATTCCTGAAAAAGGTAGTAGCCCTGTTTGTCCTTTTTAATGGCGGAATGAAAATAATCGATGATTTTTTTGTGTTCAAATTCTCCGTGGTCATTGTGCCAGCGCCCGTTTTTATCCAGCCAGAATGCGGCCTTGTCTTTCGGAATGACAATCTCGCTGCTTTTTTTGTCCATAGCAGGTACCGGAGTCCTGTGATTTAGTGCGGTGTAAACCGCCGATGGCATGAATGCATATTTGATGCATTTTATCACAGAAGATCTTCTTGACAATTCTTTTTTAAGTTTAATAATCAAAGTTAATCCCGACAATGATTTCCAGATGTGGAATAAATTGAGATTATTACTGTTTTCTTGGCAGCTAAGCTCATATGCCCCGGCAACACGCGGTCACCGAACGCGAAAATAGCCAACGGACAGATGAGTGCTGCAGTTTCGAATGTGCCCAGGAACGGTGGTCGCGAAACAAATGTGCGCTATAACCCGCACATCACTGGGGGAATTGCCCCCCATCCGGGTATTAAAAGCCGGGCGGCACTCGGTTTTGTATTATTATAAGCACAGTTATTACAAATTGTTAGATCAGATTTGGGTCGCTCTACGCTTCTGGCCGGGATGGTGGCACCCATATTGCTCCTGCAAAGTTTAGGGCCTGAAGCGTGAAATTCAATGCAAACGAAGCTGCCAAGCCTTCGGCTTTATAAGCATGTAAAAAAAAACGCTCTATCTTCTTGGGGGGAGGACACTATGACAAACAAAAGCAAATTCATTTTGATCGGCATTGTAGTGCTCATTTTATTTGGCGGTGGCCTTATTGCCGGCTATACCATCTGGGGTGTGGCAGACGGCGAAAAGCGTGATTTTCCGGCGCTCTTAAGAGAAGCGGCACAATATGTTGCCAGCCTGGAGACTCGTCAGAGCGAGCTTGAAACCCAGCTGGCTGCCAAAACGCAGCCCGCGCCGGCAACAGGCGATGCGGAAACAGCAACTGAAGCAGCGCCTTCAGAAGCACCGGCGCAAGCAACGCCTTCGGAAGCACCGGCTGAAGTGGCCGGGGATGAGCGCACCCAAAGCCTTGAGATGCGATTGGCAGCGCTGCAGGAAGAAAATGCCGCCCTTCAAACGGCGCTTAGCTCCGATAAATCAGTAGCCGAAAAAAATCTGGAGTTAACCGATCGAATTCAGGCGTTGATTCAGGCCAAAAACACCGTCGAGCAGGAAAATTCGACGCTGCGCGACAAGCTCGGGCAGGCACAGGAGCTGGCAGGTGAAAATGAGCAACTGAAGGCCCAGATCGCATCTTTGACGGAAATCAATTCCAGCCTGGAAAAAGAAAAGGCTGATTTCGATTCCGCCGGCAGCGAAAATAATCGTCTGCTGGCCGAAAATCGAGAATTAGAAATGCAGGCTCAAGTTTGCGCCAATGAAAAAGCTGAACTCGAAAAACAAAATGCAGACCTGCAGGCGGTAAACAAACAGAATCAAAATCTGCTGGCTGAAAATCAGAAACTCAAATCAACGATTGCGGCCAATGCCGATGAGATCAGTACGCTCAAAGTACGTTTAGATGAAATTCGGGCAATGACCCAAATGAAGGAAACATCGGATGCCCAAAGCTCGGAGGCCAAAACCGAGGACAGTAAACCCTGACGCGGTCAGGGGCAGCCCCCGGACTAACAGCGAAGGACAGGGTCTCCCGGCAATTATTTTGCGCGATAAATATAAATAGAAAAGGAGCAGCACATGAAAATATGTCGCTATACAGGAAGTCTGGTGATGATCACCCTGCTTGTGGTCTCTGTTCATACTGGCTTTGCTGCCAGCCTGAGTGACATGGTCAAAGGGGCCCAGAAAGCCTTGGGTGGATCTGCAGGCGGGCTCAGCAATGATGAAATCACCGCAGGCCTTAAAGAGGCATTGCAGGTTGGAACTGAAAAAGCGGTGGGCCTCGTTTCCCGGCCGGATGGGTTCTATAAAAACCCGGCCATTAAGATCCCCCTGCCGGAATCCGTTCAGAAAGTCGAAAAATTGCTTCGAACAGCCGGCTACGGCGAAAAAGTAGATGCTTTTGAGCTGAGCATGAATCGCGCCGCCGAGCGGGCTGCTCCAGAAGCCAAATCCATTTTCTGGGACGCCATCTCCGATATGAATTTTGATGATGCCCAAAAAATCCTGAACGGGCGCGAAAATGAGGCGACGCTTTACTTTGAGGATAAAACATCCGGACGGCTTCAAGAGGTTTTTAAGCCGATCGTCAAAGATGCCATGGGTGAGGTGGGGGTCACAAGCTCATATCAGGATCTAAACAGCAAGATCACGAGCCTGCCCTTTGGCAAAAGCGCCAGTTTTGATTTGGACCAGTATGTCACCGATGGTGCCTTGAAAGGGCTGTTTAAAATGCTGGCCGAGCAGGAAAGACAAATCCGTACCGAGCCGGCCGCCCGGGTGACCGATCTGCTCCAGAAAGTCTTCGCCGGTCAATAGGCTATCGTTTGGGTTGGCCAGTTGAGCCCGCTAAAAAAGGAAAGTTCTTTATTTTAAATTCTTTTAACCGGCAAACGGGCAAACCGGTAACGGGCTCAACATTCATTAAAAATTGTAGGGGCGGCTATCTCCCTCAGCCTCGTAAAATCCATCTATCTCATCACCCAGGGAATCGAGATAGTCTGTCAGCTCTGAGTCGCTGTTGAAGCTAAGGGTTCCTACATGACCGCTGATGGGCTCTGGCTCCCCATCGGCGGTCTGACGGCACATGGCTTTTAAAAACGTGTCGGAATCGTTCTGGTAGGTTTCAGCCAGTTCTGCGGCGCTGATGGCCTTGCGGGGGCGTCCGTAGGCATCAAAGTATACGTAATATTTCATTGCAGATAGGTCTGATGATGCAGCTCGTTGATGATGGCAACGACTTTTTCGTGGGCCTCCTCCATTTCTTGCACTTCAAGCGAGCTGTGTTGTTCAATCGCATCCAGCACCAAAAATGCGCCTCTTTTGGGCAAACGGTTAAAAAGCTTAATCTGGAACCGGCCCTCCAAATCGCTTATGACCTTTGCCAGATCATCAATGCTAATGGTTTGCAGAAATTGTTTAATGGTCTCATTATTTAACGGCTCCAGAAGATTACCCAGTTCAGCGGCAGATTTCGATGCAGCCGGTTTTTCTTCAACACTTTTCAGGTAGGCCTCCAGCTTTTCGATTTCCTCGATATCGAACTCTTCTTTGTAGACGTCATGACCGCTTTCACCCAGAAAAGACAGCAGCAGCTCTTTTAAAAGCTTGGGATGCATGCCCTCTAAAATACCGATGACGCCTTCCAGGATGATGCAGCGTTCCAGCAGCTCTTTGCCGCTATAATCGGCGCTGAGAATGTAAAGCTCCATTATCGTTCTGGCAGTGGTGCTTTTAACGCCGTCCAGCGCCAGCTCAAGCCCTTTGCGCAGCAGAAATAATTCGTTTTCTTCGGCTTCTTTTCCCAGCGACAGCAGGCCGTAGTTACGGGCGCTGGTCGCCAGAAAAATGATATCGCTGATCAGAGCCAGGCAATCTTCTTTTTCACTATCGCTGACGCGCATCTGCCGGCAGAATTCGGCATCATATTGCATACCATCTCCCCTGATTCTCTGCCCCCAACATATCCTTTCATTGGCTCTGTTTTAACAGACGCCTTTCAATTTGTTTCTGGGCCCACCGCAGTTGATTTTTATTTTTTCCCGTTTGATACAGCTCGACCATCTCAGCGGCAACATTTTTTGCGTGCTGATGGCCTGTGATGGCCGCATCCTTAATTATACGCCAATTACCCGTTTTGGTAAAGTCGATAAAGGCTTTGCGCAACTGGGGAAACAATTCTTTCAGCATGCCATCGAGAAAAGCGGTGTAAAATCCCAGGCCGGCCAATTTTTGATTTTCGATCAAATGATGGAGCGTTCCGCTCGGGTGGGTATCAGCCAGCAGATCTTTGAGCCCTCTGGCAAGCAACTCTGCAGGAGAGTGCGGGAATGCGGCAATCAGCTCGCGCCAGATATTGGGGTCAAAGGTGGCATCGCTGAGCTCTCCGATTTCATGATAAATATAATTATCTTTTTGGGCTGCCAGGATGGCAGGCAGATGCTGTTGCATCGCCTCGACTTCGGGCTTTTTCAGCCCGCAGTGTTGTAGTGCAAATCGCAATGCCGGGCGACCCGATTTTGTGATATAGACCATCTGATCCCACAGAAACAGCCGGGCCGAATCGGTTCGCAACAGGATCTGCTGCTCCTGGGTAAGCGCCGGCAAGGTCAGCAGGTCACGGGCCAGCTCACGTCCAAGGGTGTAAACGGTATATCCGTTATTCTGGTGTTTGTTTTCGATCTCAGCCAGAAAAAATGTCGGTTTCAGGCTAAATGCATAACCGGCCCCGTAAAAAAGGCCCCGGGGCTCAAGAATCGCGTTGATGGTCGAGGTGTCATACAGATCGTAGACTTTACCCTGGATCTCAATGTCGGTGTGGTTCGCGTCCGCCAGCTTTTCCCAGAGCGCTTCTTTTTCACCAATCCACTCCAGAATTTCGGAGGTGTCCTTTTCTTCCCAGGGGTTTAAGCGGTGTTCCCATTTATACAGATCTCGCAAGCGCAACGCCAGACCACAGGTGGAATATAATCCGGCATGCTGCGCATCGGAGATGTCACAATTATGTAAAACCTGGCGTCTGAGAGCTTCGATATCATTCATGAGCGCAATTTTCATCATCTGCCGAGCTTTGCAACGAGATCTTCAAGTGCCTCCTGTGATGCGGCATGGGCAATTGCAGTGGAATTTGTCATGGCCATGTCCCGGTTGGCGCTGGCAGCCCATATCAACGAACCGGAATCAACCCGGACCAGCCGGGCACTAAAACCGACGACCCCGCCCCAGTTGAGCTTTCCGCGCCAGTCGCCGTATTCGGTAACCACACCGACCACCAGGCCGTCGATGTTCAGGGCCTGTTGCATTTTGTTCATTTTGTCCGCGGCAAAAAGATCGCTGGCATCAATTTCAAAATCTCGCATCAATCGGACGACTTTCCTTCTTTCAACCACTTCATATAATCCGGATCCCAGCAAATGTTCTGCGAATATATCCGCCATAATCGATCCGGCATTCATGGGCCTCGTGATTCGACCCCGATCGGTTTTACCTGTTTCGGGTCTGGCAAAATCAAAATCGACAACGGCAACCCGTTTAATGGCAGGCTTTGGATCGCTAATCGCTGCACTATGATCGCTGATATCAAAACTGGTGCAGGCCGATACCAGGACAAATAAAAGAGATGACAGAGCTAAAGATTTCATGCTTCCCTCCTGTTGATCAAACATCGCGATTCATCCACGCGCTTTTCAACACCATGCTCAGGGCACTCGCGCATATCGTGTTGTGGAGATCTGCATCCGTTTGGGATTAAAGCTAAGACCGATATCGCTGATTGACCAGTCCTGAACCCAAAAAAACAGAAGACAGAAGTCAGAGGACAGAGGACAGAATGAAAAAAGATAGAATATGAAGCGTCCGACCAGCTCTCTGTTCTCTGAATTCTGACCTCTGTCTGCTGAAGCCTGGTTACAGGCCGGGGCTATTCATACCACCTTAAATAAGCATCCAGGTTTTCGCGCCCGGTTTTGAACTGTTTGATAGAAGATTGCGGGTCGGCATATCCCAGCGCGATACCCACAAAAACGTCCTTATGTGGCGGGATATCAGGAGCTTCGGCAATATCCTGCGCGTAAGCCCTGATCAGGCCGCCTAGCCGGTTGAGACAGAAAGGCTCGAGCACTTTGACGATCGCTCATGGCAGTAAACACATCCATAATGGCCCCCCCATGCTGGTTGTCGGTCATTCGTCATTGGTTATCAGTTATTGGTTATTGGCTATTGTTTACCAGTTGTTCGACCCATAACCAATAACGAATGCGTGAGCATTCATCTTGACAGCTAAAGCGGATGATTATAATTTCCTAAATTTTTAACGGTTGTCAATAAGGAGGCAGCGTGGAAAGAGCGATGTTATGGTTCAAATGCGCGGCCATGCATGATCCGGTCAGACCGGTCATCAAGCAAGCCGCTGATATCGGCTGGGAAGCCAAGCAGCGGCAAATCGATCTGAATGACATCGCCTTGTGTTTATGCCTAAAAAGATGAAAACTGCAAATGCAACCCCACCCAAACCGCTGCCGGCCGCTACCGTCATTCTGGCCCGTCAGCATCAGGCCCAGTTACAGGTCTATCTGTTGAAACGGCATGCCGGAAGCGGGTTTATGGCCGGCCACTATGTGTTTCCGGGCGGCATTCTGGATCCAGAAGATTGGCAGTACCGTTTCTGGCGGGGTCATGTCGATCTGGGCGGTCAAAATCTCTACGATCGCCTGGGCGGCGGAAGTCTGTCTGCGGAAAAAATTGTAGCTTACGGCGTCGCGGCCATCCGTGAGACCCTGGAGGAGGCCGGGGTATTTTTAGCCAAGCGCGTTCATCAGAGCCGTTCGGATATAGCGCATGCCGTGCTGTTGCGCAGTCAGACGGGACGTCCGCGAAACTGGTTCCTCAGTCTGACCGAGTCTCAAGGTTGGACCCTGTTGCTGTCCGCTTTGTCGCCCTGGAGTCATTGGATCACCCCAGTACGGATGAAGCGCCGTTATGATACCCGCTTCTGGCTGGCATGCATGCCCTCCGATCAGCACTGCCGGCCGGATCAGCTTGAAACCACTCACGGGCTGTGGGTCAACCCCAAAGAAGGCCTCAGCGGCAATCTCAGCGGTCAGATTCCCCTGAGCCCACCGACTCTGGTAACTCTGCAACAGTTGTTGACCTTTGATTCACTCGCGGACTTGAAAGCAGAAATGCTTCAGCGGAAATGGGGGCGGCCTATTTTTCCGCGTATGCTTCGGCTGGATCGCGGGGCCATTCTTATCGAACCCTGGGATGCGGCTTACGATCAGCCTGATATCGACATTGATGTCGCCGGACTGGAAAAAGCCCTTTTGCCGGCCGGAGAGCCGTTTTCCAGAATATGGTACCATGAGGGTCTATACCGGCCCATAAGCGCCTGATGCGCAGGCCGTTTTGCAGGCAATCGTCTTCAGGTATTGGTTTCGATATAATCGGGACCAAATACATTTCTTCCGATTGTCAGCCTCAACTCTTTATCCGGCAGTTCACTTTCATCACCCGGCCAGTGAATTCCCTGCCAGATAACACGGTTAAGCCCGCTGTCTCTTTTGCACCGAAAACAAATCGGCGGCTTCCTACCTTTTTTTTGCGGCTGGACGGTAACATGCACCAGCTCACCGATTGGATTTCCCTGAGCAGAAACGCCGCACAGCAGTGAACAACCGCAGTCCAAAAATTTGAAAGCCACGCCGATCGCTTCGGGAAAAGATCCCAAAATGGTCTGGCAGGCCTGGTCGAATGCAGTTGATCGAAAATTCGTTTTTTCTTCCATACCAGCTGTTTTCCATTTTCCGGGTTTATAAGCTCGCTAACGCAAAATAAAACTAAGCATTAATGCTTCATTTGGAAACAAACAGCAACCATAATTTAAAAAAATGCGCTTGAATTTGAGACACGGGTGCCCTCAGGCAAGAATGGGGAGGTGTTTGCAGGAACAGACGATATGTCCAAGGCCCCACAGCACGACTTTTGCGAGGTGCAGCCAAGAAATCCCGTACATGTGCGTCAAGTATCCAGGCGAACGATTCTCCGCCGCCACCTGTCACTTAGTGCCATAAGACAATGGATACGGCAATTATGGCAATCGCCAGACCGATAACATCATATTTATCCATGTGATCTCCTCATGCTCAACGGGAATTTCTGGCTTCAAAAGTGTGCCATGAAGCCGGCAAACTTCTGCTGCACCAATCAGTGCAAAAACCATGCTCAGTAGCCCAAAATTTATTTTTTATATATTAGATTCGATTGGTTATATAAATTCCAGGGGCGTGACCAGAACTACATATGTAGAAAAATATGTAAGTTGATGTATACTTTAATTGACACTTTGGGGGCTATGGATTTTGTGCATCCGGTTTGGGTGCACCCGGATAATAGGATATCGCCTGAAGAATAAAAAAACGGCCCCTGTTTCAGAGGCAGGTTTTTTAGATTTTATGCCGTCTGACCGTCCGCTGGGTGGGCTTGCAGATTGTCCACCATTGGCGCTACCCGCTATGCGCCTGCGCCCTTGCCCCGGTCATTTCGACATACGGGAGAAGCGCCATACCTGATCAGGTCAAGCGCGATCAACTCACCCGCTAGACATGGCTGTATATGGTGTACTCGGTTTCTTTGCCGAGCAGGGCATCAATTTTTTCCTGCAATTGAATACGTTCGGGATTTCTGACCCAGCGGTTCCAGTCTTCGGCAGATTCCCAGGTGCTGACCACTACGGTTTCACCGGGCTTGTCGATGCGCTGCAATGTTTCGCCCGAAATATAGCCGTCCTGCTTGGTGGTGGCTATTCTTAATGCCTTGATGAGCGGCAGCAATGAAGATTCTTTGTTTTTGGGCACGATACGTTTGATAACAATTTTAACGGTCATGGCGGAGTCCTTTGTGTTTTCGCCGTTTAAAAATTACGCGGTTATCTGGGAAACTCCAGTTAAATACGTCTGATATTATCTCACCACGAAGAACACGAAGATTATAAAGAGAAAACACATAAATTTACTTTTATCCTTTCGTGTCCTTCGTGCCCTTCGTGGTTATGTAGGCCTCACTTGAACTTTCTGCATAACCATAAATCTTAATTTTCTGGATTTGTATGGCCAACACTGCCAAATCCGGGAACGCCGATGCGGATACCGACACCATGGACCAATTTGCCATAAGTGCTGGCTTCTGAAAACAGGACATCCCGGTCTTTTACCTCTATTTCAAACGTTTCAGGCTTGGAGAGATCAAGTTCGATCATATGCCGTTTACCGGTTTCCAGGTATCGAATTAAGGTTGCATTCTTCTTATTGGCATACGGGGCTAAACCACCTGCTTCCAGGAAGGCCTCTTGTATGGTGGTCTTGTGCTTGATGTAATAGGAGCCGGGCTTACGGACCGCACCATCAACAAAGAACGTGCCGGCCTCCGGTACGAATAATACATCTGAACTGTTAATCTCGATATTGAGCTCAGATCGGCCTTCATTGACCAATTGATCCAGATCAACCATAAATACATTGGGGCCTTTGGCTGATCCGCCATATCTGCGAACTTGGACCACTCTGCCCGCTTTCTCGCTTAAACCGCCTCCCAGGGCCATCACATCCAAAAGTCGCTGTTTAGAAAGGTAATCGTAGGTACCGGGATTGCGAAATTGGCCCATCAGGGTGACGCGCCGGCTGAAATGCTCCTCAACAAAGATGCCAACGTGCGGATCCTTAATGTACCTGGCGCGGTATAGATTCTCAATTTTCTCTTCTGCCTCGCGTGCCGACAAATCTTTGACCAACACCGCACCCAGCAGCGGCAGTGTTACGTAACCGCGTGAGCTGATTCGGACGGTTGCGTTCAAATCCTCAGCTTCAAAAACCTTCACCTGAAGCAGATCACCGGATCCTAAGAGATAGTCACTCGGATCTGTGTGCAAATTGGCAGAAGCAAACAGTTGTTCATTAATTTCGTGAATCTCGTCCTGTTTTAATTGCCCGGTCGGCAGGTTTTTTCCAACATTTGGACTTGTTGTGCAACCGGCAGCAAAAGTCAAATAGATCATCAAACCGATTATCACTGCCCAGGGCATCATTGCCCATTTTTGCTTGACTTTTTGTGTCATCGGAAAGACTCCAAGCACGCAAATTTAATAGTTATGCATCCGCGAATGTTGCAGTCACTCAGGGAGAAGACGGGCTTCCGTCCGAGCCGCCATCGCTCCAATCATAGGCCGTAAGTGCACATGCGCCCACTGCATACACACCGACGCCGGCAGCGCCCAGAGCAATATCGGTGGCCGTAAGGGAACCGCCGCCGGCACCGGCCGCAGACCCGGGCGTTCCCGGATTAACCCGAGCGATGGTGACCTGCTTGCCGGGGGTGATCGCCATCTCACCGGATGACGTCTTAACCGTCATGCTACCGCCATCAATAACGCCGATCTCGGTTTTGCTGCCGGAGACCCGCACATAGCCTTTTAACTCACGGCCGCTAACCGAAACTTCGCGCATGCTTGCATTGCCTGCGGGGGATTTAAATTCCAGAGGGCCGGAGGTTTCCCTAACTGAAAAATAGGCGGTTCCCTCCTCGACTGCAAGCTCGTTTCCGGCGGGCATCGGTTTAACCGAAAATAAGGTGTCCGGCTCTGCCACAACATGCAGGTCATCCAGTAATACCGTGCACCTGCCCTCGCATAGAAGCTGGGAACCCTCTGGCAGCGGGATTTCCTTGCTGAATTCACCGATAATTTTACCGTTTTGGATAATGGAAACCTTGCCGGTGGGGATTATTCTGGCCGCATTCGCGTGCGTCGAGAATCCAATGGTCGCGAATGAAAAAATTAAGAACACAATCATCATCTTCGACAAAATTTGTCTTTTGTACTTGAAACCCAAGGGAGACTCCTGATTTAGACATTACTATTTTTTGGCTATCAACTATGCTGCCGGCATGGTGATAAATTCAGCGCGATGGAAGAAGTGCTGCAGCCAACTTTTATCTTCGGGCTCAACATCGCCTGTTTGCCATGACGCTTTTCACGATCGCCGGGCAGTTATATAAAAACTTCTTGAATCTGATGTGGGCAATTCAATTAGGGAGCGGCCGGCGAACCACTGCTGCTGCTGCTTCCGCTGCCACCCGATCCGGCCAGGGCAATTCCACCCGCGACAATGACACCGGCTGCGATAGCGCCGAGGATATATTGCGTCCTCTTGCTCATACCGCCACTTTCGCTTCCGCTGGTCGCAGCAACTGCTGTCTCGGGCTCGGCGAGCGTCATGGTGATTTTTTTTCCCGTAACAACGGTCAGTTGACCGGATTCAGTTTCCAGGGTCATGGTACTGCCGCCAATGACGCCCACTTCACTTTTATTTCCGGCAACACGAACATAGCCTTTTAAATCAGAGGCATTCAGCGCAATTTCACTGGTGGTGGAATCTCCGGAGGGGGAATTTGAAAAGTCACCATTTTGGGCTCCTTTTGTTCAATACTGCTGATTAATAATTAAAAGGAGCACAAAGATTCTAATATTTATAGAAAAATTTTAAATTCCCCTGATTTTTAGCTGCCCGCAAATGCAGTATTTTTGAGTTACTTTCGGTTTTTCGGCATTACAACATACTGTAATGATTAAATATAATAATATTGAACAGGCTCTATTTGACTGTTTGAACAAGTAATATATCCGCAGCCCTGTCCGCCAATCTTTGTGGAGGATTACGCACCCGCCCGCCTCGCCTTGCGGTCTCGCATGGCGGGCGTGGGATTTCTGCAGATTATATTTTGATTCCACACGATAATTTGTTATGGAAAACTATCAATATGGCAAAAAAATCTAAAAGACAGCGGCAACGCAAAAAACGCAAAGAAATTCGCAAAGCCAAAAAAGCGCGCCGTCAATCCATGCCCGCATTGCTGCGCAAGGATCCCCTGTTACGGGAAACCCTCAGCTTCCACCATCCCCTGGCAGAGTGTCTGATTAACCAAGACTGGGAGGACCAGAAATTCGCGACAATATACATTACTCGCGATGCGCCCGGCGGATTGGTCCTCGGCGCCTTTCTGGTAGATCTGGCCGGGATGGGTCTGAAGGATTGCTGGGGGGAATACGATTTAATTGAAGCTGACATCGAGGGGTTCAAGGCCCAGGCGAATGAGGCAGAAAGCCGTCTGGTTGCCTGCGATCCGACCCTAGCCGCTGCCCTGGTTTACGGCGGCATCCAATGGGCTCGGAAATGGAAGTTTAAACTCCCCCGTGAATACAAAGTCTGGCTCAGGTTGCTGGAGCCGGTTCAGCCGGACCCGGGCGATCTGGCGCGTTTCGGCGAAAACGGCAAACCGTTTCTCATCCTGGACGAAGATGAACTGGATATTTTCGAGGAGGCCGATTTTTACCCGCAGTTATTAAAGGCCGATCTTGTCGTTGGAACCGATGGTTTGGCGCCGGAAACCCTGGAGCGGATTGCAGACATCAAGGGGGCCCTGATCAGCTACTCACGGCGCACCGAGTTTAAACCCGACTTCGAAGCGGCCAGGTTTAGGCGATACGGCAATCGCGAACGCCCAGAGGACGAAAACGAATGGATTGGGTTTCAGGACTGGTTCGTGCTGGAATGCGAGCTGGAATCCGGCGAGACAATCATCGGCCGCTTCGTCGAGCAATACAATGCCGTCATGAGTCTTGATGTGCGCAGGCTGCTCCTGGGATGGAAAAACGTCATTGACGGCCTTTTTGAGATTGAAGCCGTCGACAAAAACTTTTTCCGCCTGGAAAATCTGATCAACGAACGAAACTACCGGGTCTATGCCACAGGGTCCATGGAGGACCCCGGCCTTCAACCCGGAGATTTTCTGGCTGCCAGAATCGTGCCGGCTCTGGAGTTTCATGTCTTCTCTGGGGCGGTCTCCATTTTTCAGACAGAGGGCAACGAGCAACAGCGGGCCGAAATGTATCAAACCGCCCGCGATATCCAGCTGAAAAATCCACGGTTGGCTTTTCGCGATAACCCGCAAAAGCTTCAAAAAAGCCGGAAGGTCGTTGCGGAGCAGCATGAAGATTTCGTGAATTATTTCGGAGCAGATGAAGTCTTTGGAACCGGAAAGGAGATACTGCAAAAATACCGGGCTTTTATGGACTATCAGGTTTATGAAAAAGTGAACCCGAAAACCGGTCTTACGCCCGCCCAATTCTATGAAAAGAACACGGGAAAGGCCTACCGGCCGCCGGAAATGAGACTTCCTCGGGAAATGACGCGCAGCCGGGATGTAGCGATGCTGCATGATCTTGAAGAGGGCATTTGCTTTTTAATCGACTATCGACGATTCATCAATGTGTTCCGGTATCCCTGGGAGCACCCCGGCAAAAAGGCACTCGAAGCGCTTGTTCTGGGCTACCTGACGTCCGAAATGGTTTCCGATCTGCCCTTTAAGCGGGTAGCTGCAAGATTTCCCCGAAACTTTAAAAAAATCATGCGGAGCACCGTAAACATAGAACAGGGCGATCCCGGTAACGTCGAGGATCTGATGATGGAGTTTAAACCGTACACCCTGCAGAAATTTCCCCATGTCGTCGTAACCCTTATTGAGGATAAGATGTTAGGATTGTCCGCAAAATAGTCGAACCGCGGATAAGCGGGTCAGCGATTAAGGCTCAAGGCGATCCGCAGATCGATGGACCGTTGCTCAAACAGCTCATCAGCTGACGCGCTGGATATCTTAACAGCCTATCAAGGTAAAGCCAGGTGAATCTTAATGGACGTATCAATCTGTTTCACTATTTCTTTATTCAACGCCCCGATAAATTTTACAATTCTGGTTTTATCGAGGGTGCGGATCTGATCGCATTTTATTTTGGAGTTTTTGGGTAGATTTCCGGTTCCTTTGGCTAACAACACCTCAAAAGGATATATTTTCTGAAGGTTTTTTGAAGTTATGGGTACAATCGTTACAGTTCCCGAGTACTGATTATTTATATCATTAGAGACAACGACGACAGGACGGGTTTTGGAAATTTCTTTTCCGATGACAGGGTCAAGCGCGGCAACATATATGCTCCCTCTTTTAATATTCATCCCATCCCTCCAGATCGGTGTCTTCAAATTCCCTTGCAAAGGCGGCGCTTTCTTTTTCGTTTGCCTGGTAACCTTGCGCTAATAGTTTTTCAAGTTCCGCCTGTTCATGTTGCTTGATTTGATTTTCTAAGGCCTTTGCAATAAATCGGCTACGTTTCCTAGGGCCAGCCAATTTATCGAGAGTCTGAACCAATTTTTTGGGCAGGGTGATATTTAAGCGTACAGGATCTTTATTCATTATACACCTCTTAGTGTGTTTATTTATGTGTAATAGTACACACTAAATTAACAATAGTCAATCCGCAGATTATATTTGGTTAATTCGTTGATTCGTTAATTCGTTAAATGGTTAATTGGTCCTTTAAGCCATTTAGCTGGTAAGCTGGTTGGCTGATAAGCCAATGAGCTGATACGCTTTTGAGCTGGTAGGCTGGAAATTTTGAAAACTTAACAGCTTAAGAGCTCAGGGGCTTAACAGCTTTTGTTGCTTGACGGCTCAGGCCGGAAAACGACAATTCGGATCTTCAGAACGACAGCTCAGGCTGAAAAACGACATGTATTATTTCTTTTCACTATGAAGAATGTCGGAAAACGATCGCGGCGTTAATATGGGGATGTTTTGGAAACTTTTTAGAATCAGCAGATCTTTATCTCCTGTGACAATATAATCGGCATTTGAGGCGACAGCCAATCCCAGTACTTTGACGTCATCAGGATCGCGACAGACATCCGCTGAGAGGGATACCGGGGTTGAGAATCTGGCGTGTTCCCGCAAAAGTTCACCAATACTGTTGATAAGGTTTTCAGGAAGTTTAATCTTGCGCCGGAGATTTGTCAAAATTTCACCCAGTAAATCATCGCTGAGCATAATCTCATGCTCGCTCAGACATACTTCCATAATGGATTCACATAGCCCGCGAGCAGCAAAACCGGCAATGATGACATTGGCGTCAAGGACAATCTTCATGAAATCGCCCTGAAGATGTCCTCATCGGTCAAAAAACCCTGGGCTTCAGCAAAAGGCAAAGCCTTTTTACGAAGGGCACGAAATTTTTCGACAGCAACGTATTGCCGTATCGATTCACGCACAATGTCACTAACCGGTTTATTTTGCTCGCGGCTTAGCTTCTGCAAATCAGACTTCAAATCATCCGGTAATCTTATCGTTATTGTATCCATGTAAGACATCGTAACACGCATATCGAGAAAGTCAAGAGATCAAATATTTTTAATCTCTTGAAAGCTTTAAAGTTTTCCTTCAAAATGTAAGATTGATCTTTTTGTACCGCCCGTCATAAATACGTTCCGCATAAAAGGATGGCGGCATAAGCGGTTGTAGCAATAAAACCTTCCGCAAACGGAACGTTTTTTTGACAATCGCTATAAAGGAAAACCGCTGCTTTTTTTACAGTTTTTGTAAATCAGCTCAACAGCTTAGTCGCTCAACAGCTTAATGATTGGATAACTCAATGGATTTCATCCGGGGAATCAAATACAATCTTCAGGGCTTTGCCCTGGCACTCAAAACGCCCAGGCTGCTGTTGCTGGGGCTTCTCAGATTCGTTGTGATGGTGTTGATCACGATACTGTCTGCCGGGCTGATCCTGGTCTATCATCAAGAATTGATCAATCTTATCTGGACCAAGCCGGACAGCGCCTGGCTGGTATGGCTCTGGGTGGTGGTCGACTGGCTGGTTACCGTCCTGTTGATCGGAATAACCGTGGTTTTCGCCTACCTTTTGTCCCAGATCCTGTTCAGTGTGCTGATCATGGATCTGATGTCCAGAATCACCGAAAAACTCGTTAGCGGAGCAGCCCTGCCCCCCGAAAGCGCCTCCCTGCTTCAACAATTCTTCTTTCTCGTCAAGCAGGAAATTCCACGGGCGGTGATCCCGATACTGATCGCGTTGGTTTTCATGCTGATCGGATGGCTGACGCCGCTCGGCCCTGTCATCTCCCTGCTGGCCTCTGCGGCCGTGATCGTCTTTCTGGCCTGGGATGCCACCGACCTGACGCCGGCGCGACGCTTAAGGCCGTTTTCCGAGCGCTTTCGCTTCCTGCTCAAAACCCTGCCGTTTCACCTGGGCTTCGGCCTGCTCTTTTTGGTGCCGCTGGTCAACATCCTGTTTTTGTCGTTCGCTCCGGTCGGCGCCACCCTCTATTACCTCAAGCGCCACAAGGGTGAATCAGTTAAATCGTTAAATAGTTAATAACTCGAAGTCTAAACGCTCGAAATTAAAGATAATCAAATTAGCCACAGACCCGTCTTCGCACAAGGCTTCGCCGCGGCAAGCCCTACAGTAGAGTAGAGTGCTGATGTTGCCAGACACCAAACTACGAATGTTTCGTCGCACGCGACTACCGCAGACCATGTCAGGTCGGGCAGCGTTCAGCACCTCCTCGTAAAACCGTACGTACGGATTTCCCGTATACGGCTCTCCGACAGTCTCTCGCACAAAAGGCACACGCGAGGAGTTGACGGCATACAAGCACTAAAGATACAGCAATCCGTAGCGCTTCAGACCAGCATACAACGATTCACCGCTGCGCAAGGGCTTGCTGCGCCGTTGGCTCCGGTTGCGCAAAAATCGCGCAAACCGACATCGTACAAAATGGTTAACATCCCGGTAACTTTTTCGTGGATAGCCAAAGCAAAAATAATTGGACCATCCACGCAAAATCACGTTGACTTCCACCACCGTCTCCCGCAGCACTCTTTTGTGCCCGCTGACGGTCTTGGCGCGAACTTTATCCTTCAAACGCTTGACCGCAACCTTGCTCGGGAACACATTCAAGTAGTTTCGATGGCGGCCCTTCAGATCCCGATCGTATCGGAACGTAAATCCCAGAAAGTCAAAAGACTCTCCGGCACTACCCATCTTGACGATGCGTGTCTTGTCACGGTTCAACGCCAAACGCAGCTGACCTTCCAGT
>JASFIV010000048.1:0-21335 GCA_050122475.1 Desulfobacterales bacterium | reverse complement strand
GGTTATTCTGGAAGGCGAAGGTGAGTTTTTAGGTGAGGGAGAGACGACCATGCCGGCTAAACCGGGAGACGTTGTCATCAGTGATATTGCCGAGCCCCACGGGTTGCGTGCCAAAACCAATCTCAGGCTGCTTGTCACCATTGCGCCACCGATTTAGGGCGCTTGCGCCCGAAGTGATCGGGTGACGGAATGATTGAAGCCTCACGCAAAGACGCAAAGACGCTAAGGGCTTTTATACGTTCAAGTTATGTAAGCTTAGCGTCTGACGCCGGGATTTCACCTCTTGATCTTAAAGATAAAGGTGTTCAAGAGGCAGGACCAAGTAACAAAAAGAATAATATTTTGAGGAGTCAGGGACTTTTTTCGATTTTACCGCTCCATAAATAATCGCCCGCGAAACCCGCGCAAACTCGTGCATAAGGGCTCGTATCTAAAGAATAGTAAAAGATATAAAATAACCGGTTATCGTCAATTGAATCTAATTTGAGATCCATAACATCACGCCGATCCCTATTCTTTCGTAACGATCCCTAATACACTCAGACAGTGTGAGGTTTTCGCGAACGATCATTCATTCCGCTCTCTAAATGAAAAACTCCCCTGCCCCTCAATTATTTTTGATAAAACCAGGTTTAAAACGCTTAGATTTTATTCGAGGACCCCGCCTGACAGCGGGATTTTACCTCTATTCTTTAATAGATTAAGGTGTCCAACAAGGCTTGAATTAAATTAGAAGAGTATAAGCTTTCTTAATAAAAAGTTAAACGGGTGCTTAAACCGTTAGATTTTGTTCGAGAGCGAGGCGGGAGGAGGAGAAGGAGCGCAGCGTACATTTAGTACGTTAGCGAACTTCGAGGACGACCAACAAAGCTCTCGGGCAAAAGATGATGGTTTAAGCACCTGTTTTTTTAGACCTGGTTTTTTTGGATGATGGGAATATTGAGTTCTTGAGCAGGATACAGCGCGCTAAAGTCCAGATGCGCATTGTATTTCTTGATCAGCCAGAGTGGAACATCAAACTTTTCTTTTGAAATCGTCCAGATGCTGTCGCCTCTTCGAACCGTATAGGTTTCGACTTTTTCAATGCGAAAAGAAGCAAAAAAATCTTCTGCCAGTTCCTTGTGAAATTCAAACCGTTTTTCTTCAAAGACCTCTTTCGTAACCCGCCGCAAAGGAATTTTAATGGACTGGTTGATTCGAAGAGGTCTTCCAAACCGTAGGCCGTTTAAGCGCCGAATTTCACTGGCAGAAACCTCTAGCCATTCGGCATAATGTCCCAGGGTTTCTTCAACCTCAACTTGAATACTGCCAATGGGACGTCCTTTAACCGTTTTGATGCGCTTGATGGCCAGCTGGCCCTGGACAATATCGGCGTTCAAGATTGCCTCAGGGGGCAGTTGTTGTTTTTGAGAGGCCTCGCGTCTTTTGGTCTGCTTTTGGAAAAGCGCAGCTTCAAGGATCCGGTTTGATTCAGTCGTGTCAAAATCAGGACCGGAAACCAACTGCGGCTGTTGCGGTTCCGGCACGTCTATTTGGGCAACGGGTATATCGGGCTTGGGTTCGGATTTTTCGTTTTGCTGCTTGATTGCTGGCATTTTTGATTGTTCAGTTGCCTTGGACCCGGCATCTTTGGTTTGGACGGCCGCCAGGCGAGAGGCGTCGGCCCCTTTGGCCTTCGCAGCAGCCAGTCGAGCTGGCCTGTCTCCTGGTAGGGGTATTCTCAAATTCTGATCGATATAGATGGTGGCGCGCGCATCTAAATTATTAGCAGCAATCAGATCATTTAGTTTCACACCATGGTTGCGGGCAATTTCTCCAGCTGTATCGCCCTTGCGGACCGTATAAATTCGGCTGCGTTTTTGGTAGTTTTTATAAATTTTGGGAGCCAGCTCGGCGAGCACCTGTTGCCAGTTTCGATCGTCCTGGACCGGCAGCTTTAAATGAAAACCGCGCGGCACATATTTTTGTCCTCTGATGACGGGTGTTCGCAAAGCTGGGTTCAAATCGCGCAACACGGCAAGTTTAAGATTCAGATGCCGGGCGATTTCCGGCAGAGATCCGTAACCGGCCAGCACAACTTCCTGTGTTTGGATCGGCGTGTCCAGTATCAGCTTGCCGAAATATTTCTGATAATTATGGGAAACCTCCCGGGCTGCCAGAAACTCAGAGTAAAAATTGCGCGAAGCAAACCTAAAAATACGACTGCGGTATTCTTTGAATATGGTTTCATAGTTGCCTTTACGTCTTTTGGCCCGCAGCATACCGGCAACACCGTGATTGTAGGCTGTAATGGCCATCGGCCAGTTGCGAAATTTTCTAAAATTCTGTTTCAGCAGCCGCGCAGCCGCGTGGGTGGAAATGATTGGGTCGCGACGTTCATCGATGGCATAACTGACCGTCATGTAGTGTTTCCCGGTCGAACGGGTAAATTGCCACATACCGGCCGCACCGAATTTACTGTATGCTTTTGGATTAAAAGATGATTCGACGTGCGGCAGATAGACCAAATCTTCGGGCAAACCGGCATCACGAAAGATCTGTTTCATTTCGGCCAGGTAGGCACCCGATCGAATGATACCCTGGCGGAACGGATAGTTCTGACCGACCTGGCACCGCAGATTTCGTATTGCGTTTCGAAAGTCAACGGGCTTGGCCCGGCTTCCGAACAAAGCCGCCACACGTTGCTCTTGTGAATCGCTGGGCGCTTTTCCCTGAGCGAGCTTCGCCAGGATGCGCTGGTATTTCTTTTTGACTTTTTTTATGCGTTGCTTGTTAATTTTGCGACTGCCATGGCGATTGCGGTCTTTGAGACCAATAACCTCATAGATGATCGCCAGATTTTTCTTATCGTGAATAACCCCCTGGGTCGTTGAATATTCGGTATATATTTTCTTCCAGAAGTTTACATTTGGACGGATGCTGTCATAAACTGGAAATTCGGTATCAATTCTGCCGGCCCAGGACGGCAGACTGCCCAGCACCATCCCGAAAAAAAGAGTTATTGTTAAAAAAATGATGTTGTACCGGGAATTTTTCATGAGCTCAGCACATTTAGGGCTATCTGAGGCCCGATCCATTATGGGTATTTGCACTTGTCAAAGGAACATCCGCCGGTGTTTATCGATGGGACCAGCGTTCCCGATAAGAATAAAGCAAAATCCAAGCCAAATCCCACTAAAACTCATAATCTACTAAATTCCATATAGTTATGCTAATTATTAGTTTTAAAATTTGTATTAAAAGCGAAAATATTTTGACAAAATTAAGCAAATTCTGCCCCTCTTACGCCTGCCGGTTTCGGTGACAGTGGGTTTCAAAAATAGGAGGAATTGGGGCCAGTGGTAAAAGGGATTGGACGGGCAGGATTGTTACATTCAGATTACAGATATGCAATCAAATGTAACCCATTTTCCAGCGCAACGGTTGTGCAGCAGGCACTGGCTTAAATGTCCTGCAAGTATCGGTTAGGATCCTGCATAAAGCGCTTATATACTTTGAAATGCTCGGTTTCTTCATAACCGATAGGCTCCAGTGCTGATGCACTAAAGTTGTATATAACGGCTGCCGGACAGGCTAAAAGAATGGGTGAGTGGGTGGCAATGATAAATTGGGCATGACCGCAATGCGCCATTTTAGTGAGCAGTTTTAGTAAATCGATTTGCGTTGCCGGAGATAAGGCCGTTTCAGGTTCGTCCAGCAGATAAAGGCCTTTGATCTTAAAGCGAGATGTAAAAAAAGACATCAAAGATTGACCGTGAGATTGAATCATCAAGGATTTACCACCGAAATAATCCAGCAGCCCGGGGTCCATGGTGGCCCATTCATCTAATATCTGAGCAAAATTATTAAAGATTTCCGAAGCAAAAAATGAACCCGGAACCGTATCTTCGGCCCACCTTACCTCAATGCCTCTGTAAAATTGGGTTTCGTAGGGATTATACTGAAAGCGGGCCCTGCGCTCCCCCTGCCAGATGTAAATACCGCAGCGATGGCTGATGGCCTGCAGCAGGGTTGATTTTCCGGTGCCGTTTTCACCAGCGAAAAAGGTCACCGGGTTATGGACGTCCACTGTTCGGGATTGTCTGAAAATATCCAGATTAAATGGATAATGCTCAACCGTTGGAAATTTATCCGGCACAATACGAACCTGCTTAAGATGCATGCGTGCTTCTCCTGTATCCAATTCAGATGACATGACAGAACAGAGCCTACCACCATTTCAAGTTTGCCGGTAAAAATCAAGTCATTTAGATACAGCCATATTGCAGTTCTAAAAGAATCGCCAATATTTGCTAAGTACTTAAATTCAATTTTTTATTGACACGAGCTGACACCATGTGAGACTTTACCTTTAAGAAGAATCAGATTCCATAATCATTTAGACCCTGCATATCTATCATTTTGATCCTGTAACAGATTCGGTTCCGAATTTCCGTATTCCAGCCTTTTCGATTCTCTTGGCATCAAACACACACAAGGTGTGATCGATCTAATTAAAACTGTCAAATGATACCTCCTGTTCCGGCCTTGAGGTATATGTCCACGTATGTAAACCTGAATAGGTGCAAAGGGGGAGACCAATGGCCACTCGAAAAATATTGCTACCCTATCATTTTACACGTCTTGATCAAAAAGCGTTGGATTTCGTTATCGACACTTTCGGTAGGATAGAAGACATTACCGTAACCGTATTCAACGCTTATACGCCAATCCCTGAAATCGATACAGAGGCGACTTCCGTAACGGGTAAGCTTAAAGGAAGTCTGAGTTACCTTTCCCAAAAAATTAAAGAAAATGAAACGGCCCTCAATGAGGTCAAAGATAAGCTCGTCGGGAGAGGATTTCCGGAAAAGCAGGTAAATTGCATATTCAGACCCCGCAAGAGGGACATCGCCAGCGAAATTATTGATCTGGTGAACAGCGAACATTTTGATACCATTGTTCTCAATCGAAAACATGCGCGCGTGACCCGCTTTTTTTCAGGAAGCATTTCGCACAAGGTGGTTATGACCCTGAAAGATGTAACCGTATGTATTGTGACTTAAAGCCTGCATCCGCCCGATAACAGGCCACAGACAGACCGTTCAATTGCAAATCTATTTTTTTGCAAAAGGGGTTTAAACCGGGTTCAAACAACAAAGGAGGAAATTCATGCCGGCCGAAGAAAAAATAGATATTGACCTTTTTAAAACCGTCTTTAAAGCAATGGCACAATCGGATAATTTGGAAATCATGGCCAATCACCTGACGCAACTGCTGACTGCCGCTCTTGAAATCAAGGGATGCACGATTTTTGCTGTCAATCCGGAAACAGAAGAACTGGAAGTACTGGCAAGTTTTGGGTTAAGTATGAGCTATGTGCACAAGGGTCCGATCATGAAAGATAAGAGCATTGGCGCAACCATGGTGGGTGAGCCCATCGTCATTCGAGATATCAATAAATCCGATCGCCTTCAATACCCGGATGATGCCAAAAAAGAGGGCATTGGTGCCATTGTATCCATCCCGATTAAATTCTATGACAAGGCTATCGGCGCTCTGCGCCTTTATCACCATGAGGTCTGGGATATATCGAAAAAAGATGTGGACTCGCTGTCGGTGCTGTCACGAAATATCGGTCTGGCCATGTCGTACACCCGCATGCTCAAGGCCGTAAAAAAGATTCGCTATACAATCGATGATGTGCAATCGCTGTGGTAAGATCCATGGCTCTGCAAAAGCGCAATTAAACATTCCCGCTACCGCCTTTACCAGTGAAATTTTTATTTCCCAAAGGCGGTTACCGAAACGCATTTTAGCCGGAAGGACATAAACAGGATCAGCTGTGCGTCCGGCGAAGATAATTCCCGCCGACCAGAATCGCCACAATAAGCATTCTTTTTTATTGACTAAACTGCCACAATGTAACAAAATCCGATTTTTGTGTCTCTCTTTTAAGCAAAGAAAAGAGCGAGACTGGCCACGAAGGCACAAAGACACCAAGAACAAAAAAGCTAAAATTATCAATATCTTGGTGACTTTGGGTCTTGGTGGCTATTAACAATCGAAACTTCAGAAAAAAGACTGGCCACAAAGGCACAAAGACACCAAGAACAAAAAAGCTAAAATTATCAATATCTTGGTGACTTTGGGTCTTGGTGGCTATTAACAATCGTAACTTCAGAAAAAAATGTCTCCTGAAACCTGGCTATCAAAATTTAAAGACTATTTTACCGGATATGAAGGCGCCATCATCGCTTATAGCGGCGGGGTGGACAGCGCACTCTTAGCGTACGTCGCGCATCTGGCGTTAAGGAAAAAAATGCTGGCCGTTCTGGCAGACAGCCCATCGCTGGCGCGCCGTGAATACCAGCATGCCCTTGACTTTGCCAATGACCACGACATACCGCTTCACATTATTGAAACACAGGAAATGCAAAATCCCTTCTACGGGGCCAACCAGGGAGACCGCTGCTATCATTGCAAAAAAGCACTTTTTGAGAGAATCGAAGAACTGCGCCGACAACCGGACAATCCCCTCAGCAACCTGTCCTGGCCGGTATTTTATGGTACTAATCTCGATGATCTGGGGGATTACCGACCGGGCATACAGGCCGCTAACGAGTCCGCTATAATAGCACCGTATGTCGAATTAAAAATAGATAAGAACCGAATTCGAAATATCTGCGCTGCTTTGGGCCTTGAGGTGGCCGACAAACCGGCTATGCCGTGTTTGGCCAGTCGGATTGCGTACGGTCAGGAGGTCAATATGGAAAAGCTTAGACAGGTAGAGACGGCAGAAGATTTTTTGAGCGATCTGGGCTTTCGAATGTTACGCGTGCGGCATCATGGTGATACCGCCAGGATCGAAATCTTGCCGGAGGATTTCAGCATGGCCTTGCAACATCGAACATCCATCAGCCAGAAGCTGCACGAACTGGGGTTTTTGTACGTCACCATGGATCTGGACGGTTTTAAAAGCGGTTCGCTCAACGCAGCCTTGAAAAAGACGTAAAATATCACCACGAAGGCACGAAGAACACGAAGTAAAAAATCAAAACTAAATAACACCCGCTCGCTTGGTGACTTTGGTCTTGGTGGCAAAAAGTTGTCGAAACTCATGGAAAATAATAAAATAAAAGTAGCGGTGGGTTTAAGCGGTGGCGTGGATTCATCAGTTGCTGCGGCTTTATTGAAAAAGCAAAATTATACCGTTTGCGGCCTCACCATGGAGATTTATGATGAAACACTGGGCGTTGATCGCTCGGCCAAGCATGCCTGTTACGGCCCCGGTGAAAAAGAAGATGTTGAATCTGCCGCCGCTATTTGCCAAAAACTCGATATACCGTTTCACACCATCGATCTGCGTCATGAATACCAGAACCATGTCATCCAATATTTTAAAAACGAATACCTACAGGGTAAAACGCCAAATCCGTGCGTTGTGTGCAACCAGAAACTGAAGTTTGGCTTTCTGCTGGAAAAGGCCCGGCAGGCTGGTCTGGAATTTGATTATTTTGCCACCGGCCATTATGCCCGCATTGAAAATGTCAACGGCCGGTTTTTGTTGAAGCGGGCAGCCGATAGCGCCAAAGATCAAACCTATTTTCTCTATGGTCTTACACAGCAACAGTTGGCCCGTACGCTTTTACCGCTGGGGGCACATACCAAGCAGCAGGTCCGCGATATTGCGCGCTCAATGGGGCTTCAAACGGCAAATCGTGAAGAAAGTCAGGATTTCATTGACGGCGGGGATTATTCCATTCTCTTTGATCAAGAAGAGATTAAAGCCGGCGACATTGTTAATGAAGCGGGCCGAGTCCTTGGAAAGCATCGCGGTATCATTCATTATACCATTGGCCAGCGCCGCGGCCTCGGCATTGCTTCCCGGCAGCCGCTGTATGTCCATCGCATCGATGCCGCTCACAATCGCATTATCGTCAGCAACCAGGAGAACCGTTCCAGGGGTCTGGTGGCCACGGACTTAAATCTCATTGGTGTCGATCGCATCGAGCAACCGCTAGACGACGTTCAGGTCAAGATTCGCCTGCGACATAAGGCGGCTGACGCTACAGTTTACCCAACCGAAGACAATAAAACCAAAATCCTGTTTAAAACCCCTCAAATGTCGGTGACACCCGGGCAGTCGGTGGTCATTTATCAGGGAGATACGATCATGGGAGGTGGTATTATCCGCACTGTGCTATAAGCTGATCCGGCATCTTTTTTGTTGACACAACTGCCACATTGTATCAAATTAATTACTTATTGTCGCGGATATTATCACTAAATCGGAACCGAGGACGAATATTATGGACAAAGCAGAATTCAAGAAATTCAGGAAAAAATTAAACAAAACCCAGGCCCAAATGGCCCAACTGCTGGGTATATCGCTCAAGGCGGTGCATAGCTATGAGCAGGGATGGCGCAGAGTGCCGACTGCCGTTGAGCGTCAGATGTATTTTTTAGTGGTCAAGCAAAATACTAAAAAGGGCAAGACGAAAGCATGCTGGCAGATTAAAAAATGCAGTCCGGAACTTAAAGTCAAATGCCCGGCCTGGGAGTTCGGCGCCGGCGAGCTTTGCTGGTTCATCAACGGCACGATATGTGACGGAAGAGTTCAGAAAGACTGGAAGGAAAAAATGAAGATATGCAAGTCCTGCGAAGTATTTGAACCGCTGGTCGATTAGATGTCCTACCGTAAGCGCTAACGCCCCTTAATAATTTGATCCGCCTTGCTGCCGTATGATCGGCGCAACCCATAACCCGACCTTAAGTCGATATAGGATTTCCAAAATGAGCACGACATATAAATTTGAAACGCTGTGCCTCCACGCCGGACAACAGCCGGACCCCGCCACCACTGCCAGAGGCGTGCCGGTACACCGAACTGCTTCTTATGTATTCAACAGCAGCAAGCATGCTGCCGATCTTTTTGCGCTCAAAGAGATGGGAAATATTTATACCCGTATCATGAATCCGACCCAGGATGTTCTCGAGCAACGGATTGCGGCCCTGGAGGGCGGCGCAGCAGCGCTGGCGCTGTCTTCGGGAACATCAGCGGTTTACTATACGATTATCAATATCTGTGAGACCGGTGATGAAATCGTATCCGCCAGCAACCTTTACGGCGGCACCTATACAATGTTCGATTGTATCCTGCCGCAATTTGGTATCCGCACAAATTTTACCGACGTCACCGATCCGGAAAGCATTGATAGGGCCATCACCGAGAAAACCCGGGCCGTCTATATCGAGACCATCGGCAATCCGGTATTGGATTTTACCGATGTCGCTGCGATCGCAGATATTGCGCATCGTCATCATCTGCCACTGATTGTCGATGCCACCTTTACCACACCCTATTTGCTCAAAAGCATCGATTACGGTGCCGACATTGTCATCAATTCCCTGACCAAATGGATTGGCGGGCACGGCACCGGTATCGGGGGTATTGTGGTGGATTCAGGAAAATTTGACTGGCAAGATCCAAAATTCAAACTGTATAATGAGCCGGACCCCAGTTATCACGACATCCGCTACGCCCATGACCTGGGGGAGATGAATCCCATTGCATTTATCCTTCGCATGCGGCTGGTTCCATTGCGCAACTTGGGCGCCTGTATCTCTCCGGACAATGCCTGGATGTTTTTACAGGGGCTGGAAACCCTTCCTTTGCGCATGCAACGGCATTGTGAAAATGCAGCCGAAGTGGCCCGATTTTTGAAGGAACACTCAAATGTCGATTGGGTGCGTTATCCCGGATTACCGGATGATCCAACATACCCGGTTGCCAGCCGATATCTTCAAAACGGTTTTGGTGGCATGGTCGTATTCGGGATTAAAGGCGGTCTGGATGCCGGCCGAAAATTTGTGGATAGCTTGAATCTGTTTTCCCACCTGGCCAACGTGGGAGATGCCAAAAGCCTTGTTATTCACCCTGCAAGTACAACGCATTCGCAGCTGAGCGAAGAACAGCAAAGGGCCGGTGGATTGACCCCGGATCTAGTGCGCCTGTCTATCGGTCTTGAGAACATCGACGACATCAAAGAGGATCTAGACCAGGCCTTTGCCCAGACTTGATTTCTCTTGCCCTCGTTTAAAAAATCAAGTAAAAAAATTGGCCGGCTTCTCTTACGGCTGCCACAGAAGTAAATGGGGAAGCGGGCTAAATTTTTTATACGGTTATACAGAAACCTCAAGTGAGGTAACCATAACCACGAAGAGCACGAAGGACACGAAGGAAAAGAGTAAAATTATATGTTTTCCCTTTGTGATCTTCGTGTTCTTCGTGGTGAAAACCATATCAGGTATATTCAACTGGGGATTCGCAGATAAACGCGATTTTAAATTATCGCATATGGTTTTGGGTTATGAGTGAATACATAGAACATGATAAACAGGGGGTTTCGGTGGGTATTGTGGAGAAAAAACTCTTCACTTTTGCCCAACCACCGGATGAAATGGTTCTGGAAAACGGCGCCAGGCTCGGACCGGTGACCATTGCCTATGAAACTTACGGAACCCTCAACGCCGATAAATCAAATGCGATATTGATTTTACATGCCCTTTCAGGAGATTCTCATGCCGCCGGCTATTACAGCGAAGAAGATGAAAAACCGGGCTGGTGGGATATTATGGTCGGCCCCGGCAAAGGAATCGATACGGACAAGTATTTTGTCGTCTGCTCCAATATCATCGGCAGCTGTATGGGGTCTACCGGTCCTTGCAGTACCAACCCCAAAACCGTGCAGCCCTACGCGCTTGATTTTCCGGTGGTCACCATCGGCGACATGGTGGCGGCTCAAAAAGAGCTCATGATTTATCTGGGTGTTAAACAGATATTATGCGTGGTGGGTGGCTCGATCGGCGGAATGCAGGTACTGGAGTGGACCGTCCGATACCCGGAAATGGTGAAGGCTGCCATTCCGCTGGCCACCACAACCAAACACTCGGCGCTGGCCATTGCTTTTAATGAAGTCGCCCGGCAGTCCATCATGGCCGATCCGGCATGGAATAATGGAAACTACTACTACGGTCCTAAACCCAACCTCGGATTGGCTGTGGCTCGCATGATCGGCCACATCACCTATTTGTCGGATGAATCCATGCGACTGAAATTCGGTCGCAGGTTGCAGGATAAAAGTGATTTTTCATTTAATTTCGATGCGGATTTTCAGGTGGAAAGCTACCTGCGGTATCAAGGTAAAAAATTTGTGGATCGATTTGATGCCAACTCTTTTTTGTATATCACCAAGGCCGCCGATTATTACGATATGGAAAAACACTATGGTGATGGATCAGCAGTAAAAGCCTTTGCAAAAGCCAAGGCCAAATTTCTGGTGGTCTCCTTTACGTCTGACTGGCTCTATCCCACCTATCAATCCAAATCCATGGTAAAAGCAATGAAGAAAAACGGGCTGGATGTCAGTTTCCTTGAAATCGAAGCCGAATGGGGCCACGACGCCTTTTTGCTGCCCAATGAGCGATTGACATCCCTGATCAAAGGATTCTTAGAACGTGTCTGCGGCGAAAACACAACATAACGCTATGCGCTACGATCTTCAGATTATCGCGTCCTGGATAGATCCGGGATCCCGTGTGCTCGATCTGGGTTGTGGCAGAGGCGAGCTGTTGCGCTTTTTAATCAACAACAAGAAGGTGCACGGCTCCGGCATCGAACTGGAAGAAGATAAAGTGGTTGCCTGCATTGAAAAGGGGTTAACGGTTTTGCAAGGCGACATCAATGCGGAAGTTTTGGATTATCCCGATCTGTCTTTTGATTACGTGATCCTAAGCCAAACCCTGCAGCAGGTCTATGAGCCGGATAAACTTATACGGGCGATCATGCGAATCGGCAAAAAGGGGATTGTCAGTTTTCCCAATTTCAGTCACTGGGCCTGCCGCATGCAGTTGCTGTATACCGGATACGCTCCGGTCACCAAACAACTGCCGTATCAATGGTACAACACACCCAACATCCGGGTGATTACCCTCAAAGATTTCCGGAAATTTATAGATGAAGTCGGCTTGAAAATTCTAAAAGAGGTGGCCATCAATACGCATTCGCAGAATCGGTACGGAAAGATCATCAAATTTTTGCCCAATCTTCGCGCGACCTATGGTATTTTTTTAATCGGCAACTCAACCGGTCTTAAAACCAGCTTAGATTAAAAAGTGTTGCTGACACGCATTAAAAGGCTTACCATTAAGCCATATTTTAATAGGTAATTATTTATAGCGGTATACTAAAATTGATTAGGGGAACAAATGAAAATCGTGTCGATTGCAACCAGCAAGAAAAAAGGAACGCGCAAAGCTTCAGTTGCTGAGGCCTATTTAAAAAAGGAACACGGCCTGGACGGCGATGCACATGCCGGCAAATGGCACCGGCAGGTCAGTTTTTTAGCGTCTGAAGAAATCGATAAAGCCCGTCAGTCAGGACTTGACGTTACCTTTGGTGATTTTGCCGAAAATATCGCCACCACCGGCATAGACTGGAAAAACATTCCGGTTGGCACCCGGATTCGATTGGGATCCGATGCCTTGGTTGAAATTACGCAAATCGGAAAAGAGTGTCACAACCGGTGCGCCATATACTATAAGGCTGGCGATTGCATCATGCCGCGGGAGGGCGTTTTCGCACGGGTGCTTAAGGAGGGAAAAATTAAATGCGGAGATCAAATCAGCTTCGAGTCTTCGGAAGACTAAGCGCTAACATCTATAACCATTCTTTATAAACCGTAGGCCCGTTTATTTCCAGCAACACATTTCACAAACCATTCAATTCTGATGCGGGCAACAATTGCCGTTCGATTCATAGGGCCGGAATGTATAATGAACTTCGCTATAACCACCATTCCCTAATCAACGGCTGAAAGAACATATCCCGGAGGGCCCGTCATATGCCGCCGCGCATTTCACTTCTGCTAAAATATCTCGCTAAAGAACTCATTAACCCGATCACCTATCTGGTTGCATTTTTAATCGGTGCCACCATCAATACCCTTCAGGGCAATGGCCTCTGGTTTTCAGCGGTTCCGTATATTGTGCCGCTTTTTGTGCAGGGTTTCGCCAAGGCCTCCATAAAATTCAAAAACAAAGACATGGATATCCTTTGCCAACTACCGGCAGAACGCCAGGACCCTGTATTTGTGATCGATAAAAAGGGTTTGGTGGTGGCAACCGCTGGCAATACCAAAGCGCTTTTTCAAGAACATCATATAAAAAAATTTCATGATTTGTTTGAAAAGTCCGAAGCCGAGACCATTCTAAAAGCCACCGATGAAATCCGGGCGAAGTGGCAGTTCGACCCATTGGAATTAAACTCAAAAGTCACCGGAAAATGGTATCAGGTCAAGACAAAGATCGGAGAAAGCGGTCACGTTCTTATATGGTTGGATGAAATATCATCGCGCAAAGCAATGGATATCAGCCTGACAGCTATTCGCGGTTTTAGCCGTGAGGTGATCAACTCTATTAACGAGCTTGCAAAAAAGAATGATATATACGACCGGCTCGCTTTGCTTATACTAAAAGAAGGCTATCAGGGCGTTTTCATCACCAGAGAAGATCGGGAGGGCAACCTGGCCGGTTATGCCTTTAAGGGGAACAGTCATGAGCTGGTAAAATCTGAATACATCCAGGTACCGGAAGCCTCGGCGGCGCCGATCTGGGCATCTCGCAAAGCCGAGTGCGATATTTACGGCTGTGTAGCCACGGCCACCCGGCCGGATTCCATGCCCCAGGCCGATTTTGAAAAAGAGCACCCGTTTGATGAGCGTGTTAAATCCTTTTTAGGCTTTGCCATTGGCAATTATATTAATTACGCTGAGGGCGATGTCTCGATCATTGCATTTAACAAGAAGGACGGGATCAAAAAATTCGATACGGACGTCATCAACACCGTTGTTAATACCGCCAGGTCCATAACCCATCTAATCGACTTGGCAATAGGTAACAACCGTATGCTCAGTGCGCTGGAGGTCGCTGAGGAAGTCCAGCAAAACCTGTTACCTAAAGCACTCCCGGCGGTAAAAAGTCTCGATATCGCGGCTAAAAGTATATATAGCAACAAGACCGGGGGCGACTTTTACGATTTTCTTAGAGTTTCTCAAACATCAGCCGGCATCTTAAATGTGGTCGTCGGTGATGTATCCGGTCACGGGATCGCCGCCGGTCTTTTGATGGCCACAGCACGTGCGCTGTTTCGCAGCCGCTCGGCCCAGCCGGGAACGCTTTCTGAAGTTGTTACCGACGTCAATCGTGATCTTACGCTGGATATCTATGATACCGACCGATTTACCACCCTTTTTTATCTGATGGTCGATTCGCAAAACCATATGGTGAAATGGGTGCGGGCCGGTCATGACGCCGCTTTACTGTTTGATCCAGATAGCGACAGCTTCGAAGAACTCTACGGATCAGGCCTGGCAATGGGCTGGGATGAAGACTACCAATATGAAGAAAATCAACGGAACGGTCTGACCAAGGGACAGATCATTTTTATAGGAACCGACGGTATCTGGGAAACATTCAACTTAAACAGCGAGCCATTCGGCAAGGAACCCATAAAAGATATAATTCGTCGTAGCGCGGCTGCAAGTGCCGATGACATCATGAAAAAGATCCTGGAGGCTTTAGCGAACCATCGGCAGGGTCGGGAACCCGAGGATGATGTCACCCTAATTGTCATTAAGATGGTAGACGCATGATATAAATAGGTTCAAGGGTTCAACGTTCAAAGGTTCAGAGGTTAAGGGACAGGAACTGATTCCACAAGCTCGGCACTCAACCTCTGAACCCTGAACCCCTGAACCCCTGAACCCCTGAACCTAAGACTATGAAAACATTCATTGGTTTTGACGAAGCGCTCGAACTGACACTGGCGAATGTCTCCGTCGGCGAAACCGAAGTCCTTCCCCTGGCCCAACTAACAGGAAGGATTCTGGCTAAAGATATTGTTGCCAGGGTGGACAGCCCGTCGAGCACCTCGTCACGCAAAGACGGATACGCCGTGATGTCGGCGGATCTGGTCAATGCCAGTGCAGACAGCCCGGTGGAATTGAAAATCGTCGGCAAGCTTGCGGCCGGAGATCGCGCGAATATACAAATTAAAAATGGTCAGGCGGTGCGGGTCACCACCGGTGCGCCCATACCGCAAGGTGCCGATGCCGTCCTTTCAGAAGAATTCTGTGATTCAACCGCCGATACAATAACCGCACGGGGTGTCGCGGAAGCGGGTCGCAATCTGCTCAAGCGTGGAAGCGACATTCAGCAGGGGGAACGGGTGGCCGCAAAAGGTGAAAAGCTGTCTCCTCCTTTGATTGGGTTGCTGGCCTCCGCCGGATCAGATCAGGCCTTCGTGTATCGATTGCCAAAGGTGGCCGTGATTGCCAGCGGCAATGAAGTTGTCGTGCCCGGAGAACCACTGAGCGACGGAAAACTGTATGCCAGCAACATGGTTGAAATCGGTTCCTGGCTGGCTTATTACGGCCTGTCTTACTCAGCTGTGCTTGTCGCTGACAACGCTTCGGAAATTCAATCCGCCATTGCCTCACGACTGTCGGAAGCAGATGTCTTTATCACCAGCGGCGGAGCGTGGGGCAGTGAACACGACCTCATATTGGATGTAGTAGAAAAAATGGGCTGGCAGGGCATTTATCGGCGGGTTCGAATGGGTCCCGGCAAACCGATAGGGTTCGGATCGTTAGAACATAAACCGTTTTTTATTTTGCCCGGCGGCCCCCCGTCAAATGAAATGGCCTTCTTGCAGCTGGCGCTACCGGCGATCATGAAGATGAAAGGGGAACCAGCCTTTTCTTTTCCGGTAACCCGTGCACAACTGGCTGAGACGGTTCGCGGCCATAAGGACTGGACGCAATTTATTCACGCCCGCCTTAAAGCCGATAAGCATCAGCTCATCGTAACACCGGCTAAACTCAAAAGCCGGCTTGTCTCGATGGCACGCAAAGATGCTTTGATTATTATTCCTGAAGGCTGGGAAGAATGGATTGCCGGTGAGATCATTGATATTCAGCTTTTAAATCCGGATTTTAATTATTCTTAGTTGTTTAACAATCTGACCTGAAATACCCTGGACTTTCGCTCAAATAAGGTACTAAATTTATGCATAAAGCCCATGTTAACCGCTTTCAACCACGAAGGGCACGAAGAGATATTTTAAATTTATTCTATCCTACCTTCGTGATCTTCGTGTTTTTCGTGGTGAGATAAGCATCGGACGAAGTTAACCGAAGCTTTCCAGATAACCAAATAGGATGATAATAATTATCTAGGTCTATAACCCATCAGAATACCAAATGTTGTTCAATTGAGGTAAGATTCATGATTCGGCACTTAATCGTAAGTCTGGTGGTAATATTTCTGTTTTTCGGATGTGCTTCGGACCCCCAACCAAAGCCTGAATTTCCGGACGGCACCCGTGTGGGCATATTTAACAGTTTAGAGCCCTATCTGACGCATCGGCATGTTACCATCGAGCGGATCAACAGTTTTACGCAACAAATTGAAGTCGATTGGGATATACCGGCATATGTAAACACCCAATTGGCAGATAATTTAAAAAAGGACCGGCGCTTTGTGATTGTTCCGATTCAATCCTCACGGGTCCAGTCCCGCTTGAAACAGCTTTCGGTTCAAATCGGTGCGGCTGCCAACAACAGAAGGATTTCACAGGATCTGATCGACTTTATTGAAAGCCAGGCAAAGATCCATGATCTGGATGTCGTCATAATCGTACAAAGCTTCAGAGGCGATAGTCGATGGAAAATACATGATGATCCGATTGTACTTGAAGGTTATGGACTGTTCACACGCCGGACGATGCTGGGTGCTTTCGGCATTAGAAATAGCTGGGTACATCCTTACGCCCACATCCGGGTTGTGGTCTTAACGACACGGCCGGTCGTCCGAATTGGCGCCGGCAGCCCTACAATGACCAGAGCAAGAATGGATAACTTCAACTGGCCGGCAGACATCAGAAATATCCCAGAGAGCGAACTCAATAAAATACACCCCAGGATCACGGCATATGCGGATCAGGCGGTAAAAAATGCGTTGACGGGTATCCGGAAGGTCTCTGTCGAGTAAATTTGATTTGCTCACCAACCGATTGGCTGATAAATTTCCATAAAGATCAGCGTTTAAATGTAATTCCAGTTACAGGAGAAGATTAATGAACGACCGACGCACACCGATTATTGGCGCGCTTGATAAAAACCTGGAAGATACCATCACATTTTTCAAGTCTTTATCGACGGATGAACTGAGCATTCAGGTATATCAGGACGGGGCGCAATGGACGGTGCAACAGGTTTTGGCCCATTTCATCACCATCGAGCGCTCGATGCAGTGGCTGTTTAAAAACATCTTAGCTGGCGGACCCGGCTCAACCGAAGATTTTGATGTCGAGCGCTTTAACCGCACCCAGCCTAAAAAGTATGACGGCAAAACAATTGATGAGCTCGTCGCGGAATTCAGTTCGGTTCGCAATGATACGATTGAAATTGTTAACTCCATGTCGGATGCTGATTTTGACCGAGAGGGGCTGCACGCGTTTCATGGCCACGGTAAGCTCGAACGCTTTATCGTCTGGGCATATGAACATGTTGCGCTCCACATGGAAGATCTTCACCAACGATTGAAAAAAGAGTAAATCTGCGTCAATGCCAGCGTGCTTGGAAATCTGATGCCAGCTGAAGGACAGGCGTTTATGGAAAAGTCAAAGGCCATCGACATATTAAAATTACTGGCAGACGGCATGCATCCGGTGACCGGCGAACAACTCGATAAAGAGCATGTAATTAATGAACCCGATGTGATCCGGGCGCTTAACACGGCTGTTGAGGCCCTTGTATCGGAAGAAAAGAAAGTCATGCGCCAACGCAATTTACCCGAACGGGTGGGCAAGCCCTGGAGTGAACAGGAAGATAAAGCCCTGATCAAGGCGTTTGATAGCGGGATCTCATTGAATGATCTGGTCGATAAGCACCAGCGCACAAGAGGCGCGATACGCACCCGGCTCGTCAGGTTGGGTAAAATAAATCTGGATGATCGGTCGCCTAAATAATTTAGCCGCTAAATGAATAATCTCTCGCGAAATCCGCGCAAACTTGTGTATAAAGGCTCGTAGCAAAAAAACAGTAAAAAGACATTACAACAATACGCGGTTATCTGGGAAACTCCAGTTGAATACGGCTTATATATATCTCACCACGAAGAACGCGAAGATCATAAAGGGAAAACACATAAATTTACTTTTATCCTTTCGTGTCCTTCGTGCCCTTCGTGCCCTTCGTGGTTATGGTTGCCTCACTTGGGTTTTCTGCATAACCATATAACAATATTATGATGAATCTAAATTTTCGAAAAGAACTGTTGAGCGGCAAAACACTGATCGGCACCATCGTTACCCAGCCGAATCCAGCGATGGCGGAAATTTTGGCAAATGTCGGCTTTGACTGGCTTTGGATCGATGCCGAGCACTCACCGATGGGAATGGGAGAAGTTCAAGGCATTCTGCAGGCAGTCGAAGATCGCTGTGCCTGCGTGGTTCGCGTCCCGACCAGCAACGAAGTGTATATCAAAAAGGCACTGGATATCGGTGCCCCTGCGATCATAGCGCCCCATGTGGATACCGTTGAGATCGCCGAACAGGTGGTCAAATGGGTAAAATACCCGCCGCTTGGGGAAAGAAGCATCGGGGTGGCACGCGCCCATGGTTACGGTCTCGATGTTGCCGGATACATGAATAGCGCCAATGACCGGATCGCGGTTATTGTTCAAATCGAACACGTCAAGGGCGCACAGGACATCGAAAGGATTCTGGATGTCGAAGGTGTCGATGCAGTTTTAATCGGTCCCTATGATATTTCCGGCAGCCTGGGCAAACCCGGTGAAATAGACGATCCAGAAGTCCAGGGATATATCAACCGGGTGCGCGAAGCCTGCCTGAAACGCAAAAAGCCGATTGGGATTATCGGTATCACGGTCGAAGCCGCCAAACCCTTTTTGGATCAGGGTTATTCGCTGATTGCGGTGGGAATCGATACGATGATTTTCGGCCAAGCAGCCCAAGACATTCTGATCCAAATGAAAGCTGAACATGCAGCAAAAAAAAGGTGAACATCCTCTGGGCGACGCCGGACAGCTGATTTTGTTCGGCATCTTTCTGATCACATGGATCCTGGATTCATTTGTTTTTCATCGTTCCACATTTTTGGTCGACAGCATTCCACTGCTGATTCGCTTTATTTTTCTGGCGACGGCGCTGGCAGCCGCTTTTTTTCTTTTTAAATCAGGCCACGAAGCTGTCATTGGAGAACAGCGTCCTGCCAGGATTATATCAGCCGGCGCTTTCGGTTATGTGCGGCACCCATTGTATCTGGGGAGTATTCTGGTTTACCTCGGATTAACCGTTTCCACGGCGTCCCTATTTTGTCTGGCACTGCTGGTCGTGATCGTTCTTTTCTACAATTATATCGCCGGTTACGAAGAAAAACTGATGGAAGCCAAATTTGGACAGGCTTACATTGCCTATCGAGAAAATACGGGCAAATGGATTCCCCGTTTGGGCAGGAAAGGTCAGCTATGATCCTCAACGATCAACTTTTTAACTATTTTATCGATAAAGCCCAAAAAATACAGGTGGATTTGCTGTGTCTGGGGCTGGGGTACACCACCGTGGTGACGACAGATGGCGGAATCGGAATGGCCTACACTTATTTCGAAGATAAAAAATCCTGCATGGCGCTAAATGAGGCTATTGATTTTGAAGGTCGGCCGGCTGCAGCCCTGTTGGAAAACATTAAAAGTGAGCATCCGCTTGAAAGGAGCATGGCCCTGGCGCTGGTCAATGCCCTTAACTACAAAAATGCGCTTAACCTGCCTGAGGATAAAGACAATGCCATTCTTTTTAAGGAGTTTCGCCTCGAGCCGGAAACAAACGTAGCAATGGTGGGCTATTTCGGGCCGCTGGTCAAGCGCCTGAAAGAAAAAAAGGTCCCCCTTGAAATATTGGACATATCGCGCGGCCTGGGTGATCGTAAAGATTTTTACACCAAGCTGAACAACTGGGCCGATGTATTGCTTTTAACATCAACATCCATCCTCAACAATACCACCGAAGAGATTCTAAGCCACCTGCATGAAAAGGCAAAAACCGCCCTGCTCGGACCCAGCACACCCATGGTGGCAGAGCCCTTTGCGCACATGCCGGTGCATATGATGGCCGGAACAGTTCCACTTGATAAAGACAACATCATCAAGGCCGTTCGCCACGGCATGGGCACTCCGGTGCTGCATCGCTTTAGCCGCAAGTCTTATCTTTCTTTATCCTGTACATAATTTCTGTTGACAAACTATGCCACAATGTGGCAATAAATTTATTGGCTCACAATCTATCTGATAATACAGTCCTGGGTTGAATACCTGCCAAAGTTGGTCGTCTTCATTTTCTACTAGAGGCCATTTATGGGTCCTGTCAAATCTAGAGGCTTTTCTAAAAACTATCTAATTATCGTAAGCCTGGTGATATTCGCTGGTCTAGCTCTTCTAGGTGCCTGTAGCAGCGAGACCGATGTGCGCGTAGTTGATTTTTCTAAAACCGTGGTTGTCGAACAACCCGGAAAGCAGCCGACTCAAAATCCTGCTTTCAGAATGGCCGTTGCCGCCATGATTTCCCCGAAGGACACGTTTATTTATTACCGGCAGCTGCTAGAGTATATCGGGCAAAATCTGGGCAGGGAAGTTCAGTTTATTCAGCGCAAAACCTACGGTGAAATCAATGAGTTATTGGGAAATGGTCAGATTGATTTGGCCTTTATCTGCTCGGGACCTTATGTCGTTGGTAAAGAGAAATTCGGATTTGAGTTGCTGGCGACGCCGGAAGTTCAAAAGAGCCATTTTTACCAATCCTATTTGATCGTCAACAAGGACAGCCCCTATCAGAATATTGAAGATCTCAGGGGAAAGATTTTTGCATTCACAGATCCGGACTCCAATACCGGTAAACTGGTGCCCACCTATTGGATCAGCCAGATGGGAGAGCGCCCCGAAACGTTTTTCAGCAAAACGATTTATACATATAGCCACGACAATTCAATCCTGGCCGTGGCTAAATCCCTCGTGGATGGCGCTGCCATCGACAGCCTGATCTGGGAGTATTACCACCTGAAAAATCCTATCTTTACCTCCCAAACCCGCATCATCCGAAAATCAGAGCTCTATGGAATTCCACCCATCGTGGCATCTTCTAATTTAGCACAAGATTTAAAAGATCAAATTCGCCAGGTGCTTTTTTCCATGCATCGTGATCTACGTGGGCAGAAAATTTT
>JASFIV010000047.1:0-21403 GCA_050122475.1 Desulfobacterales bacterium | reverse complement strand
AACCCGTGATAATCAGGCCATTCCCATTCGGGCCAATTATATGGCGCTGAAGAATGAAGACGGCCGCATTGTTGGCGGCCTGGCGACCATTTCGGACCTGTCGCTGAAATACCAATTCAACAGTGAAATCAGGGGGCGCTATACCTTTTACGATATGGTCGGTAAGGATCCGGCCATGCAAAAAATTTTTGACATTGCACCGGTTGTGGCCACAAGTGATGCCACCGTTCTGATCGAAGGACCTACCGGCACCGGCAAAGATGTTTTGGCCAAGGTGATCCACAATGCCAGCAAGCGCTCCAAGAAGCCGCTGGTCAAAGTCAATTGCGCGGCCTTGCCGGATAATCTGCTTGAATCCGAGATGTTTGGTTACGTGAAGGGTGCTTTTACCGGAGCGGACAAAGACAAACCGGGGCGATTTCAGGAGGCCGATGGGGGGACCATCTTTCTGGATGAAATCGGCGATCTGCCCTTGTCGCTGCAGGCCAAGCTGCTGCGGGTCTTGGAAGACAAAGAGTTTTATCCTCTGGGCAGTCGAAAAACCACGCGGGTTGATGTGCGCATCATTTCAGCGACCAATCAGAATCTTGAGCAGCTGGTCATGGAAAAACGATTTCGCGAAGATCTGTTTTACCGGCTCAATGTGATGCGTCTGGATCTACCTTCATTGAAAGATCGAAGGGGTGATATTCCGCTGTTAATCTCCCACATTTTAAAGCGCCTGTGTGCAACCCGGGATACAACCGTGGAAAAAATTTCCAACGATGCACTGGAAGTGTTATTAAACCATGATTATCCCGGAAACATCAGAGAACTGGAAAACATCATCGAACATGCCCTGATTGTCTGTCAGGGTAAAATCATTGAGCGCAATCATCTACCCCTTTCACTTCAGGGCGGCCATCCATCCCGTCTGCCGGCCCGGCAGAGGCCCTCCTTTGATGAAGAAATTGAATACAGCGAGAAAACCCTGATTTTAGATGCGCTTAAAAAACACAATTGGAATAAAGGTAAGACTGCAGCTTCACTCGATATGAACCGTTCGACCCTGTGGCGTAAGATGAAAAAATACCATATTTCCGCTTAATCCCCGGTTTTGTATCGGCTACGGTCCCAGAGACATCCAATCCTTTTCCATAAAAGATCTATTAGATGGTGCCTTAAAATTGAAATCGGCTTGTTTTTGATGCAAAATGGCGCAGACAATATTGCATATTGTTGCATTTGGTATTAACGGTTTAATGGCCGACGGAAATAAAAATATAAATTATTGAAAATTATATAAAAATTTTATATATAAATAATTTGCCAGTCTACTTAAAATCAATTCCTTTCTGATTTATTCCAATAAGTGTTGCATTATTGCAACATTCTATTTCGCCGCTTTCTTAATCCATTAACATTTAACTAATTGAAATAATATGTAAAAAATTATGTTTAGGCTTTACACGGCCTATTGGCACGTTTGCTGCTCTAAGGTAGGTTAGTTGGGCCAACAATATCTGTGATGCAACAGACCAACACTACTGACTGCCCCAGAAAGAAGGCCATGAACGCTGTCACCTTAAAACCAGATGGCACCATTATCCTCAGCGGTCAAACCGTGGACACCGTGCGGCTGGATCTGCTCAGCTACCAGATTACGCTCGAGGAAGTCTACAGCCTGAGAAGCTTTTTTAAGATGCTCCATAAATATGCGTTATTCGCAACGATCAATGCCTTTTTTCCCACCTATACCGAACAGGTCCAAAGCTGCCCGGCGCACGGATGCGATGCGGGTTTGTTCGATTATCTGGAATTCGGTAAAACAGTCGAGATGATCGGGGTTCCGGATAAACGCTTGGAGATTTACAATTCGCTTTCCGGCGTATACGCCGGTGAGACTTCTGAGATTAAGTCCATGCAGCTGGCGAGTCTGCTGGACGTGCCGCTCAAGCTTGGAAAGCTAAAGCACATTGTTTTCGGGGACCGTGTCGATATTTTCGAATTTGATACGGTCTACACGCTGTTTGAATTTATCGATGGGATTGCATGGCAACTCAGTTTCCATGCCACCCCGGAACACTGCGAGCTAAGGAGGTAAGCAAATGTTTAAAAAAATACTTTTTGCCACCACGGCTTCCCCCACCTGTGATAACGCCGCCAAAGTAGCCTTCGACCTGGAACTGAAGTGGGATGCGAAGCTTCATATATTTCACGTACTGGGCATCCCGAGCCGCGGCTACAGTCCATTTGTCACCGATGTTCGAACCGGGGAAATCATGGAGCCGGACCCGGACTATATCGAGTGGGTTAAAGAAGAGATGAAAAATACGTATGAAGCCTTGCTTGCCGACAGCGAGAACTCCGTCATCGATGCAGCGGTGGGCGTTCCCTCCCGGGAAATCTTAAGGAAGGCCCGTCAGGAAGACATTGATCTGATCATCATGGGATCGCATACGCGGCAAGAAGATGTCGGCGCGACGCGTTATCGCAGCATCGTTGGCAGTACGATGCAGAAGGTGGCCAAATCCGCCCGCTGCCCGGTGGTGATCATCAGCCGGCCCTGCACCACCTGCTGGAAGTTGTTTTCCAATATTGTTTTCGGAACAGATTTCTCAAAGGCAGCCGACTATGCCTATAAGTGGGCTTTTGGTTTGGCGCGCGAGGTGGGTGCCAAACTCCACCTCTTTCATGCTTGTGAAATCAATACCGGTACGGCCGGCCCAATCATGGATCAGGTTGAAATTGAAAGGCAAATTGAAGCCGCCAGACAAAAAATTGAAAAGCGTTACGTTGCCAAAATGGATGGATATGACAACTATAGCATCGAAGTCCGCGAAGGGATTCCGTATGTTGAAATATTGAAGTTTGCCCGCGAAAAGACCGGCGATTTGATTGTGATGGCCCACCATACCCGGGAAATTGATCCTGAGAAAGCTGAACTGGGCAGCACGGTTGAGCAGGTGGTATTGCGATCCGCCTGCCCGGTGGCCAGCGTCAATCATCCGGACAAAGTTGCGCATCTATAAACGTCGATGCCACAATGGCACTTTTGGTGATGGAGTTTTTACATGAAAAAGAAAACGGTTCTCATCGTCGAAGATGAACTGGATATGAGAATCTTCATATCGACCCTGCTGGAAACCAGCGGATATCAACCGGTGATGACCAAAGATGGTACCGAAGGCATGCTCAAAGCCAAAGATGTGGGTCCGGATCTGATCATCCTTGATGTCATGATGCCCGGCGAAGGCGGCGTCCAGATGTATCGGCAGTTAAAAACCGATAAAAATTTGTGTGAGATACCGGTCATCATGCTCTCAGCCGTGGCTCAAAAAACCTTCGCGCATTACCTCCACATGGTCAACGCGCGTCTGAAGGATCCCATTCCGGATCCGGACGCTTACATTGAAAAACCTCCGGAAGCGGAAGAATTGCTTAAAATGACAACCGCTCTGATCGGTTAACGGTGTCGGTTTTAAAAAGAGGTGCAGCCCAATGACCGATTGAGCGAGAACGTCAACGGAAGCCAAACTATGCAAACGGGAGTTGCACAAATGCTTACACGAATCGAGTGGGATTGGGAAATTGGCAGCAAAGAAATTGCCGATATCAGCCAGTGGCAAACCCAGTACAATTGGGTGGAGGAGCCTTGCGTCAGTCCGAACGGAGAAACCATAGCTGCCATCGTTAACCTGGCAGAGAGCGAATTTAATGTCTGTGTAAACGGTGAAACCTGGGAAACGGTATTTGACAAGATCTGGTATCTGCGCTTTACGCCCGACGACCGCCTGGCGGCTTTTGTGTCTGAAATGGGTGAATGGACCGTGGCGGTCGACGGCCGGCCCTGGGACCATAAATTCGGCTATGCGTGGGATATGAAGTTTAGCCCTGACGGACAAAACATCGCGGTCGCAATCCAGCAGGACATGACGTATGCCATGGCACTCAATGATGTTGTCTGGGAGGAAACGTTTTCTAATATGACCAACCCCGTGCTCAGTCCTGATGGTTCCCGGACTGCAGCTGTTGTGCAAGTGGGTGAATTTGGCGAAGGCGAGATTCACAAATTTCAGGAAGGTGCCTTTACCATGGCCCTGGACGGCAAACCCTGGGATACGACCTTCGTCAATGTCTGGAAATCGGCCATCAGCGCTGACGGTCAGAAGGTGGCCGCCGAGGTGCGGTTGAACCTTTACGATTACACCATCGCCGTTAATGGAACCCCCTGGCCGCAAACTTTTGGTTGTGTCTGGGAACCTATTTTTCACCCGCAAAACAATGCCGTGATCGCCCCGGTCAGGGCCGGCGGCAAATGGCAGCTGGCACAGGATGGACAGGTCATCTGGGATCAAAAATTTGTGCAGCTCTGGCACCAAATAGCCAGTCCCGACGGCAGCACGCTCGCAGCCATCGTGGCTCCCAAATTCGGTCGCTGGACCGTTGCCGTTGATGGCCGTCCCTGGTCGGTCACCTTTAAAGACCAGGTAACCGATGCTGTTTTCAGCCCGGATGGTAAACGGGTTGCGGCTGCTGCCAAAAATGATGGACACTGGCGGATTGTTGCTGATGGTGTCGTCTGGCAGAATACATTTGACAGGGTCTGGCAACCGGTCTTCAGCCCCTCAGGCGAGATGGTTGCCGCCAAAATTGAAAGAAATGGAAAATACAGCGTTGCGGTCAATGATCGTATCTGGGATCAAGCATTCGATGTCATCTGGGATCCTGTCTTCAGTCCTGAAGGCGATAAAATTATGCTGCGTACGTTACAGGACGGTGTCTATACGCGCAACGTCCTATCTGTCAAAGAGATTGTAGACTAAAAGGGGGTGTGATGCACACGTTATACAATTTTGTGAGCGGTCCGTTGGCCTGGGTGGCATTTATCATTTTTTTCGGCGGCTGCCTATACCGGCTGATCAGCCTGATCGTGCTGGTACACCGTAAAGAAAAGTTTATCTACTCATACATGAGCCTGAAATACAGCCTGCGCTCCATTTTTCGCTGGAGCACGCCCTTTGCCACTGAAAATATGCGAAGACATCCGGCTATGACGGTGGTGGCCTTTGCTTTTCATATTTGCCTGATACTGACACCGATTTTTCTGCTGGCCCATGTCACCCTGGTCGAAGAATCCTGGAATCTCAGCTGGTGGACGTTACCCGAAGGATTGGCTGAAATAATGACGTTAATCGTGATTGCCGCCTGTGTGTTTTTCCTGATACGGCGTCTGGTGAATCCGGAAGTTCAGTATGTTACCTCGGCATCGGATTACGTCCTTCTGGCAATTGTTGCGGCACCCTTTATTACGGGATTTTTAGTGTACTACCAGTGGTTTGATTATCAAACGCTTTTAATCCTGCATATTCTTTCGGGTGAAGTCATGCTGGTCGCCATTCCGTTTACCCGTTTGAGTCACATGCTGTTTGCACCATTAACCAGAGCGTACATGGGATCGGAATTTGGGGGAGTCAGGCATGCTAAAGATTGGTAAAAAAGCTATCTTAAAAATGCATCTAACGCCCAATGGCTGTGTTTCCCCGATAAATCGGGATCACACATCTATTTTTATGAACATTAAGGTGTGCGTAAAACCGATTCGAAATGCTCGAATACTATCGTGTATGCTCCGCTTTCGAATCGGTTTTCGCCTTGCTTTGTTGAACACCATACTGTTTTTAAGATCAGATGTGAAATCCCGCATTCATGCGGGGAACGTTATCTACTATTTTTAAGACAGCTTTTATTTATAATTCAAATAAACAGGAGAGGAACATGGCTGAAGCAGCGGAAAAGGAAAAGGCAGAAAAGAAGGTAATTGATGAGGGACTGGAAGTCGGCGTCAGAAATCTGACCGAGGAGCGCATTCAGAAAGTTATCAATCGGGTTTTAAAAGGCGAATCCGGCGCTCGCCTTAAAGCCTATGTGGAGACCTGCGTCCACTGCGGCCTGTGCTCGGAAGCCTGCCACTATTACCTGTCGCATGATAAAGACCCGCGATATTCGCCGGTGGGCAAGGTGAAACAAACTCTATGGAAAATGCTAAAGGCCAAAGGGAAAGTCAGTGCCGATTTCATTCAAAAAGCATCTGGGATTGCAGCCACCGAATGCAATTTATGCAAGCGCTGTGCCCAGTACTGTCCCTTCGGAATCGACATCGCCTACCTGATGCTGATCGTCAGACGCATCTGTCATTTGCTGGGCGTAACCCCGCTCTATATTCAAGATACGGCCCACAGCCATTCTGTGACCATGAATCAGATGTGGGTAAAAGATGATGAATGGATTGACACCCTACAATGGCAGGAAGAAGAGGCCCAGGCCGAAATACCGACCCTGCGGATTCCACTGGAAAAAGAAGGGGCCGACATCATGTATTCGGTCATTGGGCCCGAACCCAAATTTCAGGCCCAGCTCCTTTACCAGGCGGCGGTCATTATGGATGTGGCTGGTGTCGACTGGACCATGCCGGCCACACCCGGCTGGGATAACAGTGATATGGCCATGTTCACCGGTGATAATGAGATCATGGGGCGCATTAAACGGGCCCATTTTGATACTGCCACCCGGCTGCGGGTCAACCGGATTGTCATGGGGGAATGCGGCCATGCCTTTCGTTCAGTTTATGATGTAGGCAACCGCTGGTTGGGCTGGCGTATGCCGCCCATTCCCATTATTCACGCCATTGATTTTTATTACGAATTGATTAAAGATAAAAAGATCACCATTAACAATAAATTTAAAGAAACCGTTACCTTGCATGATCCGTGTAACGTTGTTCGCGGCGGTGGACTGGCCGAAAAGGCCCGCGCTGTTGTTAACGCCATATGTGAAGAATCCATTGAGATGCATCCCAACCGCGAACATAACTATTGCTGCTGCGCCGGTGGCGGGGTGATCAATTGCGGGCCGCCGTATAAGATGAAGCGCATAAAGGGGAACCGCATCAAAGCCGAGCAGCTATTTGCGGTCAAGTCCAGAGGTGCCAAGATCTTAATCGCGCCCTGCCACAATTGTCACAGCGGCCTTGAAGATATTAATCATTACTACGGACTGGGGTTGGAGATTAAATTCATCGGCGATATTTTATATGAGGTGATGGAAAAACCATCATAAGTTTCAGAGGTTCAGGGTTCAATGTATGGCGCAGCCAATGAAATGAACGCAGAATCTAGAACGCTTAACCTGGGAAACAGACGACAAATGGAGATAAAACGATGATGAAGTGGCTTAAATTTATTTTGATCGTTCAGGCGTTTATTGGTATCTTATTGGTACCAGCATTTTCACAGGAGGATATGGAGGTCGTAGATGATGTGGGGTTTTCCACCAGGCAGCGTCCTCCGGCCGTTTTTCGGCATGACGAACACAACGAAAAGGCCGAGATAGAAGACTGCAACGAATGCCACCATGTTTACGAGGACGGAGAAAAATTGGAAGACGAGTCCTCGGAAGATCAGAGCTGTTCTGACTGCCATGAAGAGAAAGACTCGGGTAGCATTCCTGGCTTGAGAAAGGCGTTTCATACCAATTGCAAAGGGTGTCACCTTGAACAAAAGAAGGGCCCGATTATGTGCGGCACTTGTCACGTCAGGAATTAGAAGTTATCCGTTAATTATGACTGGTTATTGGCTCTAAAGGAATAGAGTCGATTTTAACTTCAAGTCCCTTTTGAAATTCCAATAACAAATAACCAATAACTCCGGTTCGAGTGCTTGCACGCGACCGGACTGAAAGAGAGGAACCGATGCCTAAAAAGATTTTGATCATCGACGATGACCCGGTGGTCGTCAACTATCTGAAGGCGGTGTTCAGTGATAACGGTTATGCCACCTGCAGCGCTTCCAGCAGCATGGAAGGGCTGGAAACGGTCAAAGCGGAAAAGCCGGACCTGATCTGCCTGGATTTGCAGATGCCCGGTGAATGGGGACCCCGGTTTTACCGCAAGCTACGCAAAGATAAAGAGCTAAAAGACACCCCGGTGATTGTGGTTAGCGGAATCGATGGCGACCATGCGGTCAAAGATGCGGTCGCTTTTGTAAAAAAACCATTTGATCCGGAGAAATTGGTCGGTATTGTCAAAAATACGATCGGATAGCGTTGTGTTCCAGAAAGAATTTGCAAAATGAGAGCCGGTCATGTCATTTCCTGAAAGACGCTATGAATTTCACTGTGCAGGTGCTCCGATATTTAGGATGCAACCTGCGCCGTTGTTGACCCAAATACGTGGTTGCCTATCATCCCAAATATCGGAGCACGGTGTAGCCCGTGGGACAACAATCGGCATATCGCCTTTCAAAAAATAACATGCCCGTCTGGCAACCTTTGAGTGAGCGCCATTGTGATCCGAGTGATACTGTAAATCGTTTCTGGGACGACACACTAAAATGCATTCTATGACTGCTCATCATGGAAAAGAAATTATTAATCGTCGATGACGAAGAGGGCATCCGCAAAGTCCTCAGTATATCGCTATCCGACAGTGGGTATACTGTTTTTACGGCCCAAACCGGTGAAGAGGCCCTTGATATCTTTCGCCAGGAAAACCCTCCGATTGTGCTGACCGACATTAAAATGCCGGGGATGGACGGAATCGAACTGTTACGAATCCTCAAGCAGGAGAGTCCCGACACGGAAGTGATTATGATAACCGGCCACGGGGATATGGATCTGGCCATCAAAAGCCTCAAGTATCAAGCCATAGATTTTGTCACCAAACCAATCAACGATGATGTCTTAGAAATTGCCTTAAACCGGGCCCATGAAAAGATCCGCATGCGCGAACAGCTGCGTCAATATACTGAAAATCTTGAAGCCCTGGTGCGTGAAAAATCTGCCAAACTGGTGGAAATTGAACGGCAGGTCGCCGTCGGGCAGGCGGTCGAAGGATTGTCTTCCGCCATGCGTGATATGGCCGTGGATCTGGCAGGAGGGCTGACCTATTTTAATGAGATGCCCTGCTTTGTCTCCATTCATAGCCCGGAGCTAAAGGTGGTCGCTGTCAATCCATTGTACCGGGACCGCTTGGGCGATAAAGTCGGCTGCAAGAGCTGGGAGATCTATACCGGAAAAACCGGCACCCGGGAAAATTGTCCGGCCTGCCAGACCTATACCAGTGGCAGAGGACTCCGGACCCGGGCTGTTGTCAAAACCGTAAGCGGCGAAAAAGCGCCGGTTATGGTCAATACCGCACCGATTCGCAATCAGAACGGTGCCGTCGAACTGGTTGTTGAGATATCGGCTGATATAACAGAAGTCAAGCGCTTGCAGGAAGAATTGGATCACAGCCGGCAGCGTTACCAGCAGCTCTTTGATGAAGTACCCTGTTATATCTCGGTGCAGGACCGCGAATTGCGGCTGACGGCGGCCAATCGACGCTTTAAGGAAGACTTTGATACTGAATACGGTGCATTTTGTTATGAGGTTTACAAACATCGGAGTGAACCGTGCCCCAATTGCCCGGTGCTCGAAACATTCGAAGATGGCGGATCTCATCAAACGGAGATGGTGGTCACGGCCAAATCCGGCGAACGCTACAACGTATTGATCTGGACAGCCCCCTTGCGCAACGCCAACGGCGAGATCACCCACGTAATGGAGATGGCCACTAACATCACCCAGATTCGCACGCTGCAGGATAATTTGTCATCATTGGGGTTGAAGATCAGCTCCATATCACACGGAATCAAAAGTCTGCTGACGGGCTTGGACGGCAGTATATACGTGGTCGAGTCCGGGCTTACCAAGGACAAGCTTGATCGTGTTCAACAAGGCTGGTCGGATGTCAAAGTCGTTGCGGACCGCATTCGCAAACTGGTTCACAACATACTTTTTTTTGCCAAGGAAAGAGAGCTGAAACGCACACGTATCGATGGCTTAAGCTTTGTCGAAGATGTGGCCGCATCAGTAGAAGCCAAAATAAAAACAAGCGACATCGACTTTATCCGTGACTTCGATGAATCTGTCGGTAAGCTTAACATTGATGCCGGCGTTTTGCGTCTGGCGCTAATCAATATTTTGGAAAATGCGCTGGATGCTTGCCTCGAAGATCAAGCCGACCGAAAGCATCAAATCATTTTTCGCGTTCAGCAGAACGCAGGGCACGTCCTTTTTGAGATCCATGATAACGGAATCGGAATGGATCAAGAGACTTATGAAAATCTGTTTACCCTGTTTTTTTCCTCCAAGGGTAACAGAGGAACAGGATTGGGACTTTTTATCGCCGATAAAATTATCGATCAACATGGCGGTAGCATAAACGTTGAATCGCAACCAGGGCGCGGATCGAAATTTAAAATTTCGATTCCAAAGGTGACGCCGAAACCAGTGTAATCAAAGGAGAAAAGAGAATGAAGCTTACCGACATCGCATCTTTAGAGAAATGGCTTGAACTCGAGCAGAAAATCAATGAGCGCTCCGGCTTGAATGCGTCGGTTTTCGATGTGGCTGGCGTGCGTATAACTGAATTTAAGCGTTGGGCCAACAAACTCTGCCCGATTATAAAAGCCGATGAAAAAGGTCAGAATTATATCTGCGCTGTGGCGCATCAAAATATAGCCGCCCAGGCTGAGCGCACTCAACAGCCGGTCATCTCGGAATGCGATGCCGGGCTAATGAAACTGGTGGCTCCCATTTTTGTTAATGGTCAATTTTTAGGGGTTGCCGGTGGTTGTGGTCATATTTTGGAAAACGGTGAGGTCGATTCGTTTATGGTCAATAAAACAGTTGGAATTGATGAAGAAAAGCTAAAAGATCTGTCTGCCGACATTCCGGTGATGACGATGGAACAGGCTCAATCTCACACCGAATTTATTCTATCGGAAATAGAACAAATCCTAAAAATATATCAAAGTGATTTATAAATGGCTACTCAACCTTATCCTGAAAGGATCAGAAAATGGCTTTAATGACACCGGAACAGTTTGAAGCGAGTTTAAAACAGATGAAGCCAAGAGTATTTATGAACGGTAAACGGGTTAATAATATCCTTGAGAACAAAAATACCCGAACCGTTGTAGAAGCGAATAAGGCCAGCTATGCATGGGCGTTGGATCCAAAGTATGATCATATTATGTCCTGTTTTTCCCCCCTTATAGACGATACGGTAAACCGTTATACCCATGTGAGCGCCAGTGTTGACGACCTGGTGAAAAAGGCTGAGGCAGGTACTTTCACCGCTGAAATGCTGGGGACCTGCATTTACCGGTGTGTTGGGTATGATGCTTTTCATTCTCTGGCGAGCACTTGCTGGGAAATGGATAAGGATTTGGGTACGGCGTATCATCCGCGCTTCATGGAGTATCTTAAGATGGTACAGAAAAAAGATCTTTCTGTCGCTGGAGCGCTTACCGAGCCAAGGGGCAAGCGCAACCAAAAAACTTTGGACTGGCCGGATCCGTATCTTTCCTTAAAGCTGGTGGATAAAGATAAAGACGGTATCGTTGTCCGTGGCGCCAAAATAAATATCAGCGGTGCCTTTGCCAGTCATGAACTGGTGGTTTTACCGCAGGCTGCCCATTTTGCGGGTGAGGAAGATTATGCCATCGCCTTCGCGACACCCACAGATGCAGATGGCATTACTTATGTCTGCCAGTATTCACCCTATTCTGCAGAGCGGGATTTAGCCGATGATCTCTCAGAACTTGGAAATCCCCTGTATGGTCAGAGAGAGACATCCATGGTTATTTTTAATGATGTATTTGTACCCTGGGAAAGGGTTTTTCACTGTGGCGAATACAATTATTCTTTAAAACTTGTAAGTCGATTTGCCAAGACCCACCGGATGACATGCGGCGGCACCTGTAAGGTCGGATTCATAAATCAGATTATCGGGGCCTCTAAGTTGATCCAGGAATACAAAGGGCTTGAAAAGGCGGCCCACATCAATGATCAGTTGATGGAGATGGTTGTGCTGCGCGAAACGGGACGTGCTTGCGGTTTGGCCTCCGCCACCGAGGGAGCAGAAGAACCCTCCGGGTCGGGAGTATTCTTGCCGGATGAGCTCATGAGTAACGTTGCCAAATTAAATATTTGCAATGCCTTCTGGAGGGTTATGGCTCTGGCCGGCGATATCGGGGGGGGATTGATTGTAACCATGCCCTCTCTAAAAGAACTGAAGAATCCTGAAGTTAAAGACTATGTAAAGGAGTTTTACAGCTTTGGTTCCGATGTGCCGACTGAAAATATCATGAAAGTCCATAAACTTTTACAACACTGGACGGCCGGCCAGCATGGTGTTGCTACATGGCACGGTGCCGGACCGGTTATGGCCAATAAGATTATGCTGCAACGGGTGATTGACTACGAACGGGATAAAAATATTGTTAAGCAAACATTAGATTTAAACGAAAAGTAACCCTTTTGCTATCAAAAATTTTTTTAATCGGGCGGTTACATGTGATCTTCTGTTAATCTTTTTTGTTAAACGATTTTGCAATCCCCCAAAGATTGACTTTTACTTCCGCGTGCACATATTCTCCATATTCTAAATAGGCGACTTGTATTCAGCCGATTTTGTTTCTATGTTAACTTCAAAACCCTTTCATTTCCACGTGTAAAAGGAGAGTGCCATGTCCGTTGCTAAAGTAACAGAAATTTCTGCTTCGTCTAAAAAGAGCTTTGATGATGCCCTGAGAGTCGGCGTCAAACGTGCCAACAAAACATTGAAGAATGTCAGAAGCGTGTGGATTAAAGATCAGCAGGTGGATATCAAAAATGGCAAGATATCCGAATATAAAGTTCTTTTGAAAGTGACCTTTGTGCTTGCTAATTAGTGCTATTGAGACCGCTACGGTTCGCCAACAACCAAGCGGTTGAAACGCAGTATACTATCCGATTGTAATATAAAAGGAATCCGCCTCAAGGGGATTCCTTTTTTTACTCTCGATATTGCTAACCCCCGTCAAACAGAAAAAGGGGGAGTGCGGTCATCATTATTTATGATCACCGCCTCCCCTTTTGCGGTAAAGGTTATATTGGGGTTACCGCTTTTTTCTGGTGGTCGCCTTTCTGGCAGCCGGTTTGCGCGCGGTGGTTTTCTTTTTGGCCGTGGTTTTTCTTTTGGCGGCCGGTTTGCGCGCGGTGGTTTTCTTTCTTACCGTGGTTTTTCTTTTGGCGGCCGGTTTGCGCGCGGTGGTTTTCTTTTTGGCCGTGGTTTTTCTTTTGGCAGCCGGTTTGCGCGCGGTGGTTTTCTTTCTTACCGTGGTTTTTCTTTTGGCAGCTGGTTTACGCGCGGTGGTTTTCTTTTTGGCTGCCGGTTTGCGTGCTGTGGTTTTCTTTCTGGTTGTCGGTTTTTTTCTAGCAACTTTTTTTTTGGCAGTTGTCTTTTTCTTTGTAACTGGCATGGCAATCTCCTTCCAAAGATTGTTTTTGGGGCAGGGTTGGCTGCCGCGGAAAATATATATAAGCCCAAACAGAGCTATCTTGTGTGGCTAATAATTATAATATACAATATGTTGTACGTCAACGGGTTTTAACAAAAAAATGAGGCATGACGGTATATTTCAAAATAGGGGCTGGGCTCAGGCTGGTTTTGTTTACATTCTCTAAAATTGAACATAGGGTAGGATAAGCGTTGCCCTGTGTAAGTTGTGCTGCACACTTAAGTATTCGAGATTAACCAGCGAACCATAAAGCTTAGAACAAAAGTTGCAATCAATCCCCCGCACCACAGCGCCGCAAACCACAACCACTGCCGCTGCTTATCAGTAGGTGCTTTCATGAGATGCTTTCCCCCTGAAGACATAGTAGCAGTATCCGACATAGAGAAGAATCAACGGCAACATAATGGCCGTGCCGATCAGCAGCAAGGACTGTGATTCAGGAGCTGCCGCTGCCTGACGAAAAGTAATCTCGAAGGGCACGATATACGGCCACATGCTGATGGCAATGCCGAGATAGCCGGTTAGAAAAACACCGAAGCTCAGTAAAAACGGGCGTACTTCTCGGTCTGTGTGCAGATCGCGCCAGATGATGATCAGCATGATCAAACTGGCAGCCGGGATGGGTAGCAGAAAAAAGAAGTTGGGCATACTGAACCATAGCGATCTAATTTCTAGATTCATGATCGGCATGCTGATGCTGACAACCGCCAGGAATAAAGCCACAAAACCGATCGCGTAGGAAGCGCTCTTGCGCGCCCAGGTCTGGGTTTCACCATCGGTTTTGACCACCAGCCAGGTGCCACCCAGTAGAACGTAGCCAAACACAACAGCAACACCGGTCATGATACTGTAAGCATTCAGCCAGTCGAAAGCCCCCCCGGTGAACTTGCGGCCTTCGACTTCGATTCCTTGCACAATGGCGCCGATAATCGCACCCTGCATTAGCGCCGTCAAAAGAGAGCCGAAATGAAAAGCATAATCCCAGATGCGGCGAAATTTGCCGGTATCTTTAAAGCGAAACTCAAATGCCACCCCGCGGAAGATGAGTCCTAACAACATAATGATTATCGGGATGTAAAGTGCCGGCATCAGGACGACAAATGCCAGTGGAAAAGCAGCAAGCAGTCCGCCGCCGCCCAGGAGCAGCCAGGTCTCATTGCCGTCCCAAAACGGCGCGATGGAATTCATCATGCGGTCCCGGCAGCGCTCGGTAGGCGCAAACGGGAAAAGAATACCCACTCCCAGATCAAATCCGTCCAGCAGTATGTACAGGAAAATAGCGGTGGCGATGAGTCCGTACCATATCAGCGGCAAATCTACCAAACCTTCAAAGCTAAACATTTTGGCCTCCCTTCTCACCGGTCAGGTCGGTGACAATGGGTGGTTTTTCGACGCCATGATCCCCATAAGCCTCTGGCTCACTCTCAGGGCCTTTGCCGATCAATCGTAAAATATAATAGGTGCCGGCTCCAAACACAAAAACGTAGACGATCACAAAGGCCGCCAGGGAAATGGCAATGGGCGTGCCTGGGACGGGAGAGGTCGCATCCGAGGTTCGCATCAGGTTATAAACGATCCAGGGCTGGCGGCCCACTTCGGTCACAAACCAACCGGCCAGCACGGCGACAAAACCGCTGGGTGTCAGGGCCATGCACCAGTACTGAAACCAGCGCGTGTCAAACAACTGCTTTCTGAGATATAAAATTATAGCGATCACGCCGGTTGCGATCATCAGCACGCCGAGACCCACCATCAGCCGGAAAGTCCAGAATACCAGTGCCACCGGCGGGCGTTTGTCTGGTGGCCACTCTTTGAGGCCCTTGACTTCACCGTCAAGGTCGTGGGTGAGGATCAGGCTGGACAACTTTGGAATTTCAACAGCATACTTGGTGGTCTCGGCTTCCTGATCGGGCATGCCAAAAAGAACCAGTGGTGCACCGCGCTGGGTTTCCCAGAGTCCTTCCATGGCCGCCACCTTGGCAGGCTGATGTTTGAGCGTGTTGAGTCCATGAAGATCACCGAACAATCCCTGCATGGGGGCTACGAAGATGGCCATGATCATGGCCATGCCGAACATTACCCGGGCATGCCGCACATGGCGTTGCCGCCACAGGTAATAAGCGCCGATGCCGGCCACGGTAAAGGCGGTCGTCAGATAGGCAGCCGTGATCATATGCACGAATCGAAAGGGAAACGAGGGAGTAAAGATAATCTCCAGCCAGTTGGTCGGATATAGCAGACCGTCCTGACCCACACGAAATCCTTGCGGTGTCTGCATCCAGCTATTGGCCGATAGAATCCAGAAGGCCGAAATCAAAGTTCCCACCGCAACGATGACCGTGGATGCAAAGTGCATTTTGGGGCTGACGCGGTTCCAGCCGAACAGCATCACCCCTAAAAACGAAGCCTCTAAAAAGAAGGCCGTCAAAACTTCATAGCCCAGCAACGGTCCGATAACATTGCTGCCGGCGTCGACGAATCTCGACCAGTTGGTACCGAACTGAAACGGCATGACCACGCCGGAAACCACCCCCATGCCGAAGGTGACCGCAAAAATTTTGACCCACATCCTATAAACATCGGCGTAGATCTGATTGCCGGTTCTGAGCCAGCGCCACTCGAGCACTGCCAGCCAGCTGGCCAGTCCGATGGTAAATGCCGGAAATAAGATGTGGAATGAAATGGTGAAGGTAAATTGAATACGTGCCAACAGGGTGGGATCAAAATTCTCAAACATAAGCAGCCCCCAGGAATGATATCGCGCTTGTATGGTTCAACGTACAAAATTTAAGGTAACACCATGCCCTCAGGTGTCAAGAGGGCAGAGATTACCTTTATCGAATTTGGATTTCGATGTCAATGCAGTGCATTATGGACTTCTAATATTTATCGAACAGCAGCATTAATATATAGAGTAATAGGAGACTGCCAGGAAAAACAAGCATCGCGATCGCCCAATCCGACCATGAGGTGGGCTTTACTTCCTTTTTGACGATAAGCGATTCGTCGATATGGGTTTGATTTTTGCGAACAAAATCCATGGCGTAATGCGGCATGATCTGATCTGACATGTACCTTTTGAAATCCTGATTAATCCGTTCGGCGGATACCGACCAGCCCTCAGCGGATTTATGGAATAACTCATATTCAGTCCGGCCGGTCGCCAGTGAGATCATGTAAAAAGAATTTTTCCGTGAATTCAACTCAGCGCGGCTGTCGTTTTGAAATTTGCGAATCATAAACCAAAACAGATACCCGACAAGCAACAACGCGCAGATCCCTGCTGTTAAATGATATGCGGATTTTTGCGGGTCTGCGTTATCACTAGCGGAAACAATTTGAGATGCTTGCATCTTAGGCAGACCGTTAAGGTTGTTAGGTCTATCAGCTGAACCCATAAAATGAACAACAGCAAAACACATAATCAAACCGAAAGCCAACAAAATTCTATTTTTTACTATGAGTTTCATCACAGCCTCTTTTCTCGCGACGGCTGGGCAAAGTCACCTTTTTGGATTTGACCCTTATAGATATATGCGCTTACTTGATAAAAAACGTTACCGCTTAGATACACTTTTAATTCAGTAAGCTTGAATCGCGTATAGTTAAATTTAGTTGTTATCTATCCAGTTCATGGTTGTCATCATCAGGGGTTTTGTCAACTCTAAGGTGCGTTTTGATTTTCTGCGAATCTCAGACAGGACATACGATACCCCTTTTTGAGATTTGATCAGAATCCGGATGCAGACTTTTGCAGCGCCATCAAAGCATCAGTTTCTGCAGGTGGAAATCCCGATTCAAGGGCTGTCGAACCACACCATATTGTGCCTGTATGACCGTCACTATAAACTCTCTATAGATTAATACTTGCACAGTTCGATGCCAGGCGGTAGGTAGGTCAAAGCACGACTTGCGGAAGGAGCGCAGCACGATCAAAAATTTGGAGTCGTTCTGGCATTCAAAACGAACTGAAAGAGGTATTTTTGTCCGTCCCACCTTACCGTTATTTTACCGGTCTAGCATCGTTTGAAATGCTGGCCATGTTTCGCAGAGGCCTTTTTTACGCCTACCTGTCCATTTACCTGCGCCACCATCTCGGCCTCAGTGTTACTGAAACCACGCTTTTTGCCACACTGCCCATGGTGGTCAACGTGCTGGCCCAGACGTTGGTCTGGGGCAAGCTCTCCGACCGCCTCCAGATGCGACGCACCCTGATCATTATCGGGGAAGTGCTGGCCGCCTGCGGCACGGTGGCGGTCTGGTATGTTCATCGGCAATTTTCCGACCCCCAGGTCGCCGGCTACGCCATCATCGTGGGGCTGACAATCATTGAAATTTTCTGGTCGATGTCCAACATCAGTTGGAGTGCTTTGGTTTCAGACATCTATGACGAGCAGCGGCGTAGCCGCATTCAAGGATGGCTTGCCAGTCTGGGTGGCGTCGGGCGCGTCATCGGAGTCTGGATCGGCGGTCTGCTCTATGACGGTCTGGGACAAATGGCCGAGGGATGGGGATTTTTGGAAGGCCCGCTATTTTTCGTGGCGGCCGGGGCCATGCTGATCTCCACTGTGCCGCTTTTTTTTCTGCCTGAGGGTGGTGTTGCGATCCATCCTGCCGCAAGGGATTCGAGTGATTATGCCAAACAAACGAATTCGGTCGCTGTGGTCTATCTGGTCTTTTTGGTCGCGATGGTGTTCATCAACTTCGGCCGCAATTCGATTGCCATCATTTTTACCCAGTACCTCACGCTCGATACGGGCCTGGATCTCGATAGCCGCACCTTGTCCCAAATTGTTAACACGCAATCTATGGCCATTGTCGCCTTGGGATGGACCGTTGGCTGGCTATGCCGGCGTATCGGCAACGGCGCCGCTTTGCTGGCCGGCAGCCTGGCCGCAGTCACCGGGCTGTCACTGTTAACCTTTTCGACGGCCCTGCCCATCATCTATTTGGCCTGCTTTTTACGCGGGGTGGGGGATGCGATCATTATGGCAGCCGCTTATACCTTCGCCTCCGTATTGATTCCGCCGCACTTGCGCGGGCGACTGTTTGCCTGGTTCAACGGCACCTTTTTTCTGAGTTTCGGAGTGGCGGGTACCCTGATTGCCGGTCCCATTGTGGATGGATTGATATCAGCCGGCTATGCACAATCTTGGGCGTACCGGCTCTCATTTGCTGTTGCTGCCGGGCTGACCATCATCGGACTGCTGATCCAGGCCGCATTGCTCTGGTTTTTGAGGAAACAGAAATTCGCTGTTGATACCCCGCAGCTTGCTGCCAAGTGATGATGCCAGCCGATTAAACCCAATACCGTAATGCCGGAATGTTTATGAAAATTACGTTTGAAATTTTTCTTACTTGATGGTTTAAATGTGCACTATAAACTACGTTTGCACTAAGGCTCATTTAAATGAAACCAATAATCATCATCTTCATTGTCATGTTTTTCGCTTGGCCGGCGCTTGCCGCCGATACGCGAATGCAGTCAGAAATTGATTATCTGATTCAATCTATTCAAAAATCAGATTGTGCCTTTATTCGAAATGGCAAGGCCCACAGTTCTACCGAGGCAGTTGAGCATATCTTGAACAAATATGATCATTTCAAGGACAAAATCAAAACCACCGAAGATTTTATCGATTATTGCGCCTCAAAGAGCCTGTTAAGTAAAAAGCCCTATCAAATCAAATGCCCGGACCAGGAAGTGATCGAAAGCCGATTGTGGTTTTTGGAAGAGCTAAAACAATTTAGAAGTAAATAAGTTGCGGGCTATTGGTTTAGCGGACGCCTTTCAAATTTCAGAAGGCGCCCGTCCGGTTCAAATGGCTAATGATCATGCGTATCATCTGCTTTGGTGGGATGCACAGTGCCCTCCGGGTGTTCCGGTGGCGAATAAATGGAATACAGTTTCATTTTCTCGTTGCCTGATGTATTGATCACATTGTGTTCTACACCGGCAGGGATCACGACCGCCCAGTCGTCTTCGACCTCGTATTCTTTACCATCCAGAATAACCTTACCGCGACCCGACTCAAAGCGAATGAATTGATCCAGATCATGAACCTCTGAGCCGATGTCTTCACCGGGTAACAGGCTCATTACCACCAGCTGACTATTCTCGGCTGTGTTCAGCACCTTGCGGAAATTATCGTTTTCCATTGTCGCTTTTTCTATATTGATTACAAATCCATTCATTTTCTTTACCTCCGACTACTCAGCTTTGATTGTTCTATTTAAAAGATGTGATTGCTCTGTTTAAGGGTTGTTATGGTAACCACGAAATTTTGAGGTGCAAATAAAATTTCGGAAAAAAGCGCAGGCACTATTTGGGGGGCCATTCGATAGAGAATGTATGGGTCAAAACTTGAATAGTGGATTATGCGCTTTAGCCCTAATTTAGTGCAGGACGCTTTTGGCTAAAACCTAAAAGTAAACCGCGAACTTTTTTTGTGAACGATTTGCCCATAATCTCTGATCCAGTCATTCTCTTCCTCCGACAATGGACCTTTTTCACGAAGTTTTTGCACATTTTCTTGCAGTTGTTGACGGGTTTTAGGACCTGTGAGCACTATGTCCACATGGGGGTTGGAAAGGCAGAAGCGATAGCAATCAGATGCGGTCATCACCGGGCCGCTCCAACCTCTGGGGCGCTTAAGCAGACCGCGCCATCGTGTGGCAGTATAGGCAATAAGAGCTGGTTTTCCTTTGGCGAGGTGGGGAAAAATGTCCTGCTCGGCACCTGTATGAGCGGCATTATAGCGGACCATAAGCATATCTAATGGGGAATCTTTTGCAAGCTTTCCCGCCTGTTTCCGGTCGTGAATGCTCACCCCAATGGCTCGAACCTTACCTGACTCTCGAAGGGATACCAGCGCGTCAATCGTTGATGAAGTCCAGATGCTCGTGCGGCCAAGCCAAAAAAGCTGAAAAACATCGAGATACTCCGTTCCAAGCGTCTTGAGCAATCGGTCACATGCACGTTTGATACTCCCACCGAAATATCCGGTAGTTGGCCCACAAGCCAAGATGATCGATTCTCGGTCACGGTTTAAAGCTGCTTTGAGTGATGCTGTTACCCGCCGTGCACTGGGGGTCCAAAAGATATAGTTTACACCCTTCTCCAGGGCCCATTCTAAATCCTCACCCTCAATACCATAGTTAGTAGCTAATCCGAGCCGAAACACGCGACGCCCAAAGCTAGAAACATCCCGATGCAGAAAATCATCGTCCATGAATATGGATTCCTTATCAAGAGCCTTATTGCGATCAGTAAATACGATGGCAGTTTTTATTTTGCCGGTTAACAAGGTTTATGGCCAACCACCAGTAAAATTCACCACTTGACCCGTCATGAACTTTGATCGTCCTGATACCAGAAAAGCGACTACTTCACCCGCTTCTTCAGGCTCGCCTAAACGACCCATAGGTACGATAGCGGCAATCTCCTCTCTTCCTTGCGGATCATCGATAAAACGCGCACGAGGATAATAGGCTTCGCTATATAAATAATTGGGGGCCAGAACATTGACCTGTATACCGAAAGTGGCTATTTCTTTGGCCAGTGCCAGCGCAAAGGATGTCGTACCCGCTCTTATAGAAGTGGCAACTGAGAATCCAAATTCCGGTTGTAAATAGCGAGCTGAGGTTACAAAAACAAAACAACCATTTTTTCTCTGTTTCATGGAAGGCAGAAGCAACTGGGTTAGCTTGAATGGGAACAATAACAGCGCCTCAAAACTATCTCGAAGCGTTTCCATGGTAACCTCTTCTATGGGGCAAGGCGTATTAGGAAAGACGTCATTAGAGACGACTGCATCAACTTCCATCTGTCTGTCGTTCAATTCAGAACTTAAGGATTCCGGCGTTTGCGCCCTAAGTGCCGTTGCTCCAGGATTGGCCTTCTCAAAGGATAGGGCTGCATTCTCATCTTCAAAGCTCGAATCGTGGCAAATGGGATGCATTTTTTCGCGTAGAAGAACCGGTAACGTTCCTGGCCCTACATAATGCTTTACATGGGTAATTAACACATTTATCATTTT
>JASFIV010000046.1:0-21771 GCA_050122475.1 Desulfobacterales bacterium | reverse complement strand
TGCAGATTGTCGGATAAGATTATATCCATCGATAATGATATGGAGTGACATTTAGCTCGTCAATGCCTTAGCGTTTGTTTACCGCCCGCTGCGCTCAAGACGCAGAGAACGCAGAGTTAATTTAATTTTTCATTTGCCGTTGAGAGGACGGCAAATGAAAATCACTCAGGAGCGTCATTGGGTAATTGATTAAATGTAGTATTGAACCCAATCATTATAGGATTATCCAACAATACCAGAAGATGGGTAGCTTGAGGATTTTAGCTTTTCGGCGTCTCAGCGAAAAGCTAAAAATAAAAAAATCTCGGCGCACTCTGCGTCTCAGCGGTGATATGAATATATTCGAGATCTTTTATTCAGAGAATCTCAAAGCAACTGGGTTGTCGACTGTAATAGGCTATGCTTTGGTTTGTTGCAAACGCTCGATCAGGCGGTCCAGGTCATCATTACTGTAGAATTCAATTTCAACTCTGCCTTTGAGACCGCGTCGCTTGATGGTCACTTTGGTGCCAAAATGGCGTGAGAGATCTTCAGCCAGGCTGAGCAGATAATGGTCCTCAGCGCTTTTCCTGCCCACTTTTGGCTTTTTCTTCTCGCCTTTCAAAGCGCGCATAAGATCTTCGGTTTCCCTGACCGACAACCCTTTTTTGACTACCGAACGCCAGGCTGCCAGTTGCTGGGTGGGATTGGTGGTGCCCAGCAGCGCTCTGGCATGACCCATTGAAAGTTCACCCTCCTGGATGCTCGTCCGTATGGCCTCGGGCAATTGTCGGAGTCGCAAAAAATTGGCGACCGTCGAGCGGCTTTTCCCCACCCGCGTGGCGGCTTCATCCTGCGTCAAATGGAATTCGGTAATCAGACGATGATAGGCCTCAGATTCCTCGATGGGATTGAAGTCGGCGCGCTGGATGTTTTCAACAATCGACAGTTCCAATAATTTGGAATCGGTGATGCGTTTGATGATAACCGGCACCTGGGTCAACCCGGCCTTTTTGGCAGCCCGCAGTCGTCTTTCTCCGGCAATCAGCTCATATCCGTCATTTTCTTCGCGCACTAAAATCGGTTGCAAAATGCCCTGCTCCTTTATCGATTGGCTGAGTTCCTCCAATTCAGCTTCGGGAAACTGTTGGCGGGGCTGAAAGCGGTTGGGTTTTATCCGTGCAATATCACAATAGAAAAAATCCCTGGGTGGTTCTGACGATCTTTCCATTTCCGGGATGAGCGCTCCCAAGCCTCTACCCAGGGCCTGTTTTTTGCGTTTGGTCGGGCTGCCACTCGTTTTTTTTGCTTCTTTTTTCTTCTGCATTCTGTTCCCCAGAATTTGGCAATTTTAGTAAGAACTTCTTTGTGCTCACTGAACTAGATTGAACGGAAATCCCATTTTGTAAATTTATTTAATTTCGTTATTATTTAATCACTAAAAAATGAAGTCTAACCTATTTTGATATTTGATGTCGCCAAATTCAAATAACAAATAACGAATAACAAATAACTCCCGATTGGGTGCCGCCCCAATTGGGACATTAGTTGTTTAGGATTTCCTTTGCCAGCTTAAAATAGCTCCGGGCACCCGCGGAAGTGGCATCATAGAGCAGAATGGGTTTGCCGAAGCTCGGTGCTTCGCTTAATCGGACGTTGCGAGGTACCATTGTCTTAAATACAAGGGCCTCAAAATATTTTTCTGCTTCCGCTGCGACCTGATGCGCAAGATTGGTCCGCTTGTCAAACATGGTTAGTAATATGCCGGCAATGGTCAAGTCCGGATTGAGGTTGCGTTTGATGCGCTGGACCGTATTGAGAAGCTGTCCCAGGCCCTCAAGGGCGTAATATTCGGCCTGAAGCGGAATTAAGACCGAATCGGCGGCCGTAAGGGCATTGATCGTTAACAGGCTTAATGACGGCGGGCAGTCGAGAAAAATATAGTCAAAGTCCTGGTTGAGGCCTGAAATCAGATTTTTGAGGGCCTTTTCCCGTTCAGGATTGGACATCATTTCAACCTCAAACCCGATTAATTCGACGTCTGAAGGAATCACTTTCAGGGTGGCAATTTCACTATCCACGATCAAGTTCGCGGCGCCGGCGCGACCCAGCATTCCATGGTAAAGCGTTTTTTCGAGACGCGATCGATCGATACCCAGACCTGAAGTCGCATTGGCCTGCGGATCGCAATCGATCAGCAATGTTTTTTTTTCTGAAACAGCCAGGGCAGCTGCCAGGTTTACAGCAGTGGTTGTCTTGCCGACACCCCCTTTCTGATTGGCAATACAGATGATTTTAGCCATAATCCGGAAGCTCTAACATAAAATTTAGGGTTTGAAAAGAACTTTAGAATATGGCATCAAGGCCCGTTTCGTCCGTTAAAAATCATTAATCAGCCATGTGCGGTTTAGGGTCAGGAGTGTTCCAATTGTGAATGTAATTGGAGCGTTGGAGTAATTGAGCGGTGGTCAAAAGACTGGTATTTTAATACAACACGACACTACTCCATTACTTTACTGTAGCATCTAGCTTAGAAGACTCCGGTCAGACTTGTATTTACCCGCTTAAATGGTATAATACCAAATCCTGTTAACTTGACTTATTTGTATACCCATGATTCGAAAACTCATATCGATTTGGTCAGCCGCCTTTTTTTTGTTGGCACCCTTGGGTGCGCAGCTTTCTTCCGGGCTGACCGTCAGTGAAGAAGAAAAGTTGTCCCGTTCCATTCTGGGATATATTTATCGTCATTATGAAATTATCGATGATCCGATAATTGTGGACTATGTCAATCAGGTCGGCAACCGGATTGTCTCGGTTCTAGAAGATCCCATTTTTGATTATAAATTCCACGTTATCAAAGTCGATACCTTCAACGCGTTTGCCATTCCGGCCGGCTATATCTTTATGAACAGCGGGCTGATCGCAGCTATGGATAGTGAAGATGAGCTGGCCGGCATTCTGGCCCATGAAATCGCCCATGTGAATGCACGCCACATTTCCCAGAAAATCGAAAGATCCAAAAAAGTTGGCTGGGCGACCATTGCAGGTGTGGCGGCCGGTGTGCTCATTGGCATGGCCGGTGGGGCAGAAGCGGGGCAAGCCGTGACGCAGGGCAGCCAGGCTGCCGGAGCCGCCGCCGAATTGTCCTATAGCCGCGACAATGAAATCCAGGCTGACCAGTTAGGATTGATCTACCTGAACGATGCCGGTTACGACGGCGCAGGGTTGCTTAAGATTTTAAAAAAGATGCGCAGGAAGCAGTGGTTCAGCACCGAACAGATTCCGACCTACATGCGAACCCACCCGGCAATTGATGAACGCATCACCTATCTTGATTCCCAGCTTGCCAGTTCGCCAAAAGACAACCCGATGCAGCCGCGAGCGGATGCCGGCGATTTTGCCCGGGTGCATACCTATTTAATTACCCGGTATGGTGATGAAAAACTGGTGCTAAAATATCTTGAAACTCAGGTGAAGCAGCGCCCTGAAGATCCCATGGCGCATCATCGTTATGGGCTCATTTTGGCCCGGGTCAACCGCAGGGCCGAAGCCATCGAGCACCTCAGAACCGCGCTGCAAAAGCGTGCCTTTGATCCGTATATGTTAAGAGATGTGGGTCGGGTGTACTATCTGGACGGGCAATTTGAACAATCCCTCAAGATGCTTAAAACAGCCCACAATAAGATACCCGATGATGCGGATTGCGGTCTTTACCTGGGCCAGACATATATGGCAATGGGGCAATATGATGAAGCGTCTTCTGTTTTGCGGGGTGTCGTCGAAAAACACCGCGGTTATACCAAAGCCTACTACATTTTGGGTCAAAGCCTCGGTAAGCAGGGGAATCTGGCAGATGCCCATTATTACCTGGGCATCTATCATACCCGTAAGCGAGACCTGAAAACAGCCCTCGTTCAATATCGGCGAGCGCTGAAATATACCAAAGATGCAGAAAGGCGAGCCACCATTGAAAAGCGCATAAAGAAGTTTGAAGAGATTTTGGCCAAGCAGCGCAAGGGATAATCTTAATTGCGGTCAAAATGGGAAAATTGCATCGAAAAGGTTCCGCGGCCCTGAGTCGCCGACCGCAGGTTTGTCGAGTAGCCAAACATCTGTGACAGCGGGACGGTGGCATTGATCACCTGAGCCCCGGCTTTGTGTTCAATGGATTCTATTTTACCGCCCCGCGAGTTTAGCTCTCCGATGACGTCACCGATGAAGGCTTCCGGCACAAAAATTTCTGCGGTCATAATCGGCTCCAATAAAAACGGTTTGCCGGCACTCATGGCGTCCTTGCATGCCATGGAAGCACTAACGGTATAGGCCAGCTCGGTGCCCAGGGATTCTTTGTAGGTGGCATCGGTCAGCCTCACCTCAACGTCCACCACCGGATACCCCATCTGCGATCCGCTCTCCAAGGATTCCCAAACGCCCTTTTCAACAGCCGCCGTATACAGATCTGGCAAAACATCATTTGAGATCTCAGATACAAATTTATTGCCCGATCCCCTGGGCAAGGGCACCATGTGCACCGAAACTTCTGCGAAATGACGCTGGCCGGCTATTTCTTTATCAAAAATGATCGTTGCCGATCCGGGTTTTTCGACGGTTTCGCGATAAACGACCTGGGGCTTGCCTACATTGACATTGGTATGAAATTCTCGCAGCATGCGGCTGATAATAATCTCAAGGTGCAGCTCGCCCATCCCGGATAAAATGGTCTGTCCGGTATCCTCATCCTGGCGAACGATCAATGTCGGATCCTCTGCCATAAACTTGGCCAGGACCGTATCCATTTTTTCTTGATCCGCGTGGGTTTTGGGTTCCACCGCGATGGATATGACCGGCTCGTAGAATTCGATTTTTTCCAGCAATACCGGATGATTTTGGTTGCACAGCGTTTCACCGGTGGATGAACCCTTCAAGCCGACAATTCCGACGATGCTGCCCGCACCCGCAGTGTTCACGCGCTCGCGCCGATTGGCATGCATGTTCAGGATACGAGCGATTTTTTCCTTTTCATTGCGAGCCGGGTTAAAAACCTCTCCGCCAGATGTTATTTTGCCGCTGTAGATCCGGATATACGATAATTTACGCCCCTCCATCATAGACACTTTAAAGATCAGGGCCGCCAGCGGCTCGGAATCCTTCGGCTGGCATTGAATCGTCTCACCGGATTCTGGATGCATCCCCTCAATTGCGGGAACATCAACCGGGCTGGGTAAAAATTGGGTAATCGCATCGAGCAGGGGCTGAATCCCCTTATTTTTCAATGCCGCGCCGCACAACAACGGTACAAGCTTCATATCAATGGTTGCTTTGCGTATGGCGGCCAGCAGTGTGCCCGTATCAACAACTGTTTCCGCCAGATAGGCCTCCATGATGTCGTCATCATGCTCTGCCAGGGTTTCAAGCAGCTTATCTCGGTATTCGGCCGCAGTAGCGGCAAGTTCTACCGGAATCTCCTGTTCTTCATATTCCGCCCCGAGCGTATCATCATCCCATACGATATGTTTCATGCGGATCAGATCGATAATGGCATTAAAGTTATCTTCTGTTCCGACCGGCAGCTGTACGATTAGCGGGTGGGCATTGAGGCGTTCGGCAATCATCCTGACGGTCCCGAAAAAATCGGCCCCGATGCGATCCAATTTATTGATAAAGGCTATTTTAGGCACCTTGTATTTATCAGCCTGTCGCCAAACGGTTTCAGACTGGGGTTCCACGCCCTCCACAGCGCTGAATACACCAATAGCGCCATCCAGCACCCGCAAAGAGCGCTCGACTTCAATGGTAAAATCAACATGCCCGGGGGTATCGATAATATGAATTTCCGTATTTTGCCAGTGGCAGGTCGTAACTGCGGAAGTGATCGTAATGCCTCGTTCCTGCTCATCGGGCATCCAATCCATCACCGCTTCCCCATTGTGTACTTCACCGATTTTGTGCGAACGACCGGTGTAATATAAAATCCGCTCGGTAACCGTCGTTTTACCGGCATCAATGTGGGCGATAATGCCAATATTGCGGATATTTCCGATTTTTACGGTTGTTTTCATCGTATGATAAGCATATTCGCTTTTATCGGGATCTGCAAATCAATATGACCGGCGAGCGTCATGGCTTCGGTGCCGTTGATCAGAATTTTGACCGCCTTGATCTGCGGCACATTCAGCACTAAAGAATTAACAATTGAATAAATTGTCAACAATTCGGACTGTATGCCGCCCGGGTGGTTTTCAGCCACAGCGGAGGTGAGGTCCACAAAACATGTGCCTTCCTGTGTCACGAAAATCGCCCGGATGGCAGTTGCCGCCGGAAGGGTGCGCCCCAATCCCTGTTGAGGGCCTTTAATTAACGCTTCAATGATACTTTTGGCAAAAAACTCAGGATCTTGTGAACTTTTCAGAACACGATTTTCAGCCATCAGAAATTGGCTGTCTTTATCTGAAAAATACAAATGGACCGGCCGTGCTTGTGCGGGCGTCATCTCCGCGGGCCGCACGGTTTGTTGAATCTGAGCCTGATGTTGCGTATTTTGGGGACCCATGACCAGCACCAGCAGCAAAATGATCCCTGCAATTGATGCCAACACCAGAAATCCGATATATCGTTTTTTCATCATGATGCTGCCGTTGTGACGGTTTTGAGTACATAAAATAGAACCCGTTTTTTATGTCAATCAATGGCTGATGTCAAGCTTAACAGATGGTGACGATTCTTGAATGTGATCAGATCATCTTAATACCTGAATCTTGCATGAAAATTAATGAGAAGTTGAGATTACATTAAATTACAGCCAGCTAAACAAATTTTAGAACGTATTCAAAATACCAACAAGGTATAAAGGATGAAAATCATTTTATCTCATTAATTTTCACCCAGTGGGCGAGCCCTATTGAATCCCCTACGGGGGCCGCGAAGCGGCATTCAACAGGGCGAGCCGGAGGCTTCCATCTGCTGCGTTATTAAGGCCGAGGCATAGGTAACTATAGCCTCGCCCTTAAATGCCTTGCATATGAAAGCCTCCGGCTCGTGCAAAATTCAGGTAATAAGAAGCGGCAGGTAAAAACAGGCGGCCTTTGAGAGTGAACTGTGAAATGGGGTATCGTCTTTTTCAGTTTGACTCGAACAGGTAAGGAATGGTATCAGAAACGCCTTTACAGAAAGCAAAAAGGGCTAGCCTTAGGCTAACCCGTATGGTATTCAAAAAAAGTGGAGCTGATCGGGATCGAACCGACGACCTCATGACTGCCAGTCATGCGCTCTCCCAGCTGAGCTACAGCCCCACATGAGCGAAATTATTTAGCATTTGGTTTTTTAGGTGTCAATAGTTATATTTGTTGAGTATAGTAATCGGGCCCGGTCTGCGGTCACTTGCGGCCACAGATGGCAGTGGCGGAATTGCCACTGTGATGGGTTGACAAGATTCTGAATAATAAATATTATTAACAAGTTATATCCTTAATTGTGCATGAAAATGAATGTGAAAGCGTATGAAACATCAGCCAATTCCGCCAAATGGGCTGGCCGGTGAGCCGACCGACGCCAATGTCTACAAGGAATTTGACGCCACCGAGCTTTACTGCCCGAAATGCAAACAGGCTGTTCCGGTGCGCAAACGGTTGCTGTTGGTCTTGCCTGAAGGTGATAAATATGAATATCTATGCGCTTACTGTGCTGAGACCGTAGGGACCAAAATCGACAAGCAGGAAAATCCGCTAATCCTTATTTCCTGATTTTATGCTTCCCTTCTTTTATGTTTTCATGATATTTTTTATAAGATAAGGTTCCGCGTTCAAAGTTTCCCGTTCCGGATTATTTCAGCTTTGAACCTCTGAACCCTGAACCCTGAACGCGCGAGGAGAAGAATTGAATGCTAAGTTTAATGCGTAAACATGCCAGCAGTTGGATTATCAAATTTTTGCTGGCTGCCATCATTGTTGTTTTCATTCCCTGGGGCGTTCAACGATATACTTCCGGGCGGTCGGGTCGCGTAGCCGAAGTCAATGGAAGTATCATCACCCTGGATGACTATCGCAATACTTATCAAAACCTTGTTGAACAGGTGCGGCAGTCATTCGGGAACAATGTAAATGACGAGCTGATTCAAACACTGCAGTTGCCCAAACGGGCGCTGGATCAACTGATTGACAGGGCCCTGATGCTTCAGGCGGCTGAAAAACTTAAAATCCAGGTGTCGGATGAAGAGCTTGCCCGGGCAATTGGCAGCATCGCTGCGTTTCAGACTGCAGGAGTGTTTGATAACCAGCGCTATCTCAACACCCTAAGCCGCACCCAGCTTTCTCCTGAAACCTTCGAAAACCAGCAACGCGAAGCGATTACGATCAATAAACTGCAGAACTTTGTTTCCGGTAATATAAAAGTGTCGGATATCGAAGCACAACAGTGGTATAAATTTAATAATACCGAAGTCGATATCGATTATGTGCTTTTGGAACCGCAGCAGATGAAGGGTATAGAACCCACGGCCGAAGAGATTCAGACTCACTTTGAAGCGAACAAAGAAAACTATAAAACAGATCCTGAACTTAAAATTCGCTACCTGTATCTAAACCCGAAGAACTATGAGGCCAAAGTAACGATTTCAGCAGAAGATGTCAGCGATTATTATGAAAACAACATCGAACAATTTAAGAGCCCGCAAACGGTGCAGGCACGGCATATACTCATAAAAGTGGATGAGAATGCGACACCCGAGCAAGTCGAAGAAGCACGCCAACGAATCGAAGATGTTCATAAGCTGGCAATCGCCGGAGAGGATTTCGCTGAGCTGGCCGCGGAATATTCAGAAGGCCCCACCAAAACAAAAGGCGGGGATCTGGGAACGTTTCGCAGACAGGATATGGTAAAGCCATTTTCTGATAAGGCCTTTGCGATGCAAGCTGGAGAAATCAGCGAACCGGTGCGTACCGATTTTGGATGGCACATCATCAAAGTTGAACAGGTCAATCCAGCCTCGGTCCGGTCTTTGGATGAAGCGCGCACCGAAATAGAAGGCAAAGTGAAAGCCGATCGATCCAGAAACCTGGCCTATGATGAGGCCGAGGCGATTTTCGATGCCGCTTTTGAAGGGCACAATTTTGCCGATCTTGCCAAAGAACGCGATTTGAAAATGATCCATACCGATTTTTTCACCCGCAAAAAAGGACCGCAGGGGACCCAAAATGCCCGGCAGCTTGCGGAGGCAGCCTTTAAACTGCCCCTCGATGAGGTCAGTGAGATTCAGGATTTGGGCAATGGATATTATCTGATTGAGGCGCTGGAAAAGCGTCCGGCCCAGGTTCCAGAATTAGAAACCGTAAAAGCGGCAGTTAAAAAGGATTTGACAACCAAAAAACAGGATGCCGAAGCCCTTCGTCAAGCCCAGGCTATCGTCGCCGAACTTAAAGAAACGGGATCTTTAACAGCCGTTGCTGATAAGTTCAGCCTGAAACCGCAGACCTCTGGGTTTTTCAAGCGAAGCGATTCGATACCCGGCGTCGGATATGAACCCGATATCGCTCGTGCAGCCTTTAAGCTTTCTGAGGGCAATAAAATTCATCCTGATGCTATCAAAGGGCAAAAAGGCTATTTTGTGATCAGCCTTCGAGAGCGCAAAGAGCCCGCTTTAGATGGATTTGATAAAGATAAGGCAGACATAAAGGCGCGCCTGCTGCAACAAAAAGCGTTTAAAACGGTGGAAGCCTGGTTGAACCGCATAAAAGATGAAAGTGAAATTTTCATCGAAGACGGTTTTTGGAAGAGCTGATACGAATAGCCGGTTAGGGGCCATCTGGACGGGTTAAGCGGCTAATACCTGAATCTTGCACGAATAGCAGGCTTTCATATGCAAGGCACTTTAGGGCGAAGCTATAAGGAGAATCATGATGCACGATGATGCACCGCACAGCCGCACCGGTAGCACGCGTTATAGCATAAAAAAGTGCCCCGAGTGCTACACCTATCTACCACTGCGTACGACCAAATGCCCATCGTGTAATACCAAACTCGGTGACGTGGACAAGCTTGGATTTGCCTCACGAAACTTTGATTGGATGGGTTACCTCATCGCCATTTTATCGATCATAGGGCTTGCTGTATTTGTGTGGTGGGGTTTCTTCAGCGACTAACGGTATTCGTATTCCTTTTCAAGGATGTCATCCGATATGTTGTCGAGAAATCGGGACGGCTGGTTCAGTATCAATCCCGTGCTGCGATCCCAGACATTGCTGGGATAGGTAAAAAACAGGTTTTCTTTAGCCCGGGTTGCGGCGACATACATCAGTCTGAGCTCTTCTTCAAGCTCTTCTTCTTTGTGCAGTGAATGCACCGAGGGAAATCTACCGTCCAGCGTCCAGATAACAAAAACCGTGCTCCATTCCAGTCCCTTGGCGGAATGAATTGTTGATAGCGTCAAGCGATCCGAACCGACTGCATCGGCATACAGGCTATTTTCAAAACTGGCTGTCGGTGGTTCCAAAGCCATATCGGTTAAAAAGGCGTCAAGGTTTTTGTAGCGCTCCATTATTTCAATCAGATGCTCCAGGTCCCTTGCGCGACGGGGGTGATCATCAAAGCGGTTTTTTAAAATCGGCAGGTAATATTCAACAATGGTTTGCCCCATTTCGCCAACGGTCATCGGTTCGGCATCCAGGGTGGCAAATAACATTTTCAGACGCTCGAGCGCTTTGCTGCTGGCCATCACAGCTGAAAGCAAGCCGGTATAGCCTGATTTTTCCACCAGGATTGCTTCAAAAATCTTCTGGGCGGTTATCGGCCCTACTTTTTCTAGTAGCAGCAAAATTCGGTACCAGCTGATGCGATCATAGACATTGGCCATGACGCGCATGTGCGCCAGAACATCTTTAATATGCGCCGACTCAACGAATTTAAATCCACCCATCTTCACAAAGGCAATACCCTCACGGCTCAATTCTATCTCCAGATCAAATGAATGAAAACTGGCGCGGAACAGAACAGCAATTTCGTTTATGGGCACGCCCTGGTTTTGAAAATCTTTGATCCGATCAACAATAAAGCGGGATTGGCTGTATTCATCTTCGGCATTTACCATTACCGGTTTGGCACCGTCTTTTTTTTGAGAGAATAGATTTTTGGTAAATTTTTCCTTGGCGCGTTCGATAATCGCATTGGTTAAGGTCAATACCGGTTGATTGCTGCGGTAATTTTCTTCGAGCGAGACGATTCGGGTGGCAGGAAACCGTTTCGGAAAGTCGATAATATTTCTGAAATTGGCTCCCCGAAAGGCGTAGATGCTCTGGGCGTCATCGCCAACAACCATGATGTTCTGATTGGTGCGGGTCAGAAGGTACAATATCTCGGCCTGAATGGTATTGGTGTCCTGGTATTCGTCCACCATAATATAGTGGTAGCGATTTGAAATGCGGTCCTGTGCATCTGGATAATCAGCCAATAGTCTCCGCAAATAAATGAGTAAATCGTCGTAGTCCAGGAAGTGATGTTCTTGTTTGCGAGTTTCAAATAAATGATAAAGTCGACCGATAGTCTCAAGATGGGAGTCAAAATGTGGATAGTCGTTTTCGATTACCTCCTCTAGTGACAGGCCTTTGTTGACAGCCCGGCTGAAAATGTCTGCCAGGGTTTTGCTCCTGGGAAATGATCGCTGCTGGGTTGCGGGCCGCAATTCCTTGCGCAGCAGTCCAATCAGGTTTTCAGAGTCGTTTCGGTCGAGGATTCCAAAGGCGGGGTCCAAACCCATATGCGACGCATATCGGCGCAGCGTTGCATTGGCAAAGGAGTGAAACGTACCGCCTGCAATTTTCCCGCAGCGTTCATCGAGTAGCTGTGTGGCTCTGCGAAGCATTTCCTGGGAAGCCTTGCGTGTAAATGTCAACAGAAGGATCGCGGACGGTAATACGCCTTTTTCTACCAGATAAGCCGCCCGGTAGGTCAGTGTTCTTGTTTTACCGCTTCCGGCACCGGCGATAACCAGTAACGGCCCCTCCGTATGAGTAACTGCTGCGAGCTGATCTGGATTCAGGGCTCCGGCGTAACGCTTCTGAAAATTGATATTTCTTTTCTTCATTATCTTCCCTAATGTTGACTTTTACCGATGCTGTCTTACTCTTCGATTAGTTATTCTTCAGATAAAAACGCTTCTAACAGGGAGGGACAAATAGAATGAAGAGAATAAAAAATCAACTGAAAACAATTTCTAAATCCCTTACCAGCCTGTCAAAACAGGTGGATAGAATTAGCAAACAGGTTGACAAACTTCAACCGACCAAAAAGGCAGCACCTGCCAGACGTAAAAAAACAGCTCGCAAACCAGCTGCACGCAAAAAAACAACTGCCGCCCGGGGCAAGACCGTACTGGATACCGTCTATGGTGTCATCCGTCGCAGCCCGAATGGGGCGACGATCGCAACATTGAAAAAGAAAACAGGTCTCGATTCGCGGCAGCTCAGCAACGCTCTGTATAAGCTTTCCAAAAAACGCATGGTGCGTGCCAAATCTCGCGGCCATTATATTAAAAAGTAAACTGGCGCTGATCCGATTGAACAAGCGGCGCAGCGCAACATTTGAAACAAAATAGTCTTCTGGTTGCCACCTTTCAGTCGAGCAGCAGAAGACTATTTTTTTTCAAAGACAGCAGGTGTTTCACCGGAGTGAAGGCTGCGATAACCTCACCCATTCGATAACACATGGGCGGTCAGCTCAAGCCACCGTCTCACACTCGCGCGGTCAGTTTATCATTGTCGCAGAACCCGAAAATCCAGCCGAATATGACACGGGTTGTACCGCTGACGAACGGGCATTGCCATCTATCCCTATCTAGCACGTTATAAGGGTCTTTTCAATACAGTCAACAGTTTTCCACAGCCGATATTATGCTTAAGGCAGACCCTTTGAACGCATTGAGATCAAATCAGATTTTTTGATGGTTGCCTGATCAGCTTCCATTTGATATGAAAACAGTTTCAATTTTGCTTGGAAAGGATCACCCATGAACACAAAGCAGAGTTCCGATAATCCCTCTGCTATCGATCAAATATGGAAATCATTTGCCTCTGTTAAACTCACCATCGGCTTGCTGCTGACTCTGGCAGCGACCTCAATCATCGGCACGCTGATTCCACAAAATGAGTCACCGGGAGCTTATCTGCAGAGCTTAGGTGAGACGGTGTATCGCGTTTTCTCGCTGCTGGGGCTGTTCGATATGTATCATTCCTGGTGGTTTCGCGCCCTGATTCTGTTGCTGGTGGTCAATATCATCGTCTGTTCTATTGATCGACTGCAAGCCACCTGGAAAATTATTTTTGCCCGTAATCCACGCTTTAAGGTTGCCCGTTATCGGCAACTCAAAAATAAAACTGAATACAACCACGATGGCGCCGCTGCCCATTTAAAAGACCAGTATCTGCCGGTTATCTCCCGAAGATTTCGATTCCATCGAACAGAAGATACCGATAATGGATTTGCCATTTATGCTGAAAAAGGACGCCTGACGCGATTGGGGGTGTATGTTGTTCATTTAAGTGTGGTGATCTTATTAATCGGCGGGTTGATCGGGTCCATTTTTGGTTATGAGGGATTTGTCAATCTGGCGCCCGGTGACTCGGCGAGCACCATTCAGCTGAGGAGTAACAATCAGATACTGCCACTGGGCTTTGAGATTCGTTGTGATGATTTTAAGGTCGAATTTTATGATAGCGGTGCTCCCAAAGAATTTCGGTCCAGCTTATCGATTCTCAAACAAGGAAAAGTGGTCGAGCAAAAAGATATCATCGTAAATGATCCGCTGCATTTTGAGGGCATCAGTTTTTTTCAGGCCAGTTACGGCAACCTGCCGCCGACTGAGGTGATCCTGAACTTTACCAGTCAGGCCACGGGAATGATATACAGCCAAAAGGCCGCTATTGGCAAACCGGTCGAGATTTCTGAAAATCTAGGCACATTTACCCTAAAGAAATTCACCCGCCAGGCAGATTTTAAAGGTCACAATATTGGCGAAGCATTTATCGGAGAATTAACGCCGCCAAACGGCATTCCGGTTGATGTAACCTTGCCCCTGAAATTCCCAAGCTTTGATAAAATGCGCAAGGGTCAGGTCTTTATTGCAATCGCCGATTTTGTACCGCGTTACTACACCGGTCTTCAGGTAAGCAGAGATCCGGGCGTCTGGGTGGTTTATGTCGGATTTATTTTGATGATTATCGGAATTTATATTACCTTTTTTATGTCCCATCAGCAACTCTGTGTCGAGGTCACTGCAGACGGCCCCAAAAGCCAGGTCATGGTTGCCGGGACTTCCAATAAAAACAAAATGGGGATGCAAAAGCGGATCACGCAGCTCGCTCACCAGCTGGAAAACCTGCCACCGGCTGGCTAGTTGCACCCCCTCGGCATCGGGCAAATTAAATTTGCCGAATAAAAAGGGACTGATAGAGGAAAAACATGAACAGTTCGCTTATCTTATCCATTATTACGTTTGTCTACGGGCTGGCCGGGTTTTTATATATTTTTGCATGGATTTTTAAGAAATCGGCAGCCGGCAAACTGGCCTCATGGGTGGCCATTGTCGGCCTGGTCGGCAACACGGCCGGAATCATATTACGCTGGGTTGAATCCTACCGTATGGGCATCGGGCATGCGCCCTTTTCAAACCTTTACGAATCGCTGGTCTTTTTTGCCTGGACGATTGCATTGATTTACCTGGTCGTCGAGCGCAAAGCCGGCAATCGCACGATCGGTGCCTTTACGATGCCGATTGCTTTTTTGGCAATGGCTTATGCTTCCCTGAAAACCGGTATCAGCAGCGAGATCCAACCCCTTATCCCCGCCCTTAAAAGCAACTGGCTGATCGCACATGTGATTACGTGCTTTATTGGGTATGCGGCTTTTGCCACCTCTTTTGGCATCGGTGCCATGTATCTGATGAAACAGGGGCGGGAGGAGGAAGCGGTGACATGGCTGGATATTGCCAAGCCCCTGACGCTGTTTGTTTTCGTATTGCTTTTTAGCCGGGTTCTGCTGGTGGGAAATTGGGCCATGGCGATTATTATCGCTTTGCCGCTTTGCATCACTTTTTATATTGGTGTTCTGCTCGTCCGTCGCATGCCGACTGATTTTAAGACGCGCTTGCTGAGTCTATTTCCAGAGGCGGCCATATTGGATGAACTCGGTTACCAGGTCACCCTGTTTGGTTTCCTGTTTTTATCGATTGGCATTATCAGTGGAGCCGTCTGGGCCAATTCCGCCTGGGGACGATACTGGGGATGGGATCCTAAAGAAACATGGTCTTTGATCACCTGGTTCATCTACGCCACTTTGCTGCATGCCAGACTGATGCGCGGCTGGCGAGGGCGGCGAATTGCCTACCTGTCGCTGGTGGGTTTTGCTGCAGTTTTGTTTACCTATTTTGGTGTTAATTTATTGCCCGGCCTGCACAGCTACGGCGCTTTTAGCCAATGATTTTGCTTGACAAAATCGCGCCAATTAAGGTAATACAAAAACCTTTGTCGGCACGTGATGTTCGTTACAATCTGCATAACTTACTGTAATCGCACCATTTTCATTAAAAAGCACATAGCCGGTGAACATTGGTGCGGGGCGGCAAATGTTTGTCGAGACTTGTTTCAATCAACCCTGATAACCACGGAGTTTTTATGACAACAGACGAACAAGCCAATGCGGCCACAGCGAAAGATCAGCAAACAACAACACCTCCCCCCAAAACAGCCCTAACTGCCGAAGCCGATGATGGCGGGGCCGGCGGACCCATTATTCTATTTTTCATCCTCGGGTTGGCTGCCAGCCTGATTGTCGGCTGGGTCGTTTTCCCCCAGGTTTTGTACTCCCAGAAAAAACAACCCATCGAGTTCAACCACGCTTTGCACAATGAGTTGGTTGAAGATGGATGCGAAAGTTGCCACTTTTTCCGAGAAGACGGCTCTTATCACGGTGTACCTAAACTGGATCAGTGCATCGAATGCCATGAAGAGGTCAACGGCGAAGATCCCGAGGAAGCCCGCTTCGTCAACGAATTTGTTGCCAATAATCGGGAAGTGCCCTGGCTGATCTATTCGCGCCAGCCCCAGAATGTATTCTTCTCGCATGCGGCCCATGTGAAAATGGGGGAAATGGACTGTGTGACCTGCCACGGGCATATCGGGGAATCGGAAAGCTTACCGATTTACAAACAAAACCGCATCTCCGGTTATAGCATTGATATCTGGGGCCGGAATATATCTGGTATCAAGCGCAACTCCTGGGACCGCATGAAAATGGATGATTGCGCCGAATGTCACCGCAGAGAAGGCGTTAATCAAAACAGCGTTCAGACTCTGCGGGGGGGCTGTTTCGTTTGCCACCATTAATCAGTATTTGTTGATGGCTAAACCGATTCCGAACCGATCGTGTTTTCAATTATCAATGTGCTCATCTTAACAGGGAATATTAAATGAAAGTAGATCGAAGAAGCTTTTTGGCATTCATTCTCGGCGGTGCCGCCGGTACGGCGCTGTCACCGTTACCCTGGAAAGTCACCGATGATATATCCATCTGGAGCCAGAATTGGCCCTGGATTCCGGTTCCGCCTAAAGGTGAAATTAGCCGGGTTAGCTCTGCCTGTACGCTGTGTCCCGGCGGTTGCGGGATATCGGTTAAAAAAGTAGACCAACGGGTAATCAAAATCGAGGGTCTGGAGGGCCATCCCTTAAACGATGGGGGACTTTGTCCTCTGGGAAGCAGCGCCGCCCAGCTTCTGTATGGGCCGACACGCATCCAGACGCCCTTGAAAAAGGTCAATGGCCGCTGGCAGAAAGTGTCGTGGCAGGATGCCATTACCGAGCTGGCCACCCAACTGCGACAACTACGCGCCGACGGGTCGGCGCATACAGTGGGCTGGGTGGCCGGATCCGATCGCGGGACGGTTCCGGCGCTTTTCAACCGCTTTTTAAGCGTTTACGGCTCTCCCAACTTCTGGCGGATGCCGTCCATGTGGGATAATTATGAACTGGCGCTTTACCTGACCCAGGGCACGCGTTCCATGGCCGGATTTGATATCGCAAATGCGGACTTTGTCCTTAGTTTCGGCAGCGGACTGATTGAGGGTTGGGGCTCGCCCGGCTACATGTTCCGGGCCAAATCTGAATTGCGCAAGGCCGGCGGGCGCATGGATCAAATCGAGCCGCGCCTGTCCAAGACAGCGGCCAAGGCCGATCACTGGATTTCCATCAATCCCGGCAGCGAAGGTGCGCTGGCTTTAGGCTTGGCACATGTGATCATTAAAGAACAGCGGTATAACCGCAATTTCGTTAACGGTTATGCCAATGGGCTTTCCGAGCTTTTCCAGCAGGCAATTGACGGTTTCCCGACCGAGATTGCTTCGAAGATGACCGGCATCAGCGCCGGGACGATTCTAACACTTGCCCGAGATTTTGCCGCTGCCCGTCGCCCGCTGGCCATTTGCGGTCAGGGGCAGGGACATCTGTCCGGAAGCCTGCAAACTTTCCTGGCGGTGCACACCTTAAATGCCCTGGTGGGTAACATCAACCAGCCTGGGGGTCTCTGGGCTGTGCCCGAGCCCGATTATATTGAATGGCCGGAGCTGGAAATTGATGCTGTTGCCGCCAAGGGACTGCAACAGCCCCGCATCGATGGCGCCGGTACCTATCGCCATCCCAATGCCCGCTATCTGCTGCATCGATTGCCGGAGGTCATCAATGCCAGTGCCGAATCACCGTTGCAGGTGCTGTTTATTGCTGATGCCAATCCGGCCTATTCGCTGCCGGATACCGCTGCGGTTGAAAAAGCTTTTGAGAAAATACCCACAGTGGTCAGTTTCTCTTCCTATATGGATGAAACCAGTGCTCTGGCGGATATGATCCTACCCAACCACATGTTTTTGGAACGTTACCAGGATGTTGCCGGAGCCAGCGGTTTCCCGAAGCCCGTCATCAGCCTGGTGCAGCCGGCGGTCGAGCCCCGCTACAATACACGTCATGTCGGCGATGTGGTCATTCAGCTGGCCAAAGAACTGGGTCATACGATTGGCGCCGCCTTTGAATGGGATGACTACAACACCTGCCTGGAAGAAACCCTGGGCGATCACTGGGATGGATTGATCGAAAATGGCTACTGGGTCGATGATGCTTTCAGCGGCACGCAATGGGCGGAAGCGTTTGAGACCGATTCAGCCAAATTTGAATTTACCAACAACGATATTCGCACACTGGCCGCCTATGAGCCGATTCAACCCGAAGGGGACGAAGCCGGCTACCCCTTGCTGCTGGTGCCTTATGACAGCATGCGGTTGAATGCCGATGGCCAGCCGGGCGCACCGCCGTTTATGATTAAGGCTCTTGAAGACACGATTTTAAAAGGGAATGACATGTTAGTGGAAATTAACCCGGCCACCGCCAAGCAGCTTGGGCTGTCTGAGGGTCGGCTTGCCACTCTGGCGACCCCCAAAGGATCGGCACGGGTGAAGATCCGCCTCACCCAGGGGATTATGCCCGGTGTTATCGCTATTCCCAGAGGTTTGGGACATACGGCCGATAACCGATTTTTGGCCGGCAGAGGAGCGAATTACAACCAGCTGAGCGGTCCGGTGGATGATCCGGCCTCCGGGTATAATGCGGCCTGGGGTATACGGGCTAAGCTAACCAAAGCCTAAAATAATTGAATATTGCATATTGAATATTGAATATTTAAGGATGATCAAGGGGAGCTGATGAAAAACCAAAATGGCAAGAAGTTTGGAATGGTGATCGATCTGGACAAGTGCACCGGCTGCGGTGCCTGCATGGTTGCCTGTTATGCAGAAAACAACATTCCGTTCCGCGAAGATGATACCGATAAGATGCTCAGTGTTTCATGGATGCATGTATACAAAATCAATAATGGCAAGGCGTTTCCGGACTATCAAGAATGTTTTCTGCCCCGTCCCTGCCAGCACTGTGAAGGGCATCACGGGCACTCACCTTGTGTGTCGGTTTGTCCCGCAACCGCCACAGATTATGATATGGCCACGGGCATTGTCAGCCAGATTTATCCACGCTGCTTTGGATGCCGTTACTGCATGGCTGCCTGCCCTTACCATGTCCGTCAGTTTAACTGGTGGGATCCGATCTGGCCTGATGGCATGGAGAAAATGCTCAATCCGAACGTATCGGTGCGCATGCGTGGGGTCGTTGAAAAATGCAGCTTCTGTATTCACCGCTACCAGCTTGCCATGGATCAGGCTTACGTAGAGGGTCGACGCGAGATTGAAGAAGATGAATATCAGACCGCCTGCACTCAAGCCTGCCCGTCCGGTGCCATCACCTTCGGTGACTTGAACAATCATGAGCATGCAGTTTACAAGCTGGCGCAACCGGATCCGGCGCACCACGGCCACTCCAAGAACCCCAGGGCCTTTCGGCTTCTGGAACGTCTGGGCACCAACACCAAGATTTATTACCTTACCAGCCGCGAGTGGGTTCGCAAGGCCGGTGATAACTATTTGGAAGGTGAATTCCAAAAAAAGGCACACAGCTAAGTTTTTATTGGCGATGACTTAAATTCAGCTATTATTCATTAGGAGCTCGGAACTTATGGATACTGCATTGATTCCCAAAGGCGTTAAACGATGTCCGGTCTGGCAATTTGCCCTGTGGATTGCCGCCAATGGTGCGGTTCTGGCCTGGGGCGTATTTGCCATGCTGCTGGTCTACATCAAAGGGCTCAACCAGACCAATATGAACAATGCTTATGGGTTTGCGCTGTGGATCTGGGCCGACCTGGCCGTCATTGCCCTGGGCGGCGGCGCCTTTTTTACCGGCTTTCTACGGTATCTGGTCGGTAAAGATGAACTCAAAAATATTATCAATTATGCCGTGCTCATCGGGTTCATCTGTTACAGTTCGGCGCTGATGATCCTCGGTTTTGATATCGGACAACCCCTCAGAGGTTGGTTCATCTTCTGGCACGCCAACGTCCACTCCATGCTGACTGAAGTGGCCTTCTGCCTGACTTGCTATTTCGTCGTTCTGACGATTGAATATATCCCCATGGTACTGGAAAACCGGCAGATTGATAAGGTGCCGTTTTTTCACCATCTGAGTCACAACATGCATGAAATCATGGCCGTATTCGCCGCCACCGGCGCCTTTCTGTCCTTTTTTCACCAGGGCTCGCTGGGCGGTGTACCCGGCGTTTTGTTCGGCCGTCCGTTCGGGTTTCGCGAAGGGATCCTGGTCTGGCCCTGGACTTTTTTTCTGTTTACCTGGTCTGCGGCGGCCTTTGGCCCTTGCTTCACCATTTTTATAACCAAAATCACCGAGACCATAACGCGCAAAAAATTGGTTAAAGACAACGTCATTGACCTTCTGGCTAAAATATCCGGCTGGATGATATTCACTTACATTATCGCCAAAATCATCGACACCATCTGGTGGGCCACGCGCACCGCTCCCACCAAAGGCTTCACCTTTATGGATTTTTACACCAGCGGCCCGGATTCATGGTATGGTCTCTGGATTCTCTTTCTCGAAATTGTGATCGGCGGGATTGTGCCTGCGATTATTTTAATTACGCCCAAGCTGCGCCGGATAAACGGGCTGCTCTGGGTGGCCGTATTTTGCGGTGTTCTGGGTGTGAGTTTGAACCGCTGGGTGATGGTGCTGCAGGTGCTGGCGATTCCGGTGCTGCCCTTCGATAATTGGTTTACCTATTTGCCCAGCTGGCAGGAAGTCGCTACGACGATATTACCGGTGGCCTACGGCATCATTATGATTTCAATCTCATATCGCTATATGCCGATTTTTCCGCAGGAACGTGAATTAAACCCGATTGATGAGCCCGCAGCTGAAGTCCCGGCGACGAGCCCGGAGCCCGAGCCTGATGCTGACGGGCCCGAACCGGAGCTCAGCCCGGCGGAGTCATAATGCCGGAAAGAAAAAAAATGGTATGCGTTACCAGCGGTGGTTTTTGTTTCGCAATTATCACCACGAAAAACACGAAGGCCATAAAGGTCTAAAAATAAATAAAAAAGTTAACCACGACAACACGAAATTTAAAAGCACGAAATAATATCATTCTATTTATTTCTGCGTCTTCTTTCTTTCGTGCTCTCGTGGTAAATAAATCGTCTTTGGTTCTGGGGCGGTCGACGTAGCCATTATAATATTTTTTGCTTTTCAAAAATATCTGGAGGAATCATATGTTTCCGTTTAGTTTTGAATGGATTTGGGATGCGGGTCACATGGTATTTCATGGGGGGCTGTGGTATGCACTGTCGATCCTGGGCCTTGGCATGACGTACTGTATTATCAAAGCTGTCCTGAATGCCGCAAAAGGTGAGGGCGAAAATCACCACTGATTCCAGACACCGATAAACTACCACCTGAATCTTGCATGAAAATTAATGAGAAGCTGAGGTTATACTCTAATAGTCGAAAGTTAAGCAAATTGTAAAATCGAAAGCAATTACCAAATAAAGTATAATAGATGAAAATCATTTAATCTCATTAACTTTCACCCGATGGGCGAATCGGAGGCTTCCATCTGCAGCGTTATTCAGAGCGAAGCATAGTTGACTATAGCTTCGCCCTGATGTGCCTTGCGTATGAAAGCCTCCGACTCGTGCAAAATTCAGGTACTAAAAGCGCTGCCCCCGTATCACCAGGGGAGCGCTTTTTTTTGATGTTCTATTGAAGTGAAAAAATTTGCCACAAAGACACAAAGTTCGCAAAGATATTTCAAGATAAATTTTTAATTATTTTTCTTTGTGGTCTTGGTGCCTTTGCGGTTAAACAGATT
>JASFIV010000045.1:0-21816 GCA_050122475.1 Desulfobacterales bacterium | reverse complement strand
TTAAAGGATCGGTTTTAAATAATTTTTATAATTGGCAAATTGTCTCGTGAATAAGAATTTTGCGACGTGCCAGTTCGTCGATGACCTGCTGCGGTTTGAAGGCAAACTCCGGCATGACGACGCCGCTGTCTTGTAGAGCCCCTGCCGCAATCAACTGGGCGCCGATCGCCAGAGGAATTCCGACACTGCGCGTGTAGGCCCGCAGACCGCTCCAGTCATCGACCGAACCATCTGACGGGGGATGGGTGTTGGTCAGCACATGTTCATAACGGCGCTCAGCCCGCTGACCGATGACCTGCACGTGCAGTGCATAGCCATACAATTCGGTCTGACGGCCTTCGGCTGCCTGTTGCAGATAAAGGCTGATGGCGTCCATGATGCCGATGGTTTGATTGCCGACCTGGATGGGATCGTTGCGTAAAAAGCCCCAGTCATGCAGTGCACGCACAAGTTGCATGTTTTTGGGCGGCCAGGTGCCCCGGACCTCGATCAAGCGCACCCCTTTGTCTTTAAGGTAAGCATGAGCAGTGCGGGTTTCGGCATGTGGGATGATCCATTGAGGATGGCTGCCGAAAGGTTCGGGCAGCTCTATGAGGCGTTCCCGCGCAAACGGTGGAACCTGGAGGAACTGACCGTCTTCAAAGACGACCCGCTCGGCCAGATCAGGGTCGTATTCGTAGGTGGTTGTTTCGGTAATCGAGGGCGAAAACGCCATCGGCCGGAAGGCCCCGTGGCTGACCCGCACAATGTCGACTGTATCGAGTTGATCGGCGGCATGCCGCACCATCATATCCGTCACTCCGGGGGTCATGCCAAAGCCGGGTACATGCAACTTGCCGGCTGATCTGAATTGATCGTCATAGGCATACTCGACACCAAAACCATTGAGATTGATGCCGTGGCAACCGGCAGCGGCAATACAGGCCGTGGATTTATCGTTAAGATGGATGGTCGTGCCGTCCATGACTATATCATAATCGCGCATTATGTCGACGGCTGCATCTTTTTGCCGAACGTCGACCGGGCAGAAATCAACGCGCTCATCGTCAATCGATGCGGCCAGGGCTTCTCCGGCCTTTTGGTCATAATCGGCGATGGTAATGCGACTAAAATTGGAAAAAGCGACCAGATCCAGCACAGCCTCACTGCAAATTTTCCCGGCCCCGCCCAGACACAAAACATTCATTTCAGAGTTTCCTTCGCTTCCACGGGATCTTTGCTACTTCACGTAACAGATGACATGAATCAGCCAAATGGATATCGCTGAAAAAGTAGCTCGAAAAGGTTAAGAAAATATTAAGTTTTGTCTTTAACACAATTCTAATAGACTTCTAATTGGTTACTAACACTCACAAACATATCTTTATCAGAAAATTATTCAGTACAGGTTTAGAGGTAAAGAAATGGATATTTTACCGATAGCGCTTTTCGTATTGTGGTTTTGTTCTGTTTATGTTTTTGCACAGTGGAGATTTCAGTATTGCGCAAATAAGGGTGTGGTGCTTGAAACCATAATGCATGACCTCCCTACAAAGCTTTATCTGAGATGTACAGCCGGGTTTGGATTGGCGCTAATAGTTTATATTCTTTAATGTGGGGTTGGAAAACCAACACTTATCGATTTAGTTTAAATTATACCTGATCGCATGTGGGTCATGGGAAACATTCGGCAATCAACCGGTACGATAGATTTTGGGGCGATCATTTGAGAATTGGGAAGTAATGTAAATTGACTAGCGTAAAAAGCGAATAAATCCGCTATGCCAGTTTAGCGGCTGCCCGTTTCAGCGATTCAAACAGATGCGTACCCACCATCGCCAGGCACTCCATGTCCAGATACTTCTCAGCGCGTCTTTCAAACAGCACCGCGCAGCGGGCAGCAAACTCCTCATCGGCATCATTGAATAGCATCAAAAGCGGCACTTTCGGCAGAGCCGTAAACTGCAGGCTCAGATCATACGGAAAATCTGCGATTGGAGGGTGGCCGCCGAACGCCCGGGCAGCCGATTCAAGCCGGGCAAGGTTTCCGGCAAAATGGTCAGCCAGCGGGGCCTCAGTGTAATTGACGAATGCTCCGGCAAAGGGCGCTGCATCCTTAAAATCCTTAAAGGTCACCCAGTCATCTTCAATGGGATCATGATCCGGGCACAACAGCAGATATTTAAACAGCACAACACATACCGAAAAACCAGGTCGCTTGCCGGAAGGGTCGCTGAGGCCCTGCTTGGACACCCGGTAGGAATTGCCGAAAAATGGTATAATCAATTCCTCACCGCTCAATTCAGCTCCCAGCCGTCCGGCAATTCGGGCAAAATTCAGTTCGGCAATCCGGGCCAGATAGTTGGTGTAGGTTTCTTCAAATACGGTAGATTTATCCACGACGATTTGAATTCCTCACGCAAAGACGCAAAGGCGCAAAGTATTATTATTAATATTTATTCTTCAAGTTTGTTAACGATTCGGAATATTCCTTTTTTTATGAGCGGCGCTCCAAAATTAAGCAAGAGACCGAGCTTTTTACCAGTTAATCGAAGATAGGTTAGCAGCTGCTTTTTATGGACAGGAGCCACCAGCTCAACTGATTTAAGCTCAAGTATTACAGAATCCTCTACAACCATATCGGCTCGAAATCCTTCATCAAAAGCCAATCCGTCATATTGAATAGGTATAGCAACCTGTCTGTCGATCGATAATCCTCTATTTTCTATTTCATATGCCAGCACAACTTCATAAACGGATTCCAACAGGCCGGGCCCAAGCTTTGTATGTACATGATAAGCCGCATCAACGACCAGCTTCGCAATTTTATTTTCTTTTAACATAAAAAATTTTCTTTGCGCCTTTGCGGCTTTGCGTGAGGCTAGTTTTAATTGTAATTCCCGAACTGGAATTCATCTTGTATGCCGAATCAACAACCAAGATACCTTTGATGTTTTCATATAATATAAAAAATCTTTTCTTTGCGCCTTTGCGTCTTTGCGTGAGGCTTGCTCAATTAATCAACAATCGCAAAAGCGCGCACCGGGAAGGACCCCAGCCCCTTGATCGGGGCCGGGACCGCAAAGAATTTAAACCCGCTCTCGGGCAAAGCATCCAGGTTGCTCATGTGTTCAACAATCGGTATGCCGGCCCTCAACAGGATCGTATGCGCCGGACGGGTTCCGTCAGCGGTGTCGTCGATGTTGAGCGAGTCGATACCCACCAGAGCGGCACCCGCGGATTTCAGAAATTCGACAGCGTCGCGGGTAAGAAAGGGGTGGTTTTCAAAATATGCATCGGTACGCCAGTTTCGATCCCAGCCCGTATGGACGAGTACGGCTTTGCCTTTAATGTGACCCTCAGCAAAAACATCCTTGCCAATCGCGCGCAGTCTTTGATCAACGCGAAACACCACGCCATCCAGATTGGCAATCGAGGTCATTTTAAGTCCGGACAGATCTATACCTTGCGTGTAGCGGTGAAAGGGCGCGTCGATATAGGTACCGGTATTGGCCACCATTTCGATTTTTCCGATCTGAAAAGAGGTGCCTTCGGTATAATGGGATCTGGATTCCTTCCGGCCCATATGGTCGCTGATTACAGGCCCCGGCAATCCGGCATACGTGATCATACCATTTTCGATCACATGGCTTAAATCAATAATCTGGGACATGAGTTATATACCAGCTCAGATGACTGTTAAAATCTTGTAAGGCTTCATCGTAACAGGAGTTTTGGAGTATTGGAAAGTAAATATCAGAGGGATGCCTTATGCCGTAATTATTCTGGTAAGGCCGTCTTATCTGTTAATTGCTAAATCAAAATTTCTTTTTACATTACTCCAGTATTCCACCACTCCATCACTCCATATGGTTCGTATTGACGGACAAACCTAATTTGCTCTGCTATTCAGGCACACCTTGCAGGCTAATATGACGATTACACCTCGATGGCTGCGCCGATTTTTTCCAGATGATCCCGGAAGCTATAGGCCGGATTTTTACCGTGTTTTTTCAGGTATTCATCGAACTTTAATTGCTGCGACAGGGTTTTCCCAGTTTTGAGGTTTTCAGCCTGGCGCAGCTCGATTTCCGCAATTTTGCCTGCTAGTGAAATAATGTCTTCAACATCCTGCAGCAGAGCGAAAACCAACCCGTCATCGTCACCGAAAACCACGTCATCGGCTGTTACTTTAAAATCACCAAATCTGGCTGTCGTCAGGGCATCCGACCCCCGCGGATAGGCCCGCTTGGGCCCCACCGGAAAGGCACCATAGCTGAAGACGGGAAAGCCGATCTGTATAAGTTGGGGCGTATCACGGTGAAATCCCCAGACCGCAATTCCGCCCAGGCCCATTTGCCGGGCTTCCAGGACCGCTAAATCACCGATGCAGCCCTCGTGCCTACGGGCGGCATTGTCGATGGTCAATATATCGCCTGGGCCGGCATTGGCCATGACTTCCAAAAAGATATCCACACTGCCGGAATGTCTGACCGGCAATACACGCCCGGCCATTCGCCAGCCCGGCACCAGCGGTTTGATTCCAATGGGTGCCACCCGCATAAAAACGCCCAGCCGCATGCAGGCGTCGGTAATCAAAGGAGTTGAAAGTGTGGCAAAGGCTTCTTTGAGGCTCTTGTTATCCATAAAAAGTCCTCCTGAAGCGGTTTTATCGGTCCTCATAAAACCGTTTCTAAGTATTTAAGATATTATGAAAATAGTCAGAAATCCGAAATAGCAACGGATGCAATTTTTTATGGCGGATAAGATTATGGGAATGTTGCTATATATGGAACAATGGAAAAAAACACAAGGATTTATATAATCGAATGAATACCGAATTTTAGGGTTGAATTGGAAATTGTTGGCAAAGATTCTGAACCTCCTGGGCCACCTGCTTCAGGATCTGTGCGTTTTCAGCATTGGACATGGCGGTGTCCATCATTAGGGCAATCTGTCGCACCTGGGATTCCTGCATGCCTCTGGAGGTGATCGCCGGGCTGCCGATGCGAATGCCGCTGCTGACCTCCGGTCTTTCCGGATCGGCCGGAATCACGTTGCGGTTAACGATAATGCCAACCGACTCTAACGTCTCTTCAGCAAGCGCTCCTGTCAGCCCCCTGGATCGCAAATCGACCAGCACCAGATGATTGTCGGTTCCCCCGGAAACAAGCCGATACCCCAGACGTTCAAATTCAGCGGCAAAGCAACCCGCATTTTTTAAGGTTTTCTTTTGCAGTTCAACAAAATCCTCTGTCTGTGCTAGATGAAAGCAAACCGCCTTGGCAGCGATCAAATTAAGTGACGGGGTTCCTTGACCGCCGGGAAAAATGGCCCTGTTAATCCGGTCGGCATATTTTTGCTTGCACAAAATGACACCGCCTCGGCCGGCGCGTAACGTTTTGTACGTTGTAAAGGTCACAAATTCGGCATGGGGAACCGGACTGGGAATGACTTTGGCAGCCACCAGACCCGCAATGTGGGCCATGTCGACGAGCAGGACAGCCGAGACGGATTGCGCAATTTGAGCAATTTTTTCATAGTCAATCAACCGGGGGTAGGAGCTGGCACCGGCAACGATCATGCGGGGCCTGAAATCTCTCGCGAGGTTTTCAAGTTCATCATAGTCGATTTGTTCGGTTTTAAGGTTGAGTCCGTAATGCTGAAAGTCAAAACAACGACTCGTCATCGAGGCAGCATCACCATGGGAAAGGTGTCCCCCATGCGATAGTTTCATAGACAGGATACGATCCCCCACCTCCAGCAGCGAAAAATAGACCGCCAGATTGGCGGATACCCCGCTGTGTGGCTGGACATTGGCATGCTCGGCTCCGAACAGAACCTTGGCTCTTGAAACGGCAAGCCTTTCCAGCTCGTCTGCATGCCGGCAGCCGGCATGAAACCGATTGCCCGGAAATCCTTCTGCCGCTTTAAGGCTAAAGACCGATCCCTGGACTTCCAGAACAGATCGGGGTGCATGATTTTCAGCTGCAATCAAATCCAGCGTGTTTTCAATCCTGGATTCTTCATCCTGAATAATTCGGGCCACCTCCGGATCATCTTCCATCAAGTAGGGCATAATTTACCTTCTCAGGATTTGAATAACTTATTAAACCATTGGCTCGTTCAGCCTTCGAACATTAACCCATTCCTGTAAAATCTCATTACTCATTTATCCAGTATTCCAGCAGACCAACATTCCAATTGAGACGAAAGCCCTAATCTGGCTTTATCTGTCAAAGTAGATGCTCTTGCCGGTCACCGAAAGCGGGATACCCATTACAAATTCCCAGTCCACCAGACCCATCTCACGCACCGCCACACCAACCCGGTACATAATGCGGTTATCGACGTTGAGGATGCTAGCGGTTTTGACTGCAGAACCCAATGCAATCCCCATATCCAGCAGACGATATGCGCAGGTCGGTCCGACAAATTCACCGGTTTCTTTTTCCTGCGCTTGAAAGGTCTTGCAATCCGGATATCCGCAGGCCGCACAATCGAGGCCCAGCATACTGGCTTTTTTCAGACCAATCAACAAGACCGCATCTGATTCAGCAATATTTTTGGAATCGCGATCAAAGTCTTTTTTCTTTGTTCGTTGCCCATAGGCCAACATGGCATCGGCGAGCTCCCTTAATACTTTTCCTGTAAGCACCCGGGTCTTTACAAAATTCTCCCCTTTGCTTTTGGGCGCTGTGGTGGCGGATATCGCCATTAACTGGGCAACCATTTCAACTCCGTCCATAAACGACCTCCTGCAAATTTCAAATGAATCGCGATGAAATTTAGTTGAGGGATATTATGAATAAACCGCTAGTGGTGTCAAACGATAATAGAGTGCTAAGGAGGGTCCGTTTAACTCGGGTTCAGCTCCCTCTCAGGTCCAAACGGTTTAAAGATGATAATGAGTTGCGGCAGTAGCGTCAGAGCGGCCAGCAGGGCTATCGACATGGCCAGCGCCGTCAGCAAGCCGAAATAAATGCTGGGAATAAAATTGGAAAGGGTCAGGATCAAAAAACCGCTGATAATTGTCAGGGATGTATAGTACAAGGCACGACCAATACTGCCGTGGCATAAGTGAACTGTTTTGATATAACCGGTTTCGGCCTTAAATTCGTGTCTGAAACGATAAATGTAATGAATCGTATTGTCAACGGCTATGCCAATGCTGATGGCGGCAATCGTAATGGTCATCATGTCCAGGGGAATTTTAAGCCATCCCATGACCCCGAGCACCACTGAAATTGCCAGCAAATTGGGTGCAAGCGCAATCAGCGCTAATTTTAAAGAGCGAAACAGCAAAAAAAACATGCCCGACAGGGCCAGTACGACAACTCCCAACGTAAGAATCTGCGACTTAAACAAGCTCTGCAGCATATTGTTGTACAGCACCAGCAATCCGGTCAGGTGAACCTTATCTTCCTTAAATCCCAACTCGGTAACCAGATCCTGTCGGATCTTTTTCAGCAGTGCGTCACGTCTTAAGGATTTTTCAGAATCCTTGATGCGGATGGAGTAGCGCAGCTGATGATGCTGCGGAGATACGTAAGGTTTTAATATGATACGCTTAAATTTATCAGGTAACTGGCTGTACACCAGAGCCAGTTGAAAATTATCTAACGGCTGATCATTATTTAATTTCGTCGCAATTTTCAACATCGTCGCCAGCGACAACACCTTGCCGGTTTCTGGCAGGCTGTCAAGATAATCATGAATTTTCGTCGCCAACGCCATCCGGTCAGCGGTAAACCAGTATTTTTCATCAAGGGGTTCATCAAATTCTTCAAATTCTTCAAATTCTTCGGTGCCCTGTCCAATGGCTTTCGTCTCCCTTATGCCTGCCGATACTTGCGGCACCTCAAGCTCTACGATCACATCCAATGGGGTGGTCCCCCCGAGCTCTTCGTCAATGACTTTCAGACCCTGATAAATTTCGGTGTCCTCTTTAAAGTAATTTATAAAGCTGTTTTCAACAACGAGCCTGGTAACGCCGATAACATTTATAATTAAGATAAGATAGCTCAAGAGGATTATCAGCTTACCGTGCGCTTCTGTAAACCTTGCCAAAGCCGCCGTAAAGGAAAAGCGTTTTGCCGTTTCGACCCGCGGTGCTGCTTTACCCAGCAACATGAGCCCGGCCGGAAAAAGTAGAAATGTTGTGATCAGCGATACCACGATACCGGCACTCATCATCCAGCCAAATGTTCTGACGGGCAGAATATCACTCATCACCAGCGAACTGAATCCAGCGATCGTCGTAAAAGCGGCATACGCGCAGGGTGTCAGCATTAAACTCACCGACTCAAGAACAAGCTGCCGCTGTTCCGCTTCAGGATTACGCAACGCAAGTCCCCTGTAGCGCACGATCAAATGGATCGTAATCGCCATAGTAATGATCAGTTGCAACGATATAAAATTGGAAGATATAACGGTGACCTTCCAGCCAAACATTCCCAGAAGCCCCATCATGGCAATGGCGGAAAAAACACAGCAGAGCATTGGTAATACGACCCAGCGAATTTTGCCAAAAATAATGCTTAAGGTAATGATCAGAAACAATGCGATTCCGATACCGAATATTTTCAAGTCCTGCCTAACAAAGCGAATTAAATCGTCGGTAATAACGCTGATTCCGCCCAGGAAAAGTCGGGCATCTTGGCGGTACTTGTCCATAATGGCTCGGATGGCGGTGATATCCTCACTTCGGATTTGCCTCTGTATGTCCCGGCGCCTTTGAATTTGTTTTTTGAGCTCGTTGAATTCAATAATTTCCGGGGCTGTTAGCGTGCCCTTGGCTGCTTTTTCTCGAAAATGGTCGCGACGGGCCAATAAGTCCTGGTAGACTTCGTCAATAGGGAAATTAACCTGAAGGCCGGTGGTCTTCAGATCTGGGCTGACAAGCAGGTTTTGGTACAGGGGACTTTCTTTGAACTCAATTCTCGCCAGTTTGCGATCTACTTTTGGCGATTCAAGCGTTTGTATGCTGGTGGTGAGTTCCTTGACCGGAACAGGAGGACTTTCAAGCAGGGGGGCATCCAGTATGGAGACTACCGAGGTGACCCGTTTCGTCTGCTTTAAGTCATCGCGCAACTGAGCGAGCTTTTTCAAGGACTCCTCTGAAAACAAATCGGCTTTAGGGGTATATGTTATCAATAAATAATCATATCCACCATATCGCGACTTTATCAGTCGTGAGTATCTCAAGTCTTTATCGGTCTCGATAATCAGCGTTTCGGTGGAGGCATCAAGCCTGAAGTCCGCTGCCTTATAGCTCAGGAAGGAAATTAATACGAGTATGACGAGTATGACGATTCTCGGATATTCGAGGACAACCCGATCATAGAAACTGATAACAAGGGAATGAAGTTTTATCATATGATTACTTAGATCAAAAGACTGCGTTTCTAATTGTTCGCCGGCTTTTCCATTTTCTTTAGAAGATCATCAAAAGTGCCATTCTGCAAAATCTCTTTAAATTGGGACCGGTAACTGCGGATAATACTGACGCCCTGAATCTCGACATCATAAATCTTCCAGCGGTTACTTGATGGATAAAGCTTGTATAACATGGAAATTTTCTTGCCTCCTGAAACCAGATCGGTTGGGATGTGAACCTTTTTGTTGACCTCAACTGCCGAACCGTAAATGACCTTTTCATCGGTGTAAGCAGTGAGTTTATCGAGGTATGACTGCCTCAAGCGTTTGATAAAAAGCTCTGTGAAGCGATCTTTATTTTCCGGGGTCTGGCCTGTCCAGTGCTTTTTGCCCAACGACAACTTGGCCATAAGGGCAAAATCAAACATGGGGGTAACGATTGCTTCAATCTCTTTCTGCTTTGCCTGCTTATCGAGATCTTTTTTCTCCAAAACCGCAAACACGGCATCGAGGTTTCTTTGCAAAACCGCTTGAGCTGTATCGTCGTCTTGGGCCCCGGCGAGGGAGCTCAATAAGATTAAGATGGCAGCAATAATGGGAAAGGTTTTCATAATCTTTTTTTCTTTAACAGTGATAGATGTATTTTGTGCATCGATTACTTCTTTGTTGAAAAAGAATGGCATACACTCGCCATGAAGGCAAGGCTTTATAACAAACCGGGACTTTTGTCAATCTACTGAATACCTTGCGTATCGTTCGATCAGATCACGGTTTTCCGGGCACACGGTTCACGATTGTGAATCGGATGGGTGTTTATATGGTTGAAATCACCCATTAACTGCTTACATATTGTATGGCACCTTGGCCGGTAATTGTAACCTGATTCTATTGCAACGGGTTCATCAAAATTGACCAGAGGATCACTGTGCACATTCACACGCTGCAAAAATGGAAACACCGTCATCGTTATAATATCGATGACGGCCGTGGCGAACGCAATACCCGCCGGGTTATTATGCTGACACTGTCAATGATGGTCATAGAGATAACCGCCGGTTACCTGTTTGGCTCCATGGCATTGTTGGCCGATGGCTGGCACATGGGAACCCATGCAGTAGCGCTGGGCATCACCGCCTTTGCTTACTATTTTGCGCGCAAAAATTCGGATAATCCCAATTACAGTTTTGGCACCGGTAAAGTCGGTGTGCTGGGTGGCTTTACCAGCGCGGTGGTGTTGGCCGTCATTGCTTTATTGATCGGGGTAGAGTCTATCCAGCGGCTGTTTTCTCCGCAGCCCATTCGTTTTAACGAGGCCATTGCCGTAGCATTCATCGGCCTGGTGGTCAATGTGATCAGCGCTTTTTTGCTGCAGGAAAAACACCATCATCACCATGACCATTCTGCCCACGATCATAATCACAAGCATCAGTATCGTGACCACAACCTAAGAGCTGCCTATTTTCACGTGCTGGCCGATGCCTTGACATCACTGCTGGCCATCATTGCCTTATTCACCGGCAAGGCCTTCGGCTGGGTCTGGATGGACCCCATCATGGGCATTGTCGGTGCTATCATTATTGGACGGTGGTCCTACGGGTTGCTGGTTGATTCCGGCAAAGTGCTGTTGGATCGCGATGTCAACCCGGAAGCCGTAGCTGAAATCAAGTCTCTGATTGAGTCGGATTCCGACAATCGGGTGTCGGATTTACACGTGTGGCGGGTGGGCACTCATCACCTGTCGGTTATCGTATCGGTCGTTACCCACTATCCCAAATCACCCGATCACTATAAAAACCTGCTGGCGGATTATGATGAAATCGCCCATGTCACCGTAGAGGTTAATCCAGCCAAAAGCGATCCGTGTCTGGTTGAGTCCGAGCAGACCTCTTAAATTTTGGCCTTTTGAATCTTTATCCGATTCGGATTGGAAAATAAAACGATGAACACAAAAAGGAGTAATGGATCATGAAAGTACTGGTAGTTTTTTATTCGACTTATGGACATGTCTATAAAATGGCCGAGGCCGTTGCAGAAGGCGTGAAAACCGTCGCCGGCGCCGAGGTCGACATCCGGCGGGTGCCGGAGACCTTGCCGCCGGAAGTACTGGAGAAAATGGGCGCCGTCGAGGCCCAAAAGGCATTTTCGCACATACCCGAATGCACTGTGGACGAGCTGGCTCAGGCGGATGCGGTTATATTTGGTACGCCGACCCGCTTTGGCAATATGTGCGGGCAAATGCGCCAATTTTTAGATGCCACCGGACAGCTATGGGCAAACGGATCACTGGTGGGAAAGGTTGGCAGTGTTTTCACCTGCAGCGCCACCCAACATGGCGGACAGGAATCGACCATTTTGACCTTTCATGTCACCTTGTTGCATCACGGGTTTGTGGTGGTCGGTCTGCCGTATGCCTTTCAGGGACAGATGCGCGTCGATGAAGTTACCGGGGGCTCACCTTATGGTGCCGCAACGATTGCCGGTGGGGATGGCTCGCGCACGCCCAGTGAAAATGAACTGGAAGGCGCCCGTTTCCAGGGCAAACACGTGGCCGAAATTGCAACGAAACTAGTAAATTAGGGGCTCCCGGATTTATTTGAAACAATTTTTTTCAACTCTTTGTGGTAGCGGCTTCCAGCCGCGAATAAAGACCCAATACTCCCTTATGCGGAGATCGCGGCTAAAAGCCGCTCCTGCCGTACAAATCGAGGTAAATAGCATGAAGCATCAAGTGAGAAATGTGGCCCGTATCATCGAGCCTCGACCGGTGCTCGAAGGTGCCGGGGTGCGCCTCATCAGAAGCATTGCCACCGCCGAGCTGGATCATGTCGATCCATTTTTGCTGTTTGATCATTTTGGATCCAACAACCCCGCAGATTACATCAAGGGGTTTCCCATGCATCCACATCGTGGCATTGAAACCGTCACATACATGATTCATGGTAAAGTAAACCATAAAGACAGTATCGGCAATTCCGGAAGCATAACCGATGGCGATGTCCAGTGGATGACATCCGGCCGGGGGATTCTGCACGAGGAAATGCCCCAGCAAATTGAAGGTGAAATGAAGGGCTTTCAGCTGTGGGTCAACCTCCCGGCCAGACTCAAAATGACCGCTCCGCGCTACCAGAATATTACATCCAATCAAATACCGGAAGTTCAACAGGATGATGGCGTCATCATCCGGGTTATCGCCGGTGAAGTCGACGGTACCAGCGGTCCGGTAAAAGAGATTGTCGCCGATCCGATCTATCTGGATGTATCCGTTCCCCCAAACACCTTCTATTCACAGGCGGTTGCCAGCGATCACACCGCTATCGCCTATGTCTTCGAGGGTGGCGGCGATTTTGGCGCAAACGGCAGCTCACGGGAATCCGTGGTGGGACATCCACGCATGATTGTCTTTGGTGACGGGAACCGGGTATCGGTCCGCGCCGAAGACCAAGGTGTGCGCTTTCTGCTAATTGCAGGCAAGCCCTTAAATGAACCCATAGCGCGCTATGGGCCGTTTGTGATGAATACCCAGGCGGAGATTGAACAGACCCTGGACGATCTGAGGAAAGGAAATTTCATTCGGAATTGACTTCCATCTCATCATCTTTTGCCGTGGTCTTGAAGCCAATTCCTAATAGAAGCCGTTTTAAAACCCCTTATAAAAATATATGGTTATGCAGAAAGCTCAAGTGAGGCAACCATAACCACGAAGGGCACGAAGGACACGAAGGCATAAAAATAAAATTATGTGTGTTTCCTTTGTGATCTTCGTGTTCTTCGTGGTGAGAACCGTATCAGAATTATCCAACTGGAGTTTCCGGGATAACCGCTTAAAAATAAAATCCCCGGTAAATGCGCAGGGGCCTGCTTAATGATCTATCGCAAAACGACAAAGGAAATTATCATTCTGGTGGGTGTTTCGATGATACTGGCGCTGGTGGTTAATTATCTGTCGCCCAGGGGCATTGCCCTGGTGGGGCAGTGGGACACGGCAAAGGGCGTTATTGCAGCCAACGCTGCAGACGAAAATGAATATCACATTGCAGAAATCGACCGGGTAACCGATGCCGCAAAAATATTTTATGATGGTGATACGCTTTTTGTGGACGCACGCTCAACTGAGGACTATGAAAGCGGCCACATACCGGGAGCCATTTCATTGCCGGTGGGCCAATTTGATGAACACATTGAATCGTTCATGAGTCAGTACTCGTTGGATCAACCCGTCGTTACCTATTGTTCCGGCCGAACTTGCGAAGACAGCCATCAACTGGCCCTGTTGCTCCTGGAGGCTGGTTTCAAAGAGGTACGGATTTTTATCGACGGTTTTCCGGGCTGGCAGGCGGAGGGCTATCCGATTGACTAATTTGCGACAGACAATCATCAACAACAGCTGGATCGAATTGGCAGCCCGCTGGATTCTGGGGCTTACCTTTATCTACGCCAGTTTCCACAAAATCCTGTCACCGGAGGAATTTGCCAGAATTGTTTACGGCTATGACCTGTTCCCGCATGTTTTAATCAATCTCATCGCCATCATTATACCGTTTCTCGAGCTTGTTGCCGGACTAGCCCTTATCATTGGATTTTATCCGCGCTCGGCGGCCATCATCATTAATGTTATGCTGCTGGCCTTTATGGCGGCTTTAACGATCAACATCATCCGCGGCCACGAATTTGATTGTGGATGTTTTTCTGCCAGTCAAAGCGATAACACCGCCTCATCCGAAATAACAGTGCTACGCGACATTCTCTATTTTCTCTGTGGTATGCTGATTATATTATTTGAAGGTAATCGTAGAAGCTGCTTTGGCCGGCTCGGTTCTCGGAACTAACCGGATCGCGACAAACCAGCCTGTGGGCCCGGGGAACACCCCGGCAATCGATTCATTCAATTGTGTTGCGGCATTTTGGGTATTGTTATGGCAGAAAAGCATATGCTTAATCTCGTTTGTTACTGTTTTGGATACACCCGCCAGGACATCAAACAGGATTTCATAAAACACGGCCGCTCGACGATTATGGAAAAAATCGCAGCAGAGAAGAAAATGGGAGCCTGCGAATGCGCCACCAAAAATCCCAGCGGCAGGTGATGCCTATCGGACGTCCGCCAGGTGGTGGACAAGTTAAAAGGCAGCGGTTTTTAAGCCAAGTTCATAAAACTGAATGATGATTCTTTAGAAGCTGCGATTCCATCTGTTCGATATCTGATCGATAAAATATTCACACAGATTTTTTTCCGATACTATTCACTTGACAATGGGACAGATCTATTTTATTATTCAATTAATCAATTGATTAATAAAGGATTATGATATGAAAAATTCAAACCGTGCCTTTAAGGATTCGATATATGAACAATTCGCACGCATCGGTAAGGCGGTTTCCAGTCCAAGGCGTTTGGAACTCCTCGACCTTCTTTGCCAGGGTCCGCGAACAGTGGAAGTTTTGGCCAAAGAGTCCGGTTTGACCATTGCCAACGCATCTCAGCATTTACAGATACTTCGATCAGCCCGCTTGGTGGATGCCGACAAAGATGGCCTGTATGTCATTTACCGGCTTGCCGATCAGAACGTTTGCGAATTTTTCCGATCCATGCGATTGCTGGCTGAAAGCCGTCTGGCTGAAGTGGAGCTCATCAAACGACGCTTCCTGGAGGACAGAAAAGGGATGATGCCTGTAGACCGCGAAAAACTTTTAAGACTCGTGCGCGAAGAAGCTGTGACTGTTTTGGATGTGCGCCCGTCGGTGGAATATAATGCCGGGCATATTGCCGGAGCTTTGTCCATCCCGCTTAAAGAGTTGCAGCAGCGTTTGTCGGATTTACCACGCGACCAGGAAATTGTGGCCTATTGCCGCGGTCCTTACTGTGTTCTTTCCGTCATGGCGGTGGAAATGCTTCGTGCCCGGGGATTTAACGCTGTGAGACTTGAAGAGGGCATTCAGGATTTTCGCGCCTTGGGGTTTCCAATCATTGTAAACGAAAAGGTCTAATTTGATTTGGTTTAACAACAGAAACCCAGGTGGGCGAAGTCAAGCTTTAAACATTTTATTCGATACGGTAAGCGGAAATCAGGGCGATGAGCAGTTTAAAAAAAGCTTTGTGGACACTGGCAGCTGTAGTGCTGACCATTGGTTACCTCTGGCAGGCCAATCGGGAGGTTGCTCCCCAAACAGCCACCTGGCAGGATGTGCTGGCGGAAGCCAGTCAAGGCGGTTACCGGTTGATCGACACCGATGAATTATCGAATAAATATAGGGCAAATCCGGATTCTATGCTTCTGGTCGATACGCGCCAGCAATGGGAATATCGCACCGGACATATCAAAGGTGCCGTCAGTTTTCCAATGGAGCCCACCTGGCTGTCTCGCTGGCGCAACAAGGGCGCGCTTGAAAAATTTCTGGGCCCAGCCAAAAATCGCTTGATTGTGTTTTACTGAGCGGGCCTGGCATGAGTCCGCAGCGACTCGGCGGCCCGGGTGGCCGTAGAGCTTGGTTATCAAAATATCTTTCGTGACCCATTGGGCTATCCGGAATGGCATGCCCGGGGGTTACCGGTTGACAGCTCCCCGGCCGGCCTTTCTAAAACATCGTTGACCCCCCCACAGTCGAGGCCCTTACACGGCTGGGCGATGCTCTGGACGCTGCTGGGTATCTTTGCCGGCGGAATCGCCCTGAACCTGACCCCCTGTATCTACCCTTTGATTCCGGTTACAGTTTCCTATTTTGGTGGCCAGCAATCTGACCGTCAGAGAGTGTTAGTTATGCATGGAATCTGTTATATCGGCGGACTGGCCATCACCAATTCCGTACTTGGGGTGGTGGCAGCCCTGACAGGCGGAATCTTCGGCAGTTTACTGCAACACTCAGTCGTACTTGCTTTGGTGGCGGCGGTCCTGATCTTTTTTGCCACCAGTCTTTTTGGGATTTGGGAAATCCGTCTTCCCTATGCGTTGTCGCAGGCGGCCTCAAAAACGTATACCGGTTATTTAGGCAGCCTTTTCATGGGTTTAACCCTGGGGGTGGTTGCTTCCGCATGTATCGGCCCTTTTATCCTGGGCCTGCTGACCTGGGTCGCGACGATTGGAAACATATGGATCGCATTTTTAATCTTTTTTACCTTGAGCCTGGGCCTGGGTCTACCCCTCTTTTTTCTGGCATTATTTTCCGGACAGCTGAGCAAACTTCCCCGTTCCGGTGAGTGGATGCTGTGGGTCAAAAAGTTATTGGGCTGGATTCTGGTGGGTATGGCCGCTTATTTTGTTCAGCCGTTATTATCTCAAACCGCGAGGATTTTCTTATTGGCGGCGGTTGCACTGGCAGCGGCATTGCACCTGGGTTGGATTGACAGGTCCCGGGCCGAGTTCCGCGGATTCGAGTGGCTGCGAGTCGCTGCTGCAATAGCAGGGCTGGTTATCGCGACACTGCTGATCGGCTCATGGATGCTACGCGGTCCCGGCGTGGCCTGGCAGCCCTATTCAGAAACATCACTCGTGGAAGCCCGGCAATTGGAAAAACCGGTGATCATCGATTTCTATGCCGACTGGTGCGCCCCCTGTCGCGAGCTGGATAAAATCACCTTTTATGATCCTGAAATCGTTAAACAGGCCCAAAACGATTTTATCATGATCAAGATTGATCTTACGCGCAAGGGCAATCCCGTGCATGATGACCTATTAATTCAATATAACGTTAAAGGGGTCCCCACGGTGCTATTCCTGGACCGCCAGGGAAAAGAACGGCAGGATTTACGTCTGGTGGATTTTTTACCTGCCGATCAATTTCTGGTGCGCATGACAGAAATCAAGAAAACACATTAATCATAGGAGGCCGACATGTTGAAGGTTAGATTTTTTATGAACCTGCCCAACGGCAGACCGTGAAAGCACTTTAAGAAAATGATGCCCAGGCTGGGCGCAAAATACGATATCGATATAGAAACGATCGAAAAACCAAAAGATGAATACATGACCGACGAATATTTCGAGCTCGATCTGCCGGTCGCGCCGGCGGTGATGATAGGCGATGAAATAATTGTTGAGGGAACCGATATTCGTAAAAGAAAATTAGAAGCGGCTATTCGGGCACGTCTGTAATAACTGTGTGTTGATAAAGGAGTATCGGTGTGCAAACCCAGTTTACCGAAGAAGACAAAAAATGAATTTAACAAATGTAGTCTTTGGGGAAGGGTCAGCTGAAACAATATCTTTTGAAGATAATAGTTTTCATCAGGCTGGATTCAAAAACGCAGAACTGGTGGCCAAAACAGGATTTTACAGTTCTCCCAAAACAGAAGATGTATTAATCCGAGCTCAGAAAATCTGAAACCTAGCCGTTCTCAACATCACAGAATCCAACGCTTCTAAAAGCGTTACCTTTTGTGCTGGCAGGCAGCGCTTAAATCTGTGCAAACGACAGAACCTCAATATCCTAGTTTCTTGTCAGCACCCCCGCACGCGCCATTCGACTGACCACCAGATGATGAAACGGGCGAATCAGGTTAAAATAAACCGGTCCGGTCCAGTGTTTGTAATGCACGATCGTGACCACATGAAAACGCCTGCGGTTTTCGGCCACGGGTTCGACAACGACCCCGAAATAGGCCCTCAGGTGTTTATCCTCCGGTGTTTCGCCGACCCAATATTTTTCTTCTTTTGCCAGCCGAACAGTGAAAAAGGTCACTTCATCGCCGGCCACAAAGGACACATCTTCAGCCTGCAAATTTGGCAGTACTTCCGGCGCCTCATGCTTAACCAGCCCCAGGAACTTGACCACCACAGTCCGAAACCGATAGAGCAGCACAATCCACCAGGGATAGTATGACAGCATGGAGGCGATAAACTGGCGCAAGGTCGTCTGGCCCTCCGCGGTCTTTATGTCAACAACGTCAGATCGTTCAAGCAGCGGGGCCATCTCAGGAATTTGTTTAATGAGGCTCATTGGGGCGACAGGGTTTTGACAAAACCTTTGGCTTTATTCAGCCAGGATCTGAGCTGATCTTCACTTTTAAAGCCTTGCTCTTCCAGCATCACCCAGCCTTTCATCGGTTTGCCGGTTATATCAAACGGCCGGGTGTGCGCTTTTTTTAGCGCTGCGCTGGATGCCTTTTCGCCCAACCGCAGAATAAGATAATCTTTGTACACCCCACAGACCATGTTCCCGTTCAGCAGGTGACAAACACCCCCAAACATTTTTTTAGCATCGGTATTTTTCCAGTGGCTCACGATTTGGGTAATGCGGGCATCTATCTTTTCGTTGTATGGCATGTTCTTGTCCTTTCGTCTAATCCGCGGTGGGCGTCATTTGCATACCCGGTGCGTCTAGCGGGCGTTCCTGAAAACCGAATTTTTCATAGAAAGAACTTTTTCCTTTGGCGGCAAACAACCAGATAACCCGGATGCCCTTGGAGCGGCAATGCGCGATTAATTTATCCAGCAGGCTGCTGCCAATGCCCTGGCCCTGGCAGGTCGGATTAACAACCAGATCACAGATCAGGGCATACAGGACGCCGTCGGATATGATGCGTCCAAAGCCGACCAGGCGGTCGTTCTCGTAAGCCGACAGAACATACCAGCTGTCGGATATGGCCTGATGAAGCTCCTGCGCACTGGCTTGATAGGATTTATTCCAGCCGGTGGTTTCAAACAGTCGACCATAATCAATGGCTGGAGGTGGTTGCTCATGATAGGCAATCGCAGACTTGCTCATGATAGTTGACCCTTCTGTGAATTCAAATCATTGAGAGATCGTCATCGAAGATAATGCAGCCGGCGTTCATACCGCTTGTCATATTAATGCTCCGAACAAAAGGATGGCGGCATAATTGGTCTTCTCTTTCAGCTTCGCCCCAACATGGTGGTTGTCGCAAGAAAGCGTTCCGCAATCGGAACGTTTTTTTGACAACCACTACAAACGGCATGTTGGCAGGTACCATATTAGAGTACACCATTATTTTCAATAGCATTGAGACTGCCGGTGCACATGGCGTTGCAAGGCGGATTCAAGGTAGGTAAAATAATCCAATATATCTAATACTTGAATTCAAGCAAAAGATTATTATCGGCAGCTATCGGGTTAGACGAAAAAAATGAGTTTGTCACGAAATTACCGGATGAATTTTATCTTTAGCTGTCTTCTTTTTTTGGTTTTTTTTCAAAAAGATATTCATCCAATTTCTGCAAATGGTCTTCTTTCGGATTGCTGAAGCTGGCGCCCACATGGATCTCATCTCCTGTATCCCGCATGTGTTTGGCATTGCAGTCGAAGTGCAGCGAATCGGTCTCACCGGGGACCTGGATTTCGAGACCAAAATCAGGCAGCTTACCGACTGACGAAAAGCGGACATCTGAACTTTTCGGATAGGTAATTAAGGCGCCACCCAATGACAGATCCAGAACAACCCCCGGCACCGCTTTTTGAGTTTGGCCTTCTATAAAAGTTGTTTCAGTCGGCACCGTAATTTTTTTACGGTCAAACTGGCGCCTTTCGACACCATAGTCAGCGTCACTGAGAAACCCTTCCCGGGTTAAAAAATCCATAATGATTTTGTGCAGTAATGAGGCCACAGAGCGCTGCTCTTTATTCGATGCCCGCTGAAGCGCATCACGAACTTTGCTGTTCATTCGTAAGGAATAGATCTTATCTTTTTTCATCGCAAAGATACCTCCATACAAAAATAGCCGGATCACCTAAAATCTGGCAACCCGGCTATCCGTCTCCGACGGACCCGTGGTTTTCCGTCCCCACTTTTCAGTGGGTTTGGCTTTTTCAGGTAAGAAAGATCAAATTTGGTGTAAGTATAACATAAAATGTAATACATTGTCAATACAATTAGTGCCATTTTCAATACCAGATCTCCAACTGAAAGCAATCAAGGACACTTGAATCATTTTAATGAGATCATTCCTGTTCCGCAGCTGGTTTCATAGCAAGATAGGATTGGTTGACATTTCAAATAGGCGGCTTAACTTAACGTCAACTTGATTACAACGTAAAAAAAGAGCGACCAGCTAACGCTCAGAAGTGGAGAATTTGAAATGACGTTTGAAACCAAAGAGCAGGTTCTGGAACGGATTATGGGCCGCGAGAAACCCAGCTGCCCGCATTGCGGTGAGGATATGAACCTGTGGGAAGTTCCGCCGGTCAACGTAGGAGACGGCCTCGGCTGGGGAACCCCCTACCTGTATATTTGCTTTAACGACCACTGTTCCTGCTACGCGCAGGGTTGGGATCACATGAAAGAGAACTATGCTCAGAATGCGTCCTATCGATGTATGAATTATCCGGGGACCGAGATATTTGAAATTATGCCGGTATTCAGCAGTATGGGAGGCCGGGGTCAGGTTATCGACGATCAGGTGCTGGCTGAACAGGAAGCTTTGAAAGAGGCAACCAAAAGGGGGTTTTCAGTGCTTGCCGACTGCTACGTCAGCAAAGATGGACCTCAGGTTCTCAGGATCCTGCTCGATGTAACCGAGCCGATGCGTGTTCGGGTAAAAGCCGCGGAAATGATCGGAGACATCGGTGAGCTGGAGTCCATCGACCCGATGCAGAATATAAATTATGGCAATAAGACTCTGCAAGAAAAGGTTGAAGCCGCCATTTCCAATATTCACAAGAGATTCTTTACCCGGGAATGCCCTTTTTGTGCGGAAATAATCAAAAAGAGGGCTAAGATTTGTAAGCATTGTCAGAAGGAGGTCGCCGGCCTCTAATTTCATATTTACTTGTCTAAGATCAAACTTCATTAAGGTTACAGATTAAGTGCGGCTTGTTGAACTCCTAAGATTTCTTAAAATAGATGTGAAATCCCGCCGAAAGGCGGGGGCTCATCGAAAAGATTCCACATTTCTAAATGCAAACTAAGAACTATAGAAGCCTTACAAAACAAACCATAAACAAGCTAATTAGATCTTTATATTCGTAAACGGTTATTATCCCTTTGAATTATACAGTTTGTTCCAAAATCTTTAACTTTTGGTAATTTTAAGGATTATAACCCCAATTGACCTTATTAAATAGCTCTTCAATTGATCGTTTCTTGTGTGCCTTCTTTTAGTCTAATATTAAAATCAAGTAATTAAAAAAATCCTGAAATTGAGAAAAAAAGTTTAAGGTTCTTTTTAAATTACCGATATTTATAGCATGAAAAAACTTGACCGCCGAAAATTTCCCCGGATTAAGGTGTGCAATCCAGTAGCATATGATTGCATGGATAAGAATGGTGTTCTGGTCGATCAGAATATGGGCATTGCCCTGGACATCAGCCAAAATGGCATTCTGCTGGAAACAGCCCAGATGATCCAACAAAAAAATATCTATTTAGTATTTGTTGATCTGGAGGAGAATATGACCAGAATCATCGGAAGAGTTGTTTTTTCCGTCAAAAATAAAGACGGAAATTACAAAAGCGGTATTAATTTTCAGGGCGACGCTGATGAAAATATCGCTTTCGCTACCAAATTAATC